>NZ_JBFTPF010000009.1:0-177732 GCF_056398345.1 Paenibacillus sp. 01T442
GGCTTTTGCTGTCGCTGCATCATATTAGGCCAAGCTCTCGAATATAGATGAGTAAACGAGGCGATAAAGTTAGCTACCTTTTCAAAGTAAAAGGATGGCTGTTTTTATTTTCATGCATATACTAATCCTACAAAGGCAGGAACGAAAGAGGTGATCTTGGTGGGAACACGGTTATTATCGGAAAAGTTAGTGAAAACTCGCTTTCCCCATTTAAGGTACATCCGAATTCACACTTCAGATAAATATAAGGCGACCATTTATGCATGGACGGAAGATATGCAGCTATCTAAGCAAGATGAACTGAATGTGGAAAAGTATGCAAACGCTTACTTGTATCCGTATGTGGTCTTTCAAGTGAAGGCGTATAACGCGGTGCGAGCAGACAAAGTGCCATTACTGCAAGAAGTTCCTTCCGAAATTGCACTAACTGCACTTCGCTCAAACTTGAATCAATATGGGATTCTAGCTGCGATCAATCGGCAATTTCCTTATGGGCGGCTACGATTTAAGCATTATGACGTCATTAATAGCATCATTCATTTTGACTTCGATGCGCTTAGGCGAATGGAGGAGCAAGAGAAGGGAAGCATGCTGCTGTATTTGCATGAAATGATTCCCCTCGGTTGTTTTTGTGAGGTGCGTTTTCAGGAAGATGAGATGTAGCATCAGTTGAATCACACTGTAGTCTCACAATTGCGCTTGATAGTTCACCTGAGGTCTCCGAGAAAACGGAGACTTTTGTTTGCGTTTTAATATTAATGCTTGCCAACGCTATGCTTTAGTATGTATCTTTTTCCAAGAGGCATTTCAAGACTGTCGTTCCTCTTATAAAAATCCATAACGTTAACTTAAAGGAGATACATATGCCATGTTGAAACAATCACCGTATTTCTTATTAATCCTAGCCACTTGCATTTGGGGAGGTAACTTTGTGGCAGGTAAGGCACTCGTCTTACATATTCCTCCAATTACTTTGGCGGCAGCACGCTGGATGATTGCTTTCTTGTGTTTACTACCATTTTATGGAAAAACAGCCTGGCGACTCAAACATGAATTTCTCGCGAATTGGAAAATGGTTCTATTCCTCTCCCTGACAGGAGTAGCCGGATTTAACTCACTCACGTATATCGCTGTCCAGTACACGGGCTCCATCAATGCTTCATTAATGAATTCGGCGACACCTATATTCGTTGTTCTCATTACTTGGGCTGTTATGAAGGAAAGACTTGCCTGGTGGGCGCTGCCTGGTATTGGTGTATCGATCCTAGGTGTGTGTTGGATTATTAGTCAAGGGGATTTGTCTGCGCTCCTCCGGTTATCCGTCAATCAAGGTGATATGTACATGCTAATCGCTGTCTTATGCTGGGCCTTATATTCAGTGGGCATGAAAAAAATGGCTGGTCGCTTTCCTTCAAGCCCATTTTTACTGGTGCAAGTAACCGTTGCTCTCGTGGTGTTGATTCCAAGTTCATCCATCGAGTGGATCATCAAGGCACCTAAGGTGTCGTGGAGTCCCGCCTTGGTAAGCGGGTTACTTTATGTGGGAATCTTCGCGTCCATCGTAGCTTTCTTGAGCTGGAATAAAGCCATAGAGCTTGCTGGTCCCCAGCGTTGTGCAGGATTTCTCAACTTCATACCATTGTTTAGCGCAATCTTTGCAACCACCTTTACGGGGGAATCTTTGCAGCTATATCATCTGTTGGGAGCCTTATCCATCGTGTTAGGTGTGTATTTGACGAATAGGGCTATGAAGCAGCAAATGCGCCCCTTTTTATCAAAGTGAATATAACTGGTTGCAGGCATTGTGGGGGAATTGGGTGGAAGTCCCAGAATATAAGCAAATATTTGTAAAGAGATTACGATTATTGATTGGATTCTCCCTCTACTTTAGTTCAATATAGAATTAAGTGGAGGGGGAGAACAAAATGACAGGGAACACATTCAGCAAGTTGATTCGCCTATTTTGGACATTTCTTCGGATTAGCCCGCTTACATTTGGTGGCGGCTATGCCATGCTACCTGCCATTCAACGAGAGGTAGTCTTCACGAAGAATTGGATGTCAGACGCGGAAATGTCAGAGCTCCTGGCCATCTCCGGTGCAGCCCCTGGTGGAGTTGGTGTCAATGTATCTGCGTTGGTCGGTTATCGTCTCGCAGGCATTGCAGGAGCCATCGCGGCTGTCGTAGGGATTACACTACCGACCTTTCTGATCGTCCTCGTGCTAAGTGTGCTTTACGCTTGGCTTGAGCATTACCCGAAAATGCAAGCCCTCATGGAGGGGATTCATGCTGCGATTATAGGTCTTATTGCGGCAGCCGCGTACAAAATGGCAAAATCTTCGATCTTCGATCGGATTACCCTCCTTATAGCAGTAGGAACTGTGATAGTCATGCTCGTCGTTCAGGTATCGCCTCTCGTGTTGATCACACTCGGCGTAGTAGCCGGTCTCGTCGCCATGTATCTTAAGAACAAATGGGGCATGGTAAAACCTCCATCTCATACAGAACTACCTGCATCAAATAATGCTGACAACAAGACCGCTGAATGGTTTATGGCGGATGGGATCTAAGGGACGAGGTGATTCGTAGATGCTACTCCAATTATTCATCGCATTTCTCAAAATTGGTCTCGTATCCTTTGGCGGCGGCTATGCCATGATTCCTGTCATCCAGCTTGAGGTCGAGCGGCATCACTGGATGACGGAAGAACAATTTTATCATGTGATTGCCTTGTCTGGCACCAGCCCTGGTCCCATTGCAACGAATAGTGCCACGTTAATTGGTTATGAGACAGCGGGTATCCCTGGGGCTATTCTTGCAACGTTAGGCATGGTACTGCCGTCTTTGGTGGTCATCATCCTCGTATCGGCCTTCTTGTTTCGTTGGCACTCGCATCCGTGGTTCAAATCATCCTTTTACGGTCTCAAGCCTGTTGTGACAGGTTTTATCATCTATGCAGCGCTGCATTTTGGCCAATCATCCTTCGGAACGGTAGATACAGGAGTCACGTGGAAACAAGTTGCAACACTTCTCATTGCGTTCGGTGCTTTTATGGCGATTGTAAAATATAAAGTGCATCCATTTGTTGTTATTGTTGGGGCTGGCGTTCTGGGAATCGCTTTTTTCTTGTAAAAAGTTGTCCGTTTCGACAGTTCCTGAGAACGGGAGATCTAGTTGCCGCTGGCGGACGGATCTAAGTCGATTTTATCGACTTAAAGGAATTGAAGGAGGAATCTGGACGCCTCAATGTCGATTACAGTCTTATTGATTGTTCACCCCTAATCCTTACCTCCAACCTCTATGAGGTGATGGGTAAGGATTTTTTCTATTTTCCGCTTGTTAAAGTGATAAAAAATTCTTTTATGGGCAATAAACATCTTTATATTTCAGATAAATGTTATATAATGTACAATATAAAACAAATAGAACATACTATATAACAGTACTTTGTTGCTTTAGGAGGGAAACATCATCGAACTTACGGCTCGCCAGTTAGAAATAATTGATCTCGTCGGCAAATATGCACCTATTACTGGAGAACGCATCGCTGAGTTGCTGGGGGTTAGTCGACCGACCATTCGCTCGGATCTAGCAGTCTTAGTCATGTTAAGGCATATTGATGCCAAACCAAAGGTGGGCTATTTTCTCGGAACAGCAGCACACGACGTCCATGCACCAAGCAAGTTGATCGAGTCCTTGAAGGTGAAGGACGTAATGGGCATTCCCGTTTTGCTTCGGGAAACAGTCACCGTTAGTGATGCTGTTGTTGCCCTTTTTCTCGAAAATGTGGGGAGTTTGATGATAGTTAATCAAGAGGGTGCACTAGCAGGCGTGGTTTCACGAAAGGATTTACTCAAGGTTACGTTAGGACAAGCAACGGCAACGGCAATGCCAGTCTCGTTGGTGATGACCAGACAACCGAACATTGTTACGGTGAACCCTGAAGATAACGTACTGGAAGCAGCACGGAAGATGATTCATCATGAAGTGGACACCTTACCCGTCGTCAAGGCAATTGAGGGCCGGGAAGGGCTGGAAGTTGTAGGCCGAATTACGAAAACAACAATGACCAAATTGCTGCTGGATGTAGCGCTAGGTACGTAAATCAGGGGGAATTTACATGGGAGAGAAGCTGCATACCATTTTCGTATGTTCGGATTCGGTAGGAGAAACAGCAAATACGGTTGTTCAAGCAACGATTCGGCAGTTTAATGCAAGTCAGGTTGTCGTGAAGCGACATGGATCCATTCGAACGGAAGATGAAGTACGAACGATCGTAGAAGATGCCTCGCGAGCGAAGGGGTTTATCGCCTACACGCTTGTATTGCCTGAATTAAGAGAAATGATGCGGCAAGAAGCTATCCGATTGAACGTGAATGCCATCGATATTATGGGCCCTATGATGCAAGCCTTTATTGACACGTTTAAGGATTCGCCTAAGCGTAAAGTCGGGCTGCTCTATCAGTTAGATGAACAGTATTATCAGCGGGTTGAGGCGGTAGAATTTACAGTCAATAGTGATGATGGCAAAGATCCTAGCGCAATGAAACAGGCCCATATCGTCCTGATCGGACCATCACGAACATCTAAGACACCGCTTAGCATATATTTGGCGCACAAAGGATTTAAGGTGTCGAATTATCCTTTAGTTCCAGAGGTTAAACCGCCTAGTCTCTTATTTGAGCTAGACCCGAAGAAGCTTGTCGGACTGACGATGAGTGTGGATAAGCTGATTGGTATTCGTACAGAACGGCTGAAAGCCGTTGGTCTTCCTTTTGGAGCTAAATATGCGACGAAAGAGCGCATAGAGGAAGAATTAGCTTATGCCATGAATCTGTATCGTGATCTGGGTTGTTCGATTATTGATGTGAGCGAGAAAGCTATTGAGGAAACAGCAGGCTTAATTTTGGCGGAAAGATCATAACGCATCAAACACGAATCAAACCAATTTCGAGAGGGTGGATCGCTTATGCACAGAGACTTATCTTTGGAAATCGTACGGGTAACAGAGGCAGCAGCTATTGCATCATCTAGCTGGACAGGGAAAGGGAATAAGCATGATGCGGATGGAGCCGCAACTTCCGCGATGCGGGAGTATTTCAGTGCTGTTCCTTTTCGGGGGACAGTTGTTATTGGTGAAGGGGAAATGGATGAAGCGCCAATGCTTTACATTGGAGAAGAGGTAGGCAGTGGCGTTGGACCTGAATTTGATGTTGCCGTTGATCCATTAGAAGGAACTGATATTGTGGCTAGCGGTCGGAATAATGCCATATCTGTTGTGGCTATCGCAGAAAAGGGCAATCTCCTCCATGCCCCTGATATGTATATGGCGAAGCTGGCGGTTGGTCCGCGATTGGCTGGCAAGCTGAGTCTTGAAGATCCTCTTGAGGTGACCATTCAAAAAGCGGCAAGCATTCTGCATAAGGAAATTTCAGAGCTGACGGTCTCCATCCTGGATCGCAATCGACATGCTGAACACATTATGATCTTACGTAAACTAGGAGTCAAAATTTATTTACTCAGCGACGGTGATGTGGCAGGCGCGATGGCGGTGGCGTTCCCAGAAACTGGGATCGATCTGCATGTAGGTTCGGGGGGAGCTCCCGAAGGTGTCCTTGCAGCAGCAGCATTGCGGTGTATGGGTGGCGAATTGCAAGGGCGTTTGCTGCCTGAGAATGAAGAAGAACATCAACGTTGTCTAGCCATGGGGATTGCGGATCCATCGAAAGTGTTAAGTATGCAGGACCTTGTGGGCGATTCCGATATTATTTTTGCGGCAACTGGGGTCACATCAGGTGATTTCTTAGATGGTGTCAAATATGGCTGGGGCGGTCGTGCGCAAACCCATTCGGTTGTGATGAGAGCCCAGACGCAGACCGTGCGTTTTATCCAATGTGTTCACCAGTTGCATGAGGAGCAACGCGGGAGTGCTTAATTCTAAAGAACAACGGAACTAGGAATATCATCAAATACATGTGCCAAGTTCCCCCCTGCATATACTTGTGTTGAGAAGATGCGAAAAGAGGGATAACATGAGCTTGTCTTCAATTGATTTTCTTTCCGTCGTCCGCAGTTGCATACCTGAAGAGGCCGAGATTGTCGTGCTGAAGCAGGAGGGAGATCCCGCGGCGATTCTATACGCCGATGTGGATGGTGATGGGTTTCCGGAAATCACAGCCCTATATAGATATTTAGACCATCAATATTTGTTTTCCTTGAAAGAGTACTCCGGTAATTGGTTTCCAATCGGGTCGGCATCAACAGGAAGAGATCTTGCTGTGAAGGACTTTGCTTCAGCGCCAGTTTCACGCAAAGAAGGCTGGGATGTCCTGATTGGTTGGGAGCGGGCGGATGAACCGATAGCAGAACTGGATATTATTCAATGGACGCAAACAGGTTTTCAGCGTGTAATTCCACCTGGTACGACCTATTCTCATTTGGAAATCGAAGATATGCCGACGCGGAATGGTCCAGATGGCTTATGTGAAATTGCCCTATGGACGCAGGAGCAAGGTCAAGCTTACCAGGTAGAAACGTATCGCTGGGATCCCTACCGGCTTGTGCCGACAAGTGATGTGCATGCCTACTATTTCCAAAAAGTTGCTCGCTACTACGAGAATTTAACGCAGGAACAACCGAATGAGGGGCTGTATCGAAGTTATTTGGAGGATGCTCAGAAGCGGGCAGGCGGTAGTTAGGGAAGTCAAGTATGTGCCAGGAGAAATTTCCTCCTGGTTTTTTTGTCGTGTTTGAGGTCTGGGGGAAGCGGAGCTTTCACCCTTGATTAATAGGTTGAGATGATGTGTGACAAGCTGGTTGCAGTAGAAATTGGTTTGAGTGGAGTAGGAGTAAGAGTAAGAGTAAGAGTAAGAGTAGTAGCAGGAGTAGTGTGCTCGTTTGAGTAGCTAGCTTTTAAATAACTGTAAAAAAATTACTGTTAAAATTGGCGTTTTATCCAAGATTTAACGAATAGATGGAAAAAATACAGCTAATATCAGGGAGATTGGCCGTTTTGGTGGATTATTGCGGAAATTAGCAGTAGGAAATCCATCTAATGCTCCCAGATGGGGAGAAGCAGTAAAATTAACTACCTAAAATCCATTAATTTGTTTAGTGCAGCGGAAAAAGGCTGGATGGGAGCGCTGAGATCCAGCATCCACCTCACATGTCCACATCACAGCTCCGTATCTGATGTCCACAATCAGTATCCCCATGACGTGTCGCAATTTCTGAGTGTCATTGTCCGAATGTTAGACTTAAAATAAGCGTTTTCATGTGCTACATTTAAGAAAGTTGTCTAGATATCATATATTTGCATGCAAGGAAAAAACCTACTGGAGGTCTTCACATGTCACGTAAGTATCGTATTGGTATTATTGGTTGCGGTGGAATTGCAAATGGTAAGCATTTGCCTAGTTTGAGCAAGTTGTCAAATGTTGAATTAGTCGCATTTTGTGACATCATCCAAGAGAGTGCAGCAACAGCTGCAGCGAAATATGGGATTGAAGGCGCGCTCGTTTGCGAAGATTATAGAGAAGTATTGCAAGATGCTACGATTGATATCGTGCATGTATTGACACCGAATATTTCACATGCGGAGATTTCAATTGCAGCTCTTGAAGCTGGCAAGCATGTTATGTGTGAGAAGCCGATGGCCAAAACAGCTGAAGATGCGAAGCGCATGGTTGAAACAGCGAAACGCACTGGCAAAAAGTTGACCATTGGTTATAACAACCGTTTCCGTCCGGATAGTCAGCATTTGAAAAACGTATGTGCTGATGGTGAGCTTGGTCACATTTATTTTGCTAAGGCACATGCCATTCGTCGTCGTGCTGTACCGACATGGGGTGTATTCCTTGACGAAGAGAAGCAAGGTGGCGGTCCGTTAATCGATATCGGTACACATGCACTTGATCTTACGCTTTGGATGATGGACAACTATAAGCCGAAGGTTGTATTGGGTACGTCCTACCATGAATTGTCCCACAAAGAAAACGCTGCTAACGCTTGGGGACCTTGGGATCCTAGCAAGTTTACGGTAGAGGATTCCGCTTTCGGGATGATCGTGATGGAGAATGGTGCAACGATTATTCTTGAATCCAGCTGGGCGTTAAACACACTTGAAGTAGACGAAGCGAAATGCTCGTTGAGCGGGACTGAAGGTGGAGCGGATATGAAAGGCGGCCTTCGCATCAATGGTGAGAAGCACAGTCGTCTTTACACAACCGAGGTTGATTTGAAAGCAGGCGGAGTTGCTTTCTACGATGGTAAAAGCGAAAGCGCAGCTGATGTAGAAATGCGTACTTGGATCAACGCGATTGATCAAGATATTGATCCGGTTGTTACGCCTGAGCAAGCTTACGTTGTATCGCAAATTCTTGAAGCTATTTATGAGTCCGCTCGTACGGGCAAAGCTGTTTATTTAAACCAATAGAAATGGTAATGGAAAACCATGAGGATGATACGTCCTGATGGTTTTTCTTTACTTTTAATTTAGATGATATTTGAAAAATGGCGCAGTGATGGCGTATGCTTATCAATAGATTGCTATTATTTTGTTATTGAGGGAAAGGAAGCGAACCATATGCAATTAGGCTTGCAAAATAAGGTGGCTTTAATCACCGGGGGAAGCAAAGGGATTGGACTTGCTACCGCCATTTCTTTGTCCCGCGAAGGGGCGAAAGTGGCTATACTTGCGCGAAATGTAGAGCAGCTTCAGGAAGCTGCAATCCAAATTGCCAATCTAACCGAAGGCGAAGTTCTCACGATAGGGGCGGATGTGACATCGGAAGCTGATTGTCAGAGAGCAATTGAAGAGACGGTTCGACGTTTTGGCGGTTTACATATTCTTGTGAATAATGCTGGGACTTCCGCTGCTGCACCTTTTGAACAAGTAGGTTCGGCTGTGTGGCGCCAAGATTTGGAGTTGAAATTATTCGGGGCTATCCATTGCTCGCAATTTGCGATTCCACATATGCGAGAAGCAGGCGGCGGCTCAATCGTGAATGTTACAACATCCGCTGCCAAAACACCTCCAGCCTCATCGCTTCCTACATCGGTTAGCAGAGCAGCTGGTTTGGCTTTAACGAATGCGATGAGCAAAGATTTGGGATCGGCACAGATTCGGGTCAATACCGTATGTATTGGAACTATTCGCAGTGACCAAATCGAGAAGGTTTGGAAAAAGCATGCTCCAGAGCTTACTTGGGAGGAGTTCGCAAGTGATCCGCGGCATGATATTCCATTAGGCCGTATTGGTAATGCAGAGGAAGCGGCGAATGTGATTACCTTTTTAGCCTCAGATGCAGCATCCTACGTAACGGGGACCTCTGTGAATATTGATGGTGGAAAAGGCGCAGCCTTATAAAAGTTCAAATAGAACAAAGCCTATGTCTCTCCGTTAAAGGAAAGCCATAGGCTTTGTTCTTTCTTCTATGTTTTTTAGGGCATGGTGCTAGGATTAAATTCTACGTTTCTTTCTTAGATACCAGATGATCTCAGAGATAGCATCCCGTATTGAAGTGTTAAAGTGAAAAGCTAATGTCATTGTCATAAGCAAGAAACCTCCCTAACCCTGAAAGAATGTCATGCATGAATAGTATTACGTAAGAAAATCGACGTTGGTTCTATTTTTTTTTAGTGGGTTAAGCCTATTTTTAAAAATAAAGCACCTCACTGATTCACTTCACCGATCGATAGTATTTGGGCATCAACGCTCTTGTCCAAAAATGACGTGAAAATCATTAATTTTGCTTGACAGGTTAAACGTTTCAATTTAATCTAAATGTAAGTGTTAAACGTTTAACACGCTCGTGAATTTGAAGCAGGTACTGAGCAACCTATAACAAGGGATACGGAGTGATTCTATCATGTGGAAACAAGCTATTGAGGATGCTTTGCAGAAGACGAAAGTGAATATTGAGCGTTTCGGGGATCAGTTCCCTCATGTCAGTGAGAACGATATTTATCATTTGAATCCGAATACCGATTGGACGGATGGCTTCTGGTCAGGGATTTTGTGGCTGAGCTACCAGTATAGCGGTGACAAAGTATTCCAAAAGGCTGCACAGAAAACGGTAGCGAGCTTTAAACAAAGACTTGAAAATAACGTTGGATTGGATCACCATGATATTGGCTTCCTATATTCCCTTTCTTCGAAGGCGCAGTGGATTCTTGAGAAAGATGAGAATGCGAAGCAACTTACTTTGCAAGCTGCTGATGTTTTGATGAAGCGTTGGAGACCGAAGGGCCAGTACATTCAAGCTTGGGGACCTGAGGGTGACGAGCATAATGGCGGACGGATTATTATCGATTGCCTATTAAACCTACCGTTGCTTTATTGGGCATATGAACAGACCGGAGATACGAAATATAAAGAAGTAGCAGTCATCCATGCTGATTTGTCACGCCGTTATTTGGTTCGTGGGGATGATTCCTCCTACCACACGTTCTACTTCGATCAAGAAACAGGGGAACCACTTCGCGGTGGAACGCATCAAGGTTATCAAGATGGATCTACTTGGACAAGAGGACAGGCGTGGGGAATTTACGGCTTTGCGCTTTCATACCACTATACGAAAAATCCATTATACTTAGAGACAGCCAAACGTTTAGCGCGTTATTTCTTTGAACGTTTACCTGAAGATGATGTTGTATATTGGGATTTCAATGCACCAATTAATGCCGAGACGAAGCGTGATAGTTCTGCTTCTGCGATTGCTTCAGCAGGGGCTTTGGAGATTCTTGAGCATTTGGCAGCAGATGATCCTGATCGTGCGTTTTTGGAAAATGGCGTTCAGCGCTCGATGGCTGGATTGGTGAAATCCTACGCTACAATTGGCAAGCCGGATGCACAAGGTTTCCTTGAGCGCGGTTCATACAGTGTTCGCGGCGGGGCTGCACCGGATGATTATGTCATTTGGGGTGACTACTATTACTTAGAAGCTCTGCTTCGTCTAGAAAAAGGATTCAAGGGGTATTGGTATGAGTAATTCACAACCGGCTGTGGCAACAGATCGCGCCTATTGGATTCAGACGATGCTTCGCATCGCTGAGCCTGTCCTTCGGGCGCTAGCAAGTAGACAACTTAGAGCCACCATGCCAGTTGAATGTAAAAGAGAAGAGCAACGCGCGTTCACGCATCTCGAAGCGTTCGGTCGTACCCTCGTCGGGATGGCACCTTGGTTAGAGACACCAGCATTAGATGCCGAGGAGGAACAGCTTCGTCAGGCGTACGGTAATCTCGTTCGAGAAGCGATGGATGCGGCAACGGATCCGGAATCACCGGATTTCTTGAACTTTGCTCAGGGGATGCAGCCAATCGTAGATACCGCATTCTTAGCGCATGCTATTTTACGTGCGCCGAATACGCTTTGGCATAGCTTGGACCCTCGCGTTCAAAAGAATCTCGCTGCCGCGATGAAATCATCACGCACTCGCAAGCCAGGCTTCAATAACTGGCTGCTTTTCGCGGCGATGACGGAAACCGCGCTTGGTGCTATGGGCGAGGACTGGGATCATATGCGTGTTGATTTTGCACTAAAGCAGCATGAACAATGGTATCTAGGCGACGGCATGTATGGTGATGGCGTGGATTATCATGCGGATTACTACAACAGCTTCGTTATTCAGCCGATGATGGTGGATATCATTGAGCATGTGCAAACGTATTATGCCGATTGGGGCAAAATGCGTGAGAATATCCTGAAGCGCGCGCAGCGATATGCGGCGGTTCAGGAGCGCATGATTTCGCCAGAAGGCACATTCCCAGCGATTGGGCGTTCGTTAGCTTATCGCTTCGGAGCTTTCCAATCGCTAGCGCAGACCGCACAGCGGCGCGAGCTGCCTGTCGGCGTTCAACCGGCTCAAGTACGCGGAGCTTTAACTGCTGTCATTCGCAGATTGATTGAAGCACCAGGCACCTTCGATGAAGGCGGTTGGCTGCAGATTGGACTATGCGGACATCAGCCAGAAATTGGCGAGCCGTACATCTCAACAGGTAGCTTATACTTATGCTCTGCAGTCTTTCTACCGCTGGGCTTGGCAGCGAATGATGAGTTCTGGCAAGGTGCGGATGTACCGTGGACCTCACAGCAAGTTTGGTCGGGTCAGACGGTTGCCATAGATAAAGCGTTATATGAATAAATACAAAGCACGTACTCGTCCCGATGGGATGGGTACGTGCTTTTTTTAACAGCATAACGCTCTAGCAGGGGACATCGGTGCTGCGAAAGGGAACCAGGTTCCTCTACTTGGGCGAGGTGCGTGAATGATGAAGTACCGTTCGATGTCTATGCAAATCGGGAGATTGCCTCATTGTTTGATTCTCAGACCACCCATACAATTAGAATTATGAAGCAGGGGCAACTTCCCTAAGACCACTAAACCAAGGAGAGATCTTAATGGGCTTATTGGATGAATTGTATCGATTTCAGGATTGCCGAACACTTCGAGTTTCGAGCTACGACCGATCGGGAGGAAATGACGATTATATCAGTATTAAAGCTGGGGAAACGGCGGTGCTTGCCCATCTTCAAAATGCGGGGATCATCAAGCATATCTGGATCACAATCAATGCGAAGGATCCTATGTACAATCGCAATCTGATTGTGCGCATGTATTGGGACGGGGAATCGGAACCAAGCGTACAAAGTCCGATCGGAGATTTCTTCGGGCAGGGTTGGGGTGAGAATTATCCATTTATCTCCTTACCAATAGCTGCGGCTCCTAAGGGAGGAAAAGGATTGAATTGCTACTTCCCCATGCCATTCGCCCAAGGCGCAAAAATCACAATAGAGAACGATTCAGAGTTTGATGTTCCTTCTTTTTATTATTACATCGATTATGAGCAGCATGCTTCGATACCGGATGATGCAGGACGATTTCACGCCTGGTGGAATCGGGAAATAACCGAACCGTCAGGCGAGCAAGAGAACGAGTGGGGACTTATGGGTGAACCACCGAAAAATCAAACGGATGAAGGCAATTATTTGTTTGCAGAAATTGAGGGACGTGGGCATTTTGTCGGCGTTAATTACTATGTCGATAGTCCAGGACCGATGTGGTATGGAGAAGGCGACGACATGTTTATGGTGGATGGTGAACCCTGGCCGGGATCCCTTCATGGCACAGGTACGGAGGATTTCTTCAATTCTTCTTGGTGCCCGAACGAGTTGTATGCCCATCCTTACTTCGGGTACGCCCGAGTACCTGATAAGCTCGGCTTCATGGGACGGACCCACTGTTACCGCTTCTTGTTGGAAGATGCCATTCATTTCCGCAAATCGCTCCGGTCTAGTATTGAGCATGGGCATGCCAATGTACTGACATTAGATATCGCCAGTGTGGCCTACTGGTACCAAAGTGAGCCGCACAAACCGTTTCCAGCGATTCCGCAGAGATCATTGCGTCAAAATATGCCGGTTATTACGGCGAGCGACGTTCACCGTTGGCGAGATGTGTGGAGAAAGTCCAAAGGTTCTGGCAAGCTTTGGGGGCATGAGTTGGAGTGAGTTAGGCCATCCGTCGGAGAAATCCCCCCTGATTTGCGCGGCATGACACGCTTATGCGGTTATGTATACATAGAATCACGATGAGGAGGTAAGTAGTGGATGAAAAGAATGGTCACGAGTATGTTGATCGGTTTCATGATGTTGCTTGCGTTATTGCTTGTTGGAAGCGCTGCAATGGCAAGCGGTGAACAGCAGATTATTAAGCCTGCTGCTGCTGGTGCGGCGACGGGCAGCTTATTTTTCCCGTTGGATTATGCCTTTGACAGTCCTGATATCGCTCTCGATTCTACCGGAGTGCCAGTAGGCGGTGCGGGAACGAACAATGCGCCTGCTTACTCCACAAGCCGGGTTGGTTATCTGGATCTAGGACCGAATTGGGCGAATGTACGAATCACTTCAACTTGGACGAAGTACAGAGCATCAAGTACCGGCGATATGACTCCTTACACCGAAATATGGTGGGACAATGATATCGACATGACGAATGATAGTGGCCTAACAGAAACTCGCATTAACTTCAACAGCGTACAAGGTCTTCCCAACACAGGAACGACAACTCCTTGGATACGGGACAATGATGTCAGCAGCAGTCCTGTTGAGCCTTTGGGACGGTATATGATGCTCCGCTCTCCGATCAACATGACAAACAGAGCAAGTGAGTATGCTATTGTCGGATATCTTTTTGAAGAGTCCATCAAAGTCATTACCCCTCCCTTAGCTGGGCAGGCGAGCGGAAGTCAGTTTTTCCCAATGGACAGATCTTTTGATGGACAGCCGACTCTCAGTCCGTTAACTGGGGATCCTACGGGAGGCGTAACAGGCATAGATGCGCCAGCATACGCAGACAGGGTCGGTTATATTGATTTTGGATCAGACTGGAGCAAGGTAAGGATAACTTCAACGTGGACCAAGTACAGAGCCTCAAGCACAGGGAATCAGACCCCTTATGCATCACTTTGGTGGGATGATGATACGGATACTACAAATGACAATGGTTTTGCGGAAACTCGGATCAACTTCAACAGTGCGCAAAACCTTTCTACAGGATCGACCACACCATGGATAAAAGATAATGATGTCAGCAGCAACCCTGTGGCACCAAAAGCCAGATACTTGTTAGCCCGCAGTCCTCTTACGATGACCAACAGGGCTAATGAATACGCAATTGTCGGGTGGATCGACGAAAATGGAAACGGAATCCAGGACTCGTTAAATCACCCTGTTAGTGGAATAACGGTTACGGGAGCCAGTGGAGCAACCAGTATATTAACGGGAAGTACGCTGCAGATGTCAGCTGCTGTACAGCCTTACAATGCGACAAATAAGAATGTTACCTGGTCGGTTGTCAATGGAACTGGCAGCGCTACCATTAATGCAAGCGGCTTACTCACAGCGGTATCGGACGGGAATGTAACGATAAAGGCAACTGCACAAGATGGATCGGGTGTATTCGGAACTCTCGAGATTGCTATTTCACAATACAGTCAACTGATATTGCCCGTTCAAGGAGCAACCTCTATCTATTATATTGATTTGCAAGCTTCATTCCCGAATGTGAATTGGCAAACACTTGAACGTTTGTACATTCCTGCCGGTAATTATCAATACATGAAACTTGGTAATCTTCCGCAACGAACTGCCAGCAATCCTCTGATTATCAGCAACTATGGCGGGCAGGTCAAAGTCAGCGGCACGTACTCGTATACCTTATCGATCGAAGGTGGTAAGCACTGGATATTAACGGGCAAATATGACAATGCGCTCAAAACCGGAAATATCAATTTCCAAGGGCATCTGAATGGAAATTATTCGACTTCAGATGGCCAATATGGGATAGAAGTTGGCCGCAACACTTCCAACGGCATCAGCGTAAGCAAGAATGCTACGAACTTTGAGCTATCGCATATAGAGGTCGCCAATGCCGGTTTCGCTGGCCTATTGATTAAAACGGACGGTGTTCCGACTGCCACTATGGATGGCGTTAAAATCCATGATATGTACATCCACGATTCGGAATCGGAAGGCATGTACATCGGTAATACCAGCAGTGATATCAGCAAGCAGCATATTTTTACCAATCTGGAAATCTATAATAACAGGGTATTGAGGGCGGGGACAGAAGGCATACAGCTGACCAATATGGGTGATGGCGTGAAGGTCTATAATAACGTTGTCATCATGAACGCGTTGGATTGGAAAGATCCGTTCCAACAATGGCAGGACGGTACGTTCCAGTATGGGCAAAGAACAGGCAGTGCTGAGATTTATAACAACGTATTCATCGGTACGGCGAGCACACTCTTTACGTTAAGATTTTCTGCGGCTCCCGGAGAGACGCCGGATCCTACGGATGAAGTGGTGATGCATGATAATTACTTCTCCCATAGCAGAGATATTCTTGCCTATATTCATGATACGCCTTCCAATTATGCATCTAAATTCAGGTTTGAAAATAATGTGATTCGACAAATCAATTTCCATTACGATGAAATTCCTGGCGGACATGTGAATTCGAACAAAATGTTCTATGTTTCTGACAATACGCACAATCCGATGGTCTTCACGAACAATACGCGAGATGGAGGTCAAGTATTTTGGAAACAACGGGACCGTAGGTAATATTTCCGCATCGGGCAATACCACAGTAACAAACTTGGCTCCGATTAAATTCAAGGATGTAACGCCTTTCACTTCCACTTTTGACTGGAGCTTGGTAGAGAGATGGGATGACTATTCGGATTTATACGCGGTTCCGATCTATTTTAATTATGGTGATTATGTGTATGATTTCCCGACAGGCAATCTGTACCAAAACATAGAAGCGGGGACCCATACGGGTAAAAATCCTGCCACGAATCCTACCACATGGAGTCTTCTGACACCGATGAAGAATGATTTCAGACTGGATCCGACATCGCCTTACCAGGGAATGGGCCTTCTGCCTTAATGAGCTGGGAAAATACTGCCTCCATGTAAGATCAAGCCGTTCTGCATATTCAGAACGGCTTGTTTTGTAATAAAATCATGCTATCCTATGCAATTCGGAAGATCTCCTCATTGTTGGGTGCAGGCAACGGACATAGAAAAAAGATAAGTGAACGTCTATTATTAGTAGGAGACATTCTTGAAAGGGGAATAAAGACAATGACGAAAGAAAAGCGAACGCTAATCTACGAAAACAAGCTGGCATCGATTGAGGATATTCGGGGCTTCAAGTTAGAGGGACAGGCCAAAATCTCATTTCCAAACGGCAGGATGCGGATGGAGAACGCTCTTGACCCAAACTTGGGGCAAATGGCCAACTATGTATTCTGGTGCCCGGAGGAATTTCCTGGAGACATTCAGGTAGAGTGGGATTTCTGGCCAGTCAAGGAGCCGGGGCTGAGTATGATGTTTTTTGCTGCAGCCGGAATGAAGGGTGAAGATTTGTTCGACCCCATTCTGAACGAAAGGTACGGACAATATGAGCAGTATACCCATGGAGACATCCGCACGCTGCATATCGCGTATTTCCGACGAAGGTACCCTGAAGAAAGAAGCTTTCATATCAGCAACCTGAGGAAAAGCTCCGGCTTTCATTTAGTGGCCCAAGGAGCCGATCCGATCCCGAATGTGGAGGATTGTATGCCGCCCTATCATCTGATGCTTAGGAAGCAGGGGGCTAAGGTCCATTTTGCAATTAACGAACTGCCTATATTGGAGTGGGAGGACGATGGCAGGACATTCGGTCCCATTCTGGGTAGTGGCAAAATTGGTTTTCGTCAAATGGCGCCTTTAATCGCCGAATACGCGAATTTACAAGTTTACCGTCTGGATGAAGACGGAACAACCCGCAAGATTTAGGAGGAGAAAAGCCTATGTATTTCGGTGCATGTTATTATCCGGAGCATTGGTTAGAAGAACGTTGGGAAACAGATGCCCGGTTGCAGTGAAGCGGGCATTACCCCGATCTTGTTCGGATTACCTGAAGGCGTCGAAGCTATGGTCAGAGTTGGAACTGACGATAGCGGAAGGAAAATTCTCTTTGTCATCAACCATACGGAAGAGGTAGTAACCGTTAACCTTGATACCACATATACCGATGCATTGACGGACAGAGCTGTCAGTGGAGTGGTCGTACTGAACCCCCAAGATGTGATGGTACTGTATGTTCAGCAATAAGGTTTTCAACAACCTAAGACGATTCCTATGCTTTTCGGTTGATCCCCTTATTGTTTCGTGTAAACGCTTCACTTACAATTTAAGTAAGAAGACATCAAGGTACATCTTAGAAAAGAGGGAGGCGAACTTCATGAGTACTGCACCGACAAGTGCGAAGGATGCGGCGCTTCAGAATAAGCACACGCGACTTGCCGGAACCCCAACATTTCGTTATATGAGGCGTTTTTGGCCGTTTTATGCGATGTTGGCGCCAGGTATTTTATACTTTTTAGTATTCAAGTATGTTCCTTTATTAGGAAGCATTATAGCGTTTCAAGAGTACAACTTGTATGGGGGCTTTTTGCAAAGCGAATGGGTAGGCTTCAAATGGTTTCAACAGTTTTTCGAGTTTGTACACTTCCGACGGCTGTTATGGAATACGTTGGCCATTAGCTTTTATCAACTGATCTTTGCTTTTCCTGCTCCCATCATACTTGCCATTCTCTTGAATGAGATCAGAAGCATGGCGATGCGCCGAACCATACAGACCATCGTTTATCTGCCTCATTTTCTATCGTGGATCATTATTGCGGGCTTCGGTTACATGCTCCTGTCCCCCCAGATCGGACTTATTAATCACATGGTAAAGGCCTTCGGTTACGAGCCCATCTTTTTCCTGCAAGAGCCGAGTTGGTTCCGTACGATAGTTGTCAGCTCTGGCATGTGGAAGGAAGCGGGGTGGAGCGCAATTGTTTTCCTAGCAGCTATTGCTGGAATCAATCCTTCGTTGTACGAAGCTGCTCGAATCGATGGAGCTAGTCGCTGGAGACAGCTCCTGCATGTAACGCTTCCGGGTATGATGCCGGCGATCATGCTGCTTCTGCTATTGAAAATCGGGCATACCCTCGATCTGGGCGTCGAGCAAATCTATGTCTTCCTGAGTCCCATTACATATGAAGTTGGGGACATTATCGATACGTACGCTTATCGGGAAGGCATTCTCAAAGGTGAATACAGCATGACAACGGCGATTGGTTTGTTTAAGTCAATTGTCGGGTTCGTACTATTGATTGTTGCTAACCGAATCAGTCGCAGCACGACAGGCGAGCGTTTATTCTAAGAGAGGAGGAACAAGCGATGCGCTATCGTCTCACATTCGGAGAAAAAGTCTTCGATGCGCTTAACTACATCGTACTGCTCATTGCGTGCGCTGCGGTTATGCTGCCCTTCCTCTATATCATCGCAAGCTCGCTTAGTTCGCCAGAGGCGCTGATCCGGGGGGAGGTCACTTTTTGGCCCAAAGGTTTAAATGTTACGAATTATCAAGTTGTGATGGAAAATAAAGTGTTCTGGAGATCATTTGGCATCACCCTATTCATCGTCGTTGTCGGAACGGTGGTCAATATGTTCATGACAGTCGTAACGGCATATCCGCTCGCTAAGCAGGGTCTTAAAGGAAAAAATATCATTTTGTTGCTGATTGTGTTCACGATGATCTTCCAAGCGCCAATGATTCCGACATACTTAATTGTAAAAAATCTTCACTTGCTGAATACGGTATGGGCTTTAATTATTCCTGGTGCGATTTCGGCCTTCAATATGTTCATATGCCTGACATTCTTCCGGTCGCTGCCAGAGGAACTGTTCGAGGCAGCCCGTGTAGATGGGATGAAGGAGTTCTCCATTTTGTGGCGAATTGCAGTTCCCTTATCAACCCCAATCATGGTGACTTTAATTCTCTTTTATGCCGTCAGTCATTGGAATAATTACTTTTCCGCTCTTCTGTACATTAACGATTTCAAACAGAGGCCGTTGCAGCTGTATCTTTACAATTTGATTGCACAGTTCAACATGAACGAGGAAATGGCATCGCTAGTTGAATCCAACGTCGTTCTTTCACCCCAAGGTCTGCAGATGGCTACAATTCTAGTCGCGACAGTTCCGATCCTTTTGGTTTACCCTTTCATCCAGAAGCACTTTATCAAGGGTGCACTCATCGGTTCGATCAAAGAATAACACGCTTTGATTTATAAACAAGATCTGAGAGGAAGGTTTATATGAGAAAAGGGTTCAAGCAAACAGCATTTATTTTGTCCGCTTTCTCGCTACTAGCTGCAGGCTGTGGAAACAGGGAAGAGAATACGGTCAGCACGCCAGCAGCAACTAAAACGGCAGAAGCAACGCAAGCACCTACCGCAACACCAGCGGCACCGGTTAAAATCAGGATGTTTGCTTCCGATCAGTCACTTCCTCCATTGGATGCGAATGATCCCAACATTCTCTTCATGGAGAAGAAAACGAACACGGATGTGGACTTGGTATCCCTACCTCATTCGCAGTATGAAGACCAGCTTAAATTGAAATTTGCATCCGGCGATTTCCCAGATGTCTATCAATCCTGGTCTGGTCCTGAAGCCGACCTGATTGCCGCAGGCAAGGTTCTTGAACTGAACGATCTGATCGATAAATTTGGTCCTAACTTGAAGAAGAATATTCCCCAAGCTGCATGGGATGCAGTATCTGTTAACGGTAAAATTCTAGCCATTCCGCAGCCTTCCAGTAATTCGAATTCAACGCTGTACGTGCGTCAAGACTGGTTGGATAAGCTAGGACTGCAGGCTCCGAAAACTTCGGAAGAATTGATGACTGTGCTGAAAGCATTCCGGGATAAAGACCCGAACGGAAACGGCAAGAAGGATGAGATCCCATTCTCCATGCGGGAGAAATTCACTTGGGGCGACAATATCTTCGGGATGTGGGGTGTCAATAACTCCTATACGGAAGTGTATTACAACAACGAAGTGATCATCCAGAATATTCATCCTAATATGAAGCAATCACTTGGATTTATCAAATCGATGGTGGATGAAAAAGTAATGGATTCTGAGTTTCTGACGAATTCCAGAACTGTTTGGGAACAGAAAATCAAATCCGGGTTGGTCGGCATGTGGTCGCACACCCAACAACTGGCATGGCAATGGCAAGCGGATTTAGACAAAACGATTCCTAACGAAAAACCGAATGTCGTCGCTATTCCGACTCCGCGAGGTACAGGTTATGACGGTCCTCTGGGCACCCGCTGGAGCCCGGTTGCCAAAACGTACATCATCATGAAGAGTACCAAAAATCCGGAAGCAGTCATCAAGTATTTTGATTGGCTGATGAGCGAAGAAGGCCAGATGTTCACCGATTTGGGGCAAGAAGGAGATTCGTATAAAAAGGAAAACGGCAAGATCGTAGTTGACACAGCGAAGATGGAGAAAAATAAAGCGTTTAACGTGATCTTCAAGATTCATGGTACGAATCCAGCGGTAGAGGAAGCCAAGCTGAGCAATCCTGCTGCTTTCGCCAAGTTGAAGGCTGCATGGGCTGTAGGCGATAAAGAAGGGTTTAAGAATGAGGCTGTAGGTATGCCAGCAGCCAAAAACACGTATAACATCGATACGATGTTCCTTGAAGAAGGCAGCAAAATTGTACTTGGCAAAGCACCTGTTGAACACTTTGACGAATTCGTGAAAACCTGGCGCAAGCAGGGCGGGGATCAGATGGTCAAGGAGCGTACAGACTGGTACAATAAAAATAGGAAAAAATAGGTCATTGGGTTTGGAAAGCAACCCTCGATCGGGTTTCCCGGGAGAGGGTTGTTCTTCTTCACCTATATGGGGGTGCAGACGCAGAAGTGTGGAAGAAAATACATGCCTCCTTAAAATGGAAGCTGGTTAGCCTGCTCATCGTTATCATTGTGTCAATGGTGTCGATGATCGGGTTTTTCAGCTATTACGATACGTCTCGGACCATACGGCAGGACGTTTCACATTTCAGCGAGCAGATCTTGCGCCAAGCCAATCTCAATCTGAACCGGCAGTACATGGAATATGAACGTGGACTTCTGGTTCTTGGAACAAGCAATGAGTTCACGGAGTGGCTTAAAGTTGATCCAGCGGATCGCTTCGAGCTCATTTCCGGTTTTCATTCTTTGGAGCGTAATTACTTGCGGTCTTTTCTAGTGCGCCAGCCTGAGATTATGTCTATATCCATGCTATCGGATAAGGGCGGCGAATTTAATTATGCACTCACTTTTGGGTTATCCAAGGATTATTCGATGGCCAACGAGCCATGGTTGAGTGAAGTCGGTCGGCTCGAGAAGGTCCATCATCGTGTCGTTCAAAGTACCGCATACGTAAATTATAAAAATAATCCGGAGCAAGTACTCCTCTTGTCGATGGCTGGACAATTTGGTGAGCCTGAGGCCAAAGGGTTCCTGAAGATGGATATTTCACTGGAACCAGTGCAAACCATTCTCAACCAGATGCAGCTTGGGGATAAAGGCATAGGTCTCATTGCCAAACCTGATGGAACCATCTTGGTTCACCAGGATCAATCGAAAGTGGGCAGCGTTCTGGAACCTGATATTACCGAACAATTGACTGCTCAAAGCGGTACTTACCTTCGGAAAGAAACACAACAGCTGATTGTATTCGATACGATCCCTTACACCGGTTGGAAAACGGTCGCGATTCTTTCCAATCAAGATATTACGTCCAGCATCAACAGGGTTCGTAACGTCACGATCGGGATCGCATCGACGGGAATTATACTTGCAATCATTCTTGTCACGTTGGTTGCCACTTCGATTACAAGCCGTTTGTCCAAACTCAGGTCCCATATGAAGCGGGCTCAGTATGGGAATTTCAGGGATCGCATTCATATTGAAGGTACGGACGAAGTGTCGGATTTAAGCCATTCCTTCAATCGGATGTTGAATGAACTCGAAGACTCGATCCTACAGTTGACGGAGACACAGTTGATGCAGCAACGAGCTGTATTTTCTGCGATGCAGTCCCAGATTCGCTCTCATTTTTTATATAATTCACTAGAGTCTATTAATTCTATGGCTCATTTAGCTGGACATTCGGACATCGAGAAGACCTCCATCTCGTTATCCCGCATGCTTAGATACACATCCAACTACCAGGATATGCTTGTGAAGTTGGAGGATGAAATTGCGCATGTCAATCATTATATGAATATAAGCCGGATCCGTTTTGGAGAGGAAGTCAGCTACCAGATTCACATACCAGAAGACTGCCGAGAGGTACTCTGTTTAAAGGTTATTCTTCAGCCAATTGCGGAGAATGCGATCAAACACGGCATTGAAACCACTGGTGAGCCGACGCATTTGGAGGTATCAGCGCAGCGGGACGGTGACTTCATCTCGATCATTTTTGAGGATAATGGTAAAAACTATGACGAAGAGAAGCTGGAAGCTTTCCGTATTCGACTGCTTAAGGTGACGCCATCGCAAGAAGAGTACGCATCGCTAACGAATGTCGGTCTCTTAAACGTTCACTTCCGTTTGCAAGCCTTTTACCAGATGAATGGTGTAGGTGTGGCAATTGATAAAGGAAGCCGTCTTGGAGGCGTTAAGGTCACTGTAAGGATTCCCCATAGATTCAACAGCCCAAAGGAGCGATAGCTGAAATGTTCCGTGTACTTATCGCAGATGACGAGCACCTTATACGGTCGAGTTTAACTAGTAAAATCGAGCAATTCAGCGAGGAAACCGTTGTTTCTGGCTTGGCAGCCAACGGTGTGAAGGCTCTGGAATGGCTGGAGGAACATTACGCGGATATCTGCGTGACGGATGTCAAAATGCCGCTGATGGGCGGACTGGATCTGATTGCGAAGGTCAACGAGAGATATCCGTGGATGATTTCTGTGGTCGTTTCCAGCTATGATGAATTTGAATTTGCCAAAACGAGCATGCAGCTCGGTGCCATCGATTATATTATCAAGCCTGTGGACCAGGAACAGTTGAATGGAGCACTTGCCAGAGCAATTGGTGAGGTGTCCTCGCAGCGGCGAGCAGAAGCCGCCATGCTGTTCATGCGATCGATTCCTCATCATCAGGACATGCTGCAACGATGGGTGCTGCAAATTCAGACCGTTCAACTCGAGACGCTTCCGCTCCTAGTCGTGGATACATTGGATATGTTGGAAAGTCTAGCAGGGGACCGATTCTATTTGTTAAATCCACTCTCCATGGCATGGTTGGAAATGATTGTGGAAGAGCTGAAGAAAGAAAAGGTAAAGATCGAGCTTCAAGAGGGCAAGGATTTGGGCCTGTGGGAGAAGACGATTCTACATGATAAAGTGCGCAGCTATTTTCGGTTGTGTGCTGTTCGCCGTCTGGAGGAAGGGGCACAGCGGATTTTTGCAGTCACGCAAGCCGTTAAGGACCAACCTTCCCGCAGGGCGATAGAAGAGGTAAAAGCGTTCATCAACGAACATTATGCGGATAAGCTGAATCTGCAGGAAATTGCGGATCGGGTTGCAATTAGCAGGAATCATTTCGCCCATTTATTCAAACAGGAAACCGGTACGACGGTTTGGAACTATTTGATTCAAATCCGAATGGGGAAAGCGAGAGAATTGCTTCTTGGGACCGATAAGCGAATTTATGAGATTGCACACGATGTAGGATACGATAATAGTGTTCATTTTTCTCAGGTATTTAAAGAACAGTTTGGCTTAACTCCCGCCGAATTCAAAAAACGAATGGAGCGCTAAGTCAGATTCATTTTCCGACTATTCCGATATATATCGTGCCATGCCCTCATTGTGACGCGGAATCGATTCTCCTACAATGAAATTAAAGCGATCTCATTGATTAGTTCATAGGAGGAATAGCATGAGTCAATTCTATAAAGTAGAGCAATCTAACGGAAATTGGTCGTTTATATCGCCACAAAACAAACCCTTTTATTCCGTTGGTGTAAATGGTGTACATAATCAGATCGTGGATCAGGCACATTGGTTGAAAACAGATCTGGTACACAAATATGGCGGAAATCGAGAATGGTTTCCCAAATGGGCTACGGAAAAGCTAAGCCAGGTTGAGCAGTTCGGCTTCAATACATTAGGCGCTTGGCATGAACCCTATTATTGGGGAAACGGTACGCCGAAAACGGTTGAAATCCGCATGTCTAGATTTGCTCCGAAGGTGAATACAGATTGGGGGACAGGTTTCCCTGATGTATTCGATCCCAAATTCCATGCTTCTGTGGAACGCGCTTGTCTGGATTGCTTTATGAGCGGGCGTGGCGAAGCATTATTGAACGATCCGGGTGTTATCGGGTATTATACCGATAATGAAATACATTGGTGGGGACACGGGGGCCAATGGGGCAACAATGACCCTGGCAACGGTGCTAACGATACGAGCTTAGTTGACGACTATTTGGAACAGCCGGCAAGAGGGTACGGCAAGATGGCTTGGATCGAAATGTTGAGGAAACACCACAGCTCGATTGAGGTTTTGAATGAGACATGGGGAGCAGAGTATACGGACTTTGAAGATTTGGCGCATATTGCGGTTTACCGAGCGGATCATCCGCAAGCGCTGGAAGCGGATAAAATGGCTTTCCTTCGTCAGATAGCAGACGTGTATTACCAAACGACATCGGCTGCGCTCAAGCGATATGATCCAAACCGGCTTAACCTAGGAGACCGGATGGTTGGAACGAGCACACCAGAGGTTGTTTTTGATGTGATGAAGGACTATGCCGATGTCATTACGTTGAACTTTTATAGTTTCAACCTGCCTGAACGGTGGATGCGTCACATTCATGAGCGAACCGGATTACCGATGATGATCACAGAGTTTAGCTTTTGTGCAGGTGCGGAAGCTGGATTTCTGATCAATACGAACGGTGCCCGCAATGTTATTGTCAGGTCTCAGGCTCGCAGGGGAGAAATGTATCGCAACTTTGTGGAAGAGGCGGCTCGCATGCCCTTTGTTGTGGGAACACATTGGTTCGCCATGTACGACTATGGGAATCCGCAAGGTTTGATTGGGAACTATGGGCTGCTGGATCTTGCTGACGAGCCCTATGGAGAGTTCGCGGAATTGGTT
Source organism: Paenibacillus sp. 01T442 (assembly GCF_056398345.1). NCBI lineage: Bacteria > Bacillati > Bacillota > Bacilli > Caryophanales > Paenibacillaceae > Paenibacillus > Paenibacillus sp. 01T442. The sequence goes on from NZ_JBFTPF010000009.1 coordinate 25,567, forward strand.
TGTCAAGCGAATGAAGATGTACTTCGGATCAGACATTCGCAGGAATTGTAATTAGGTGAAGTTGATTGTACGCATGGATCATACGCCGCTAGCTCATTGTTCTTAGAGCTGGCGGCGTTTTCATGTTGGAAGTAGACGGACGAAATTGGCGTAGGGATATGAATCTTTTTAGATTTTCGTGTACACTTAAAATGAATCCATTATGAACGTAATTCATTTATCGTATCCACAAATACTCTGATTCAGATATTGTGGATAACTTTTGGTGAAGCATAGATCGAGAACGAGCAGAGAGAAGTGAGTTTACATGCATCAAAACTATCAATTAACCGTTGAAGAGGTATTGGCACGCCCATCCTTTCAACAGGCTTATATCGCGGCTGGCAAAATGGGCTTAGGACGATTGGTACGCTGGGTTCACATTATCGAGGTGATTCAGTTTGAACAATTGCTGCAAGGTGGCGAGATGATCTTAACGACGGGTGCCGCATTTAAGAACGATACGAAATCGTTCATGATCTATCTAGAGCAGCTAATCCACAGAAACGTAACCTGTCTTTGTATTGAGATGGGACACTATATAAGTTCAGTTCCCCAAGCATGGATGGATGCGGCCGAGGCTCACGATTTCCCGCTCATTATTTTCCCGGAAGCGGTTCGATTTATTGATATCACACAGGATATCCATGCCCATATTATTAATCAGCATCATAAAGCACTTCAGGATTTGGAGAAAATATCACGTGAATTTCATCGCATGACGTTGTCTTCCCAGGGTGTCACGCATGTACTTGCTTTATTGCAGAGCAGCACGAAGGGTCAAGTTATTTATGTGCCAGTCGATGCTGGGCCGAAATTCACTCCGCCGCTTGGCAAACGGGAGTCAGCGCAATGGCTGGCTTTCCTAGCAAGCAGAAGTACAGAAAGCGGGTATGACGAAACAGGAGCAGGGTTGTATTTTGAAGACGTAGAGGGTCAATCCGTTATTGTTCAGCCTGTTGGGGCTATGGGCAAAACCTGGGCACACATCCTGCTCGTGCTGGATCGCAAGCCACAGGAATACGAGTATTTAATTCTAGATTCAGCCTCCCTGTCTATTGCGCAGGATTTGTTGCGGAAACGGTACATGGAAGAGCGGAAATTGTATTCGCAAACACTGTGGGTAGATGATCTGCTTCATATGCGCATTCAAGAGGAGGAGCAGATCAAGGAGCTGATCGGTGCCGAATTTAAACGTCTAAATGCACTAACGTATCAGGTTCTTTTGATCGAATTTGAGCAGGAGCAAGAAGACGGTATGACCGCAGAAGATGATGGGATCGAATCTGCGGGTCTGCATTTGTCACTCGCGGCTAGACCGATTTTTGAGGGGCAGCTATTTCACCCCTTAATTACGTTAAAACATAACAGACTTGTTGTCCTTGCCTTCGATAAAGCTCCTAAGAAACCAGCGAAGGATCGCTTACAGCATGTGCTTGACTCGCTTCAAGGGATGAAGGATCACGCGGGGACACGGTTGAAGATCGGCATTGGGCAACCTAATCAAAGCTTCTTGAACGCGCATCGCAGCTATCAGGAGGCACTCCAAGCGTTGTCATTAACAGTTACGCTGCAGCAGAAGAACGTCATGTTTTATGATGAGTTAGGCGTATTTGAACTGTTATTTCATATCGCGGACAAAGGCATTTTGGCGTCATTCATCCGATCCTATCTCGGTCCGATCATTGATCACGATAGCCTAAAAGGCAGCGAGCTGCTGCGAACGCTTAAAGTGTATCTCGACCATGATGGATCGAAGCAAATTGCTGCGCAGCAGCTTTTTATCGTACGACAATCTCTCTATTATCGATTGGACAAAATTGAAGAGCTGCTGGGCGCTGATTATATGCTTCCCGAGAAAAGATTGGCACTGCAAGTGGGAATCAGAGCCTATCAGCTCCTTCATCCGGAGAAAAAATTGTGAAAAGAAAAGCGGTAGTTTTTTGACAAAATGTCTAATGGCATGTAGCAAATTCTCTCTTATACTTGGAGACAAGTAGAGAGCGATCCTTTCATTAGGGGGTCCTCAAGAGAGGTTGATGGGGCATGATTATTGGCGTTCCGAGAGAAATTAAAAATAATGAGTTTCGCGTTGGCATGACACCGAGCTCGGTGCTTTCATACAAACAAGCAGGACATGAAGTACGGGTCGAAACGTTGGCAGGGCACAGCATTGGGTTCACAGATGAAGATTATGAAGCGGCAGGAGCGACGATTGTTGCAACCGCAGCGGAGGTATGGTCGTCAGAGATGGTCGTCAAAGTGAAAGAACCACTGCCTGAGGAATATGGCTATTTTCATGATGGATTGATTTTGTACACGTATCTGCATCTTGCTCCTGAAGCGGAATTAACGCATGCCCTTGTTAGTCAAAATGTAACAGCCATCGCGTATGAAACGATCCAGCTTGACAATGGGAGCTTGCCGCTCCTGACACCGATGAGTGAAGTGGCTGGACGCATGTCAGTGCAGATCGGTGCTCATTTTCTAGAGAAGGCTCATGGCGGCAAAGGTATTTTGCTAGGCGGTGTCCCTGGTGTTGAGCCAGGTAAAGTAGCCGTGATCGGAGGCGGTATTGTCGGCGCAAATGCTGCAAAAATGGCCATAGGCCTTGGTGCTGACGTAACGATCATTGACTTGAATGCCGACCGGCTTCGTCAATTGGATGATCAATTTCACGGCCGTGTGAAAACAATCATGTCCAATCCCTACAACATCGCTGAAGTTGTACGCCGTGCGGATCTTGTAGTTGGCGCGGTGCTCATTCCTGGCGCTCGCGCACCACGGCTCGTGACCGAGGAGATGGTGAAAACGATGAGTCCAGGCAGTGTCATCATCGACGTTGCCATTGATCAGGGCGGATCGATCGAGACGATCGACCGCATTACAACCCATGATCAGCCAACCTATGTGAAGCATGGAGTCATCCATTATGCCGTAGCCAATATGCCGGGAGCCGTGGCGCGCACCTCTACATTGGCGTTGACGAATGTGACGACCAGCTATGGTCTACAAATCGCGGGCAAAGGCTTCGCGCGTGCAGCGCTCGATAACAAAGCCATCGCCAAGGGGATTAATGTGACACAAGGTCATGTCACATATCAAGCCGTAGCAGAGGCACATGGTTATGCGTACACGGATATTTATTCGCTGATTCGATAGAAATAAGATGAAGGGCCTCCGCGGGATTGCGGAGGCTCTTTTTCATGGGCAGGCGATTTCTAATTTCAAAATGGAATTGATGATGAAAGTAACGACTAGCTGTCCTAAGGTTCAAGACGGCTGGATGCTTACACTAGCCATGTTCTTACCGCAGATAGATGGATTTTATCCAGTTGCTGAAGTCCGTTTAAATATCAAATAGATGAATTTTCTGTAGTTATTTTCAGTGGAGTTGGCGGGATTGAAAAAAAGTGGGATATTTACCTACATACTTTACATTTAAATCGATTTTTCGGGGAGATTTCATCGAAATAGCTGTACAATTTCCAGTTAATCCGTTTCCACAAGGTCAGGAGTCGACAGGGAGTCCCCTGATGCTTCATAAGTAACCCAACCCACTAGCAATCCCACATCTCTCAAATTCGCATTGACGCTACATTTATTAACATATAAAATTGGTGAAGTGAAACGTTTCAACACAAGTTTTGGACTTCGAAAATGTTCTTCACTTGACTATGTTCCTCAATAGGAGATGACCAATTGACTACGATACAGCAACGCCAAGACGAAATTATTGCGAATATTGCGCAAGCAGCTTATAAACAGCCAGTTCTAAGCAATGGCTTTCTTTTTGAAGGGGACGTGCGTGACAATTTCTATTACGCATCTTATCTATTCGCTGCTTCTGTGGATCCCACGATCACCTTCGAAGGCGATCGCAAAGAGGCAAAGGATAAAGCTGAAGGTGTTTTCATTCACCTACTTGAGATACAAGATCAAGATCCAGCTAGCAGCACTTATGGTCACTGGCCACTCAATTTAAGACCAACGCCTCAAGAGGCGTCGAAGAATACATTGCCAGTTGAGCTCATGGGGAGCTTGATGGTTTATTTTGCCCAGCGATATCAAGAGCAGTTGAGTGAAGCGCTCCGCGTGGCATTTGATAAGACGCTTCGTCATATTTACGACAGCAACTTTTATCGGAAACCGCTAACAAGTTATGGTCATCACGAAGCCAAATATACGGCTGCGAAGCTGATTTTCGGACAACGTTATGAAGATGCTGCTTTAATCAAGGATGGTTACGAAAGTCTGCAATTGACACTCAAACGTGTCACAGCCAATGGGATGACCGAATACGGTGGACTGCCATGGTTCTGGCATTGGGTGCAGGCTTTTACCTGTGCGTGGCAGTTGATCCAAGATACAGACATCCGAAGCGAATTAGCTCGCATGCTGGACTATTTATGGAGCGAGCGCGCGACGTTCTACTTGGGTGGCGCTTGGATAGGCCCGCACGCGCGGATATGGCCGCATGACATGCCGAAGGATACGAATGTGCTGCACGATTATGTGCAATACGGGGACTTCAAGCTGCCGGCTCACATGCCAAGAACTGAATATGCGGGATTCCTTGCGTATGAAGCGCCAGCACAAACTATTCAGACTGCCTTGCATCGGTCATCAGTACCCGTCGAAATTAAACGACAAATTCCTAAACAAATCGGTCAAGCTCAAAAAGAGAATGATCATCTCCACAGTTATGTATACGTCACAGAAAGCTTTGCAATGGGCGGCATGTGGGAACGAATTCGCGAGTTCGACAACGAACAGCATCGCTGGGACATTGCGTTCCCGCTAGATCACGTACAAGGTGTGAATCATGCTTATTTTTTCCATCCGGATTTGGAGCAGCCAGAAGGAGATTTGCGCCATCAAAGCGAATACACAGAAGTGCTTTTTCATAAACAAGTAATTATGGCCTCTTATTCCATTCCAGAAGACCAACCTGGCTATATCAAAGGGTGCTTGCCGCTAGGTGAGTGGGTAGAGTCACCAAGTGGACTTTTTGGACGGGTAGGCAACGCCTTAATGGCCGTATACATCCAGCAACCGTATCATCGTGAAGTTCTGGAGGATCGTTGTTTTGTAACTAGTCGTGGTAGAACGAATGCAGTCGTCGTCGAATGCCTTGATCAATCCAATGCAGAGCTACTTAGCATTCGCGATGTTCACCATTTTGCAGAAATGATGAAAGACAAACAACCTACATACGGTGAAAATAACACGATTACATATACTTCCCTGTCCAATCAAACATTGTTGTTAAGCGGCGATCCAACGAAGGAAATCAGTCCACGTATTGATGGTGAAGTCATCGATTTCACTTCGTATACGATCGCTTAAATTCATAGAAATGAGGATGGACACATGCCTGCAGTTGATTATCCATTAGAAAAGCTTCACACGTACGAAGGACGAAATCCAAGACCTGAAGATTTTGATACGTACTGGGAGCGTGCAATCGCTGAAATGAAGGCGGTAGATCCCCAAATCGAGCTTCGACCAAGTGAATTTCAAGTACCTTATGCGGACTGCTTTGATCTGTATTTCACAGGTGTTAAAGGTGCTCGCATTTACGCGAAATATATTCGTCCGAAGAACATGACTGAACCGCATCCAGCTATTGTTCAGTTCCATGGCTACTCCGGTAATTCAGGTGATTGGAACGATAAACTTTCTTACGCAGCGCTGGGCTATTCCTTCTTCTCCATGGATTGCCGTGGTCAAGGTGGATTCTCGGAGGATGTTGGCGGAACCAAAGGGACGACTCTACGAGGACACATCGTTCGTGGATTGGATGATCACCCGGATCAGCTCCTGTTCCGTGATATATTCTTAGATACCGCACAGCTTGCTGGCATAGCAATGAGTATGCCTGAAGTGGATCCTGCACGCGTAGGCGCAATGGGAGGCTCGCAAGGCGGTGCGTTAACGATTGCTTGTGCAGCACTTGAGCCGCGTATTAAGAAACTAGCACCCGTCTATCCTTTCTTAAGTGACTATAAGCGTGTATGGGAGATGGATTTGGCGAAGGATGCCTATCAAGAATTGAAGGATTTCTTCCGTCGTCATGACCCACAGCACAAACGTGAAGAAGAATATTTCACGAAATTAGGCTACATTGATATTCAAAACCTAGCTAATCGAATTCAAGGTGATGTGATGATGGCCGTAGGTCTCATGGACACTGTATGCCCGCCGTCTACCCAATTTGCTGCTTACAATAAAATCACTGCAAACAAAAAGCTAGAAATCTTCCCGGATTTCGGACATGAAGGACTTCCAGGCTTCAACGATTTGACTTTCCAATTCATGATGGATCTTTAACAAATTAAAAAACCACTCTCATTCAATTCATGTGAGTGGTTTTTTGCGCTCAGCTTGCTGCTGGCGATATTGCCTCGGTGTGACACCGATCATTTTTTTGAAAAGCTGATTGAAGAATTTCATATCTTGATATCCGACACGTTCAGCAATATCGCTGATTTTATCGGAGGACTCACGTAAATACTGACAACACGCTTCTAACCGGGCATGCTGCACATACGTTGTGAAGCTCATACTTGTGAGCTTTTTCAATTGTCGTTGGAGCTGGCGTTCACTCAAGGAAAGCTTTGAAGCCGCCTCGACAAGCGTGATCGGATTGCTGCAATTCATTCGAATATATGTCAGCAAGTTTTCAATGCTATTCATGCTAGTTGGAGGAACTTGAGGATGCCGATCAAACTTCGCACGATGCATATAGACGAACAGTTGCTCAACACACGCTTGCATGACTGTAATAAAACCGGCTCTTCGAGCTTTAAACTCGAAATGTAATTGCTCAAACAATGGTTGGAACTCACCATTTTGTTCATGGAATGAAAGGAATTCTACACCGCCACTAGCGTCAGTTGCTTTTTGAAAAAAATGTGGAATTTCTTGCTCACCCATTGCCGCCGCATGCTGGAGTAATTGGTCCATCCATGCCTGTGTAAAAATACAATTATACACGATCAGCGGCTTATTCTGATTCGTAGATGCGGGACGAAATACATGAGATATGCCAACAGGCAAAAAGAAGAGGTCGCCTTTCGTAACATTCATACGAACACTGTCCATATAATGCGAGCCTCTGCCTTCTGCCACATAGCTGATTTCAATAAAATCATGTGTATGCTGCTGCATGTCGAAGGATTCATGAACTCGATTCACGTAGAGTGGGAGTTCGGGAACGAAATATAAGTGGCCTCCCGATTCCGTAATGCTGCGCTTCATCTTCATGCTATTTCACTTTGAAATGAACAACAGCGCTATACAGCATTTTCCCTGCATTCGGGTCGAATACGATGTTATGCTGGATGGCATATACATCGAGCATCAGCGCCTTGTTATTGTCGATTTGATCATTGATTTTCTTTTCAAGTGTTTTTAAATCATAAGCCTGAAAAAACTCAATTTTATTTTCGATACGATCTAAAATAAAGTCCATGATCCTGCGCCTCCTATAGGTCTATGTAAATTTATGACGACTTCTCTTATTATAACGTCAATATCTGATATAGGAAGTGGAACTGAATAGGCGTATACTGGGAAATGCATGGAACGGACGTTTTTAATACATGGAGAAAGACTTACAAGCGAGTCAAAATTGTAATAGGAAGTGATGTCGTTTTGAAGCCTACACGGTTATTGGTTGACTTCTTGTTAAAGAATTGGCCGGTGTATGTCATCGCCGCACTCTTGATTTCGGTAGGGAATATTGTTCACTCGTACTATCCCAAATTGCTAGGCATGTTTACGGACCAGCTCCAGAAGGGTGGACTCAGTAAAAGTTTAATTGCGCAGTACAGCGTGCAGCTACTCATAATAGGTGTTACGTTTGGTGTATTGTGCGCGATTGGACAGTACATGATTATGCGGAGCGGAAGACGATTTGAGTTCGAAACGAGAAATCGGTTATTTGATCATTTTACCCGGCTTGGAGCAACGTTCTATTCCCAAAATGGGGTCGGTAAGCTGCTGAGTTATGTGATGAATGATGTGACGGTTATTCGAGAGTCCATCTCTTTGGGAATCAACCAGATTACGAACTCCGTCATTTTAATAGCAGCCGCAATTGTTTCGATGTTGTTTAGCTCCATTCCGCTCTATGTCATTCTGATCTGTATCGTGCCCTTATTGCTCATTCCAGTGTTATCTGCTAAGTTTCAGCCAGTCATCAAGCAGCGTTCCTTACAAGTTCAGGAAGCATTGGGAACGATGACAGAATCAGCCGAGGAGCAATTTGGAGGCATTCGTGTTGCTAAGAAATTCGCTGTAGAACCGATCATGATTAGCAGATTTAGCGAAACGGTTGATCGGATTCGTGACAATCAGCTTCGGTTAGTACGACTTTCCTCGTTATTTGAAGCGTTAATTCCGTTTCTGGGTGCGGTATCGCTTATTATTGCGATTGCCTTCGGGGGCTATTTGACGATTCATGGGCGTATTACGATTGGGCATTTCGTTGAATTAACGTTGTATATTCGGATGATGGTGAATCCCTTACAACAAATTGGGCGTGTCATTAATGCGCTGCAGCGGTCACGAGCTTCCTTAGAACGAGTCAATGAGCTGCTAGCGAAGGAATCAGACATTAAGCAGAATGAGCTTGCTCAGCCTACGCACCTAGATCAGGAAGAGATTCGGATTGAGCATCTGTCATTTGCTTATCCGGATGATGAAGATGAAGTGCTTCATGATATCTCACTGACCATTGAACCAGGGAAATCGATCGGTATCATTGGTAAAACGGGCAGCGGGAAGTCTACGTTGATGAAAATCATGCTGCGAATCTACGATCCGCCGGAAGGAACAGTCTGGATCGGAGATAGCGATATCCGTGATGTGACACTTGAAAGTCTGCGGAATCAAATCGCTTACGTGCCACAGGAGGGCTTTTTGTTTAGTACATCGATTCGGGATAATATTGCCTTCTTCAAAAGGGAATCCTCCATAGAACAAGTGGAACGTGCTGCCAATAAAGCACAAATATTGTCCAGCATCGTGACATTTCCAGAAAAGTTTGAGACAAAGTTAGGTGAACGAGGAGTAACCTTGTCAGGTGGTCAGCGTCAGCGAACGAGCTTAGCAAGAGGTATTATTAAAGATTCGCCTTTGATGATTCTAGATGACAGCGTAAGCGCTGTAGATTCGGTAACGGAAAAGCACATTATTGATGCGATTCGGAAAGAACGAACGAATAAGACGACGATCTGGATTGCACATCGGATCTCTGCGCTTAAGCACACCGATGAAATCATCGTGCTGCATGAAGGAAGAATAGTTCAGCGGGGCACCCATCATCAACTGATAGCACAAGACGGTTTATACGCGGAGCTGTATGCCATTCAAGAAGGAGGTAACGACGATGTTCAAGCGGAATAAACTTCCACAAGATCTCAGTCAATCGAAAGCTTCCTTACGTTCGTTAGCTGTTTACGCCAAACCGCACAAGCTCACGTTTGCTGTTGTTGTCGTATGTGCCTTATTGGGTATCGCGGCAGATCTATTTCAGCCATATTTGGTCAAAATTGCAATCGACGACAATCTCATGATCGGGAAAAATGATTTCAATGCACTGATTAAGATCTGCTTGCTGTACGGGGTATTATCTATCTCTAGCATGTTTTTCAGTTACTTACAAAATAATTTGCTGCAATTCGCAGGTCAAAGCATTGTAGCCAAAATCCGCAAAGATTTATTTCAACATATTTTCAGGCAGTCGATGTCCTACTATGATAAAACGCCGAGTGGAAGCTTGATCACGCATGTGTCTAGTGATACGGAAACATTGAACCAGTTTTTCACCCAAGTGCTCCTAAGCCTTGTGCGTGATAGCATGACGTTGGTTTTCATTATCGTGCTCATGTATCATTTGGATCCGATGCTAACGTTGTATAGTATGATCGTCATTCCCATCATCGCTCTCATCGCGGTAGGTTTCCGTCAATATATGCGCAAAACGTATCAGCTATCACGTTCCAAGTTGTCCCAGATGGTAGCGTTCACAGCTGAAAACTTATCGGGTATGCACCTTATTCAAGCGTTCCATCAAGAGAAAGAGCAGATGAGTCGCTTTACGGATAAGAACACAGGTTATTTCCGAGCGAATCTAAGAGAGATCCGAACTAGTGTGTTATTTAACCGCTCTTTTGACATTTTGGGGAACTTATCCATAGCCTTTATTACTTGGGTGGGCGGTATTGCCGTCTTCGATAAAGCGATAGAGTTTGGTGTGCTTTACGCGTTCATTACGTATATTAGACAGTTTTTTCAGCCTATTAATAACATCACACAGCAATGGAATACACTACAATCCACACAAGTATCCATGAGTCGGATTTGGAATATTTTCTCGGCGCAACCGGAAGTCAAGGATAAAGAGGTTTCAGAACTGGTTCCGCTGGTTAATGTTCAAGGTGACATTCAGTTCGATCATGTGCATTTCGGGTATCAGAAGGATACCGCGGTCATTGAAGATTTGGACTTACATATCGCACCTGGCGAAATGATTGGGGTTGTAGGTACTACTGGTGCGGGCAAAAGCTCATTGATCAGTCTGCTCTGCCGCTTTTATGATGTGCAGGGAGGCGCCATACGTTTAGATGGCATTGATATTAGAGACATCTCCCAGGCGGATCTCCATCGAACGATTGGTTTGGTCCAACAAGAACCTTATTTATATGCCGGAAGTATTTTTGAAAATGTAAGGATGTTCGACCCCACGATTTCACGTGAGACGGTCATTGAAGCTTGCAAATTGGTCGGAGCAGATGCGCTCATCACGAGGATGAAGGACGGGTATGATTCACGAATTTCAGAAAGAGGCAGCGGGTTGTCGGCTGGTGAAAGGCAATTGATTTCTTTTGCCCGCATCATCGTATTTCAACCCAAGGTTCTTATTTTAGATGAAGCTACGGCTAATTTGGATTCACAAACCGAGCAGCTTATTCAAACGGCCTTGAACATTGTTGCTGAAGGAAGAACATCCATCGTGATTGCCCATCGGATATCAACCATTATGCATGCCGACCGTATTATCGTAATGAGTCATGGGGAAATTGTTGAAGAAGGCACACACACCGAGTTGCTTGCCATGCAAGGCATTTATGAACAACTCGTGCATCATTCACAAGGAAGTCATGCTCAAGAGAATGAAGCAGATGGTCGTATTTCATCCATAGGCTAATGATCAGGTACTAGGAATAGATAGTACTTCTCAAATCAGTGTTCTCCTGTAGAATTAGAAGCATAGTAAGAGAGGAGATGAACAGCATGAAAGCCAACAAAATCATGGTCCAACTTGGTTATGTACTGGGGGCTAGTGCTCTTTTAACTGCTATTGGTTACTTCTTTGCTTCTAACTGGGAGAAGTTGAACCGATTAGAGAAATTTATTCCTATATTTGTCCTTATATTGGGGTTTTACGGATTATCCGTTTGGCTTTCGCGCCAGGTGGGAAGAGAGTTTTTAAGTAAGTTAAGCTTGTTTGCCAGCTGTATTTCTTTCGGAGTTGGGGTTGGGTTGATCGGTCAAACCTATAATTCACACGCAGACAGTTATAGTTTGTTTCTAGTGTGGTTTCTACCAGCCCTTCTATTTGCGATCTTAACCCGATGGCAGCCCTATTATGTCTTGAGTTATATACTTGGACATTTAGCCTATGGACTGTTCTTCTTTCCAAAATGGGGCAGTTATTCCGAATCCGAAGGTGCTACAATCCTTATCTGGTTAGGGCTTGCGATCGTGAACGGTACCTTGTTCGTCTTATTTGAGAAAGGTCGCTTACAGTCCCCATTCCTCAAATGGGTGACCTTTCAAGCGACAATTTGTATATTCGTTATCTTGTCCGTATCCCATATGTTCGAGAGTTATGGGATTTGGATGAACTTGCCACTGATTGCCGCGCTGGCAGCAGCTGTCCTGTATGCACATCGGACACAGAGTAAAGTTTATCTGCTGTTCGCAGGGCTTTGGATTTCAGCCGCGATCACAACGAAGTACGTTGAATTGATAATTGAGTACCATAATGAACTCTTTTTTATCTTAAGCTTGTTGTTCGTGATCGTGTTTATCGGTGCGAATGTGATGTTTATGAACTATGTGCGTGCTTGGAAGCCATCTTCTGAGAAGTTAGAAGAGGGTATTGATACGGAAGAAACGACAGAAACCAATGGTGACGGAGACTTCACGAAGTGGATCGTACGTGTTCTTACGATTTCTGTCATTATCATTGGCTCACTGTTAGGAAGTTTCACGCTGATTGGGCTCGTGACTGTCGTGTTAGGGTTTGATGAGCCTGCTAATATTTTAATCGGCTATGGCTTTCTAGCTGTGATTGGGATGCTATTGGCGCGAGGATTTAATATATTAGCTCGCTTTACCATCTTAATCAGCGGACTCATGTTGGGTACTGGTGCTGCAGTTGTTACGGACAAATCGTTGATGCTGCTCATCTATTTAGCTTTAACACTTGTGGCTTTTGTTTTTTTACAGGGATTGATGACACGGATTCTCTTCTTCCTAACATCTATCATTATCTTGGCATTTGTCTTATTTGATTGGATCCATAGTGGCGTTGCCGTGCTTAGTATTCTTGCGGGATTGCTCTTCGTGCTTTTCGCTGGTGGTCAGGTGATTCGACTGTCAACATTCCGCGAGCCCGTCCTTTATAGCAGCTTCCCAGCTTTCTTATTAGCATTGTTTGCCTTAACCTTTATGACAGAGTCAGCGTGGTACTATACTACGAATGTGCTGTTCTTCGTTCTCGTTCTAGCGGCAATTCTGATAAGTCGACAGCTTCATATCAAATGGATATTTAATTGGTCGATGGGGTTCTGGATCGCTTTCCTCGTCTACAAATATTACGATTTAGCTTGGAAGCTCTTGCATAAATCCATCAGCTTCGCGATTATCGGTATTCTGATCATAGGAATCACAGTGTGGATTGAGAAAAAGAACGGACTCGAACCAGACGATGCAACGCAACCACAACTTGGGCTTGGATCGAATCGTTGGATCATCGCCTTATTAGTCTTACTTCAAGTAGCGGCTATGTCTTTGCAAATTGGCAAGAGCGAGTATCTTCTCAGTCATGGGAAGCTGATCAAGTTGCAGCTGCAACCATTGGACCCGCGTTCCTTGATTCAAGGGGACTACGTTCGTCTACGCTACACGATTTCAGAGCCTGAGATCTATCAGCACGTGGAAGATCTGAAGTCTAAAGGGAAAATTAGCGTTGTTCTTGCACTTGGCAGTACATCTGATGTTTATGAATTCCGTCGGGAATATAAGGTTGGCGAACAACTTGCCCCTGATGAAGTCCGCTTGAATGGTGAACGAGAAGGGTATGAAGGAATTAAATATGGTATCGAGAATTTCTTTATCCCAGAAGGCACCGGGAGAACGTATGAACAGAATGCTAAGTTTGCTGAAGTGAAAGTATCCGCTAACGGGGATGCGATCTTAGTACGATTAACAGAAAAATAAATTAGCATGTTAAGAAATTGAAAGAATGAGGTAAAGAACATCATGTGGCTACTATTTTCCGTCCTTGCGGCTCTCTGTTTTGGGCTGCGAGGAATTTTATATCATTGGTCTAGTCAGCAATCACTGAATCGAAACGTACTGCTCTGTGGCACTTTTGCAATGGGTGCGGTCGTAAGTTTAGCATGTGCCCTAGTGTGGCAGTCGGAATGGGAAACATCGGCGCTTATTGGGATTCAAATGGGGTTGTTCTCCTTCGGAGCCAATGCCAGCATGTTCAAAGGCTTCGCAGTCGGCAAAGCTTCCTTAGTTGCTATTTTGACAGGATTGCCATCGGTTGTAGTTGTACTATTTGCATATATCCTATGGGGTGAACGGCTGAACTTGCTTCAGCTGTTTGCTTTTGTTGTTATTGTCATTGGTATTTTATTCGTTAGGTATTCCAATGATATTACGTTGAGTAACTTACAAGGTGCTGGCTGGGGTGTGATCGCGCTCCTCTTATTTGCAGCGAACGACTTGTCCAGTAAATGGACAACCCTCGTGCATGCTTCCTTATTTCCGACCTTGTTCTTTATGTTTGCAACAGGCACGATTTGTTTCGCCATCTGGTGGTGGAAAGATAAGAAGAAGGGTGCTGCCCAGCAAACAGAGAGAAGTACTTGGACAGAACGCAAGACGTTCCTATTTGGTATGGCTGTTGGTATAACAAATGTCATGGGAATGATTCTTATCATTCATGGATTTGCGAACGGAATTACCGGATTGGTTTCGGCGGTTGTCGCGCTGAATGTACTGATCGTGCTGTTGTATACGCGATTTATTTTGAAGGATAAATTCTCGAAACTAGAACAATCTGGTTTAGCGATTGCGATGGTTGGCATCCTTATGATGAAGTTAGTTGCCTCTTGAGATTGCATGTCGGCATGTAAATTACAACATATACTTTCTGAACAGGCGTAAATGCGTTACAATAGAATTATTCGTGCCATTAAGAATGATTCAGGAGGCTATACCACAATGACAGACAAAGATATCGAAACACAAGCAACCGAAGAGATTGAACATGATCCAGAACGTGATCAGGCCCAAGTCATTATTACATGGTTTCAACATATCCAAGAAATTGTGAAAGAACAGTTCCCTGAGTATGAAGTGGATGGGCAAATTGGCAATAACCCAACCTACGGTCCAATGTTTGCTTTTACACTCAAAAAAGACGAAAAGTCCACAGCATGCGGATTTTTCTTGAATGAAATTATGCGAAATTTCCAAACGAATCCAAATGCAGGACTGTGGATGTCCTCTTTCTTCGTTGATTTGTTGAGAAGCGAAGAGAGTCACCTTCTTCCGAATCCGCCTCAATCTGAAGATGAAGCCAAAGAACTGCTGGACAAGCATATTGTTCCTTATTGTGCGGCAGCCGTTCGCGAGGAGTTCCCTGAACAGAAGATTTACGTAGATCTAGAGCTTCATGAGGAACATGGTCCTGTACTTGAAGCAGGATTTGTTGCTGTCGAAGATGGCAATAACACATGTGCACTTCCGCTTCAATACTTAATGACTTTATATTTATTGAATCGTGATCCAGCAGAACCGTTGATTCAAGCGATGTATCGATTGTATGAGGAAAATAATTTAGGTCAATAAGATAGCAACGATTCATGCGTGAAGCACACGCCGCTAGCTCCTGTTTGTAGGAGTTGGCGGCGTTTTTATTTGTTTAGGGGGGATTGAATTGTTTGAGAAGGAGTATGAGGTCTTTTGGAATGACCAAGTTCGAGATGCACAAGGACAAAGGCTGGATATGCTGCGAAGGGATTTGACGGGAACGAAGATACTTTTGAAGGAGGTGCTGTTGCCTGTTTTGGGTTCGTTTGATGGGTTGGAACTCGAATATGAAATGATAAGTTTGTCAGGTGTGAAGATATATGGGGACGTCTGCCATCCTATATTGCGGATCGTGTTCGAGGAGGACAGCTTCATTACGCCGCTGAGAAAATTACGAGAGACCGTTTCTCATTCGAAAGGGCACGTGCTCGAAGTGTTGCGATGCTCGGATATACCTATTTTCCATATAGCCGGGATGAGCTTGAGAAAAAGCCGAGTTTCTGCCAAAGAAATCTATTTGAATGGATAGGCAGATTCGGCAATGCGCTGGGAGCTGGGTTGCACGAGTTGCCGGTTTATGAGCGGGAGGTTTTGAGGTTTGCTTTAACATGTAAGCCATTTAGTGTGAAGGAAGTGTGTCACTGGTTGCAGTTTGCGTGAGTAACTTGTAGCAAAATATTACGAGAATTGGTGGATAAGGGCTTACTCAGCCCAAGTGGTGGAAGTCTGATAAGAAGTTATCAATTCTTGATCACTGAAAAAGCCATAGCACTTTTGCATCGCAGCAAGTGAGGCAAAAGTGAGGAGATAGTCCGAAAAATAGACTATCTCCTACCCACCATCAAACCGGCTATAAGTTCCGATAAATCATAAAGTCATCATACGTCCGAATGATGGGAATAGCCGCACTCGCCCCAAGCTTTGCATATTTCATCGCATGCGAAGTGTTGAAAAGTACCACGGAGTCCGTGGGGCGAAGCCAGCCTTGGTCACAAAGGGCAAGCATCGCTGCCCAAGTGGCCGCGCCTTCGGGAGAAGAGGAAATGCCTTCCGAGCCTAAACTATGCGTGGCTTGGGAAATTTGCGCTTTGGACACCGCGATGGCCGTTCCACCGCTTTGCTCGACAATCGACAGAAGCAGTTCCAAATCCGGCGGATTCGGAACACGCATCCCTGTTGGATTGGGAATAATTCTGTCTCCAACAGGCGAAGCCGTGTTACTTTCAATCGGAGGTGTTTCCCCCAACGATCTCTTCATACCATCCACAATAGGCTGACAGCCTTCCTCTTGTACACAAACGAATCTCGGCATGTCGCAATCAATGAAGCCTAATTCCTTCAACTCCAGGAATGCTTTCCACATGCCAATAATACCTGAACCGCCGCCCGTGGGATAGATGATCACATCGGGGAATGTCCAGCCTAATTGCTCCGCAAGTTCAAGTCCCATCGTTTTTTTGCCTTCTACACGGCCGGGCTCTTTCAATGTGCCGACATTCACCCAGCCTTGCTCGATGCGGCCTGACTCGATGATCGCGGCAGCATCATGAATAAAGCCATCAACGAGTACTGTCGTAGCTCCGTACATCGGGCATTCATCGACAATGAGCGAGGGGCAGTCCATAGGGATGAAAACAAACGCTTGAATGCCGGCTCTTCCTGCATAAGCAGCTAATGCGCTTGCTGCATTCCCGTTCGATGGAACTGCTGCTTTCGTTGCTCCGGCTTGTTTCAATAAAGAAACCGCCACCGAAAATCCGCGTGATTTAAAGCTGCCTGTTGGATTTTGTTCCTCACGTTTGATCATCAAACGTTTGAGCGATAGCTTGCTTTCCCATTCTGGCAGACGCAGCAATGGTGTCCAGCCTTCACCTAGGGAAATGATATGGGACGGATCGTGAATAGGGAGCAGTTCGTGATATCTCCACATAGATGGATATCTAAGCGCAAGCGATGTTTTCGTTAACGTTTGTGCAACATGCTCAAGATCATAGTTAACCAATAAAGTGCCGCCGCATTTGCATTTCATGTCTTGATAGCGGAAGGGCAGTTTTGCAGAACATCGTGAGCAATGCAGCTCCCATTGTTTCATATCTGGACCTCCTCGGCGTCTCTAGTAGGAATGATCATGCTTGTTTCCTACGTGCATGAAATGATTTGATTGTACGGAAGGTAGCTTTATTAGGCAGCTTTAAAAATAATTCGAGCATAGGCGCGAAATTCACTTCGATAATCCAAACATGTCCTTGCTTATCGAAGGCCATGTCGATCCCCATCGTTTTGACCCAACGATAGGAAGGACCTAACTGATCAGCTGAACGGAGTGCAACGGCATGCAGCTGAGCAAGGAGCTCAGAACTCTGCATGTCCTTAAGCTCAGAGCCACGGATAGCATTCTCTACAGTAACTACACGACCGCCGCTCATGCGAATATTCGTGACAATAAAGCCTTTGCCGGCCACCTTCGCGAGCATCCCTGTCACTTGCCAACTAGACTTCGTGTGTCGTTGAACCATCACTCTCATATCAAAGGGACGGCCATTCTTGGTGGCAAGGCGGATACGTTGTTGGACGATGTAGTTTTTATTTGCTTTCTTCTTAACAAATGCATTGATCTCATCTAGCTTCGTGTACGTTCGGCGTTTGGCACCATCATGGACCTCAAAGGAAGAGCTTCCTACGGTTTTGACCCGAATAACGCCATTCCCGCCATAACTGCCGGTCGGTTTTAGAATGATTTGACCATATTTGGTCAGCATGCGCCAGAAGCTGCTCTCACTCAACCAATCTGTTTCAGGCAGAAACGCTTGAAGTTTTTTTGATTTGCGCAGTAGTTTATATTTCGTCCATTTACTCGTGGATAGATTACTCATTCGCTTTCTCTTCTTGCCTTTGAATGACGAGATCATGTTCTTCCACGTGAAGTAGTTGATTCTGACTATCAACGAAAACAACCTGTGGTTTGAGTGCGCGTATTTCCTCTTCATCCATGAGTCCCATACTGAGAATGATTACGAGGTCTCCGGGAGAGAAGAGATGGGCAGGCGGACCGTTTAATCCGATTTTGCCGCAGCCTTCTGGAGCGGGAATGGCATACGTTTTCCAGCGGGTTGCATTGCGAAGACTTGTGACTTGAACCATTTCATACGGGTGGATATTCGCCTTGCGCATCAATAGCCCATCAATCGTGATGCTGCCTACATAATCCAAATCGGCTTCCGTTACAGTCGCACGATGTATCTTCCCTTTACACATTAGTCGCTGCATGTGCAGTAGCGCTCCTTTATGATCACATGGTGTTCTTCACAGGGTATGAGTGAGACTAGTCTCACGGTGTAGGTTAAAGCCTATTGTATGGAAAAATGGGCACTTGATGGCAGGAAATGAACTGGTTATTTCCTGGGCAACCGCAGAATACGACAGGGAAGTCGAGTCCCATGAGAAAAAAAAGCAGAGCCTAGGGCTCTGCTTCAACGTCAAATTAATTTAAGACCGCTAATTAATACTAAGGTGGCAATAATCGTACGAAGTACAGTTGTTGGTGCTTTCGTTGCGAGCATGCTGCCGATGAGTACGCCAGGGATCGAACCGATAAGCAGATTAATAACGAGCGAATAATTGACATTCCCCATACTGGCATGCAGAATTCCTGCTGTCGAAGAGAGTAGAAAAGCATGCGCGATATCCGTGCCCACGAGCTGTACGGGAATCATTCGGAAAAAGTAGAGCATGGCAATCGCATATAAGGAGCCAGAGCCAATAGACGTTAGTCCAACAATGAAGCCAAGAACGCCGCCAATCGTAATCGTCAACCAACGCTTCTCTTCTAAAGATTTGAGCTGCCAACGATTCTCTTTCATCCGATGTCCGAAGAATACTTTGAACAACGTTGCGAAGGATACCAGAATCAACACATAGCCGAGTGCGTGCTTAATGACTACTTCTTGATTGTCGAAGAAAGAATCAAATAATTTCAGGAATACAACGGCAAGTACGACACCTGGAATACTACCCATAGCAAGCATTTTCACAAGTTTAAAGTCGATTGTTTTCTGCCGCCAATGCTGGACAGTACCGAAAAGTTTCGTGATCGAGTTATAAAGAAGATCTGTTCCTACAGCAATGGAAGGATGAATGCCAATTAAAATTAATATGGGAGTCAGCAAGGAAGCGCCGCCTACACCTGTCATTCCGACCAGAAATCCAACAATTACACCCATTAGAATAATACTCAAAGTCATGTTGTCATGTCCTCTTTTCATTACCCACTAAACATATTGGATTAATTTTATTCCCCTGAAAGGCATTTGTAAAGAGAAATTTTCCAAGCTCGTCTCTATCCCGAGTAAATCGCTTGCTATTCATCAATTCTGGAATCAGGTACAATGGATAGATGTGTCAAAGTCAGTTTAGGGAGGACAATTCATGCGTAATCGAACTACCGTGATGGTCAGTATCGTACTGGCCATGTTAGTCGCGTCTATGGACACGACAATTGCCAATACAACGATGCCGATCATTGTGAATGACATTGGTGGAAACAGCCTCTATG
The DNA here is from genome assembly GCF_056398345.1 of Paenibacillus sp. 01T442. NCBI lineage: Bacteria > Bacillati > Bacillota > Bacilli > Caryophanales > Paenibacillaceae > Paenibacillus > Paenibacillus sp. 01T442. Next base: position 45,284 of record NZ_JBFTPF010000009.1, read on the forward strand.
CCTGGGCGTTTACCTCTTATATGGTACTATCTACGGTTCTAGCTCCTCTAGCAGGCCGTTTATCGGATTTATTTGGGCGCAAACGCATATATGCCGCGGGTATTCTCCTATTTCTTGGCGGTTCCGTACTCTGTGGTTTAGCAGACACCATGGTGCAACTCATTATTTTCAGAGCGATTCAAGGGATCGGTGCTGGGGTGATGATGCCATTCCCATCCATTATTGCCGGTGATATTTACCCGGTGGAGCAGCGTGGCAAGGTGCAAGCTTTTTTCACAGGCATGTGGGGGTTATCCGCAATTTTAGCACCTACATTAGGCACATTTTTTGTAACGTATTTGAACTGGCGCTGGATTTTCTTCGTGAACATTCCGATATGCCTTATTGCCTTACTAGCTCTGATGCCATACAAAGAAGTGTATCAGCCGAAGAAAGCCGTCATTGATTATTGGGGCGCACTCTTATTTGCCGCAGGGATTTCGTCTTTATTACTCATAACGGTGGTCGATTCATATACCTATCTGTATGGAGTCGTTGGTGTTCTCCTGCTTGTTGCCTTCTTCTTGTATGAAAAAGGGCATGCAGCCCCGCTTGTTCCACTGACGCTGATGCGAAATCGGCCCGTGGCCTTGATGATTGGCGGATCATTTCTCAGTTGTGCGGCGCTTTTCGGGACGTCCAGTTTCATTCCGTTGTTTTTGCAGAATCAAGGGCACTCTCTGTTCATCAGCGGTATTGCCCTCCTAGGTACATCCATTGGGTGGATGGTTGTTGCCGTCCCGAGTGGTAAATGGGTGATACGCTTCGGTTATAAGCCGTTGCTGCTAGCGGGGAATGCCTTACTTGTCGTCACAGCCGTTTTACTATTCTTCATCCGTGAAGGCACCTCTTTTGAGTATGTATTCAGCACGCTAACCATGCTCGGACTCTCATTTGGACTTCTGTTTACGGTGTCAACGATCGGTGCTCAGCAGTTAGTCGAGGCCCATCAGAAGGGGATTTCAACCTCATTGCAGCTATTCGCACGGAATATTGGTACAGCGGTCAGCGTCACGGTGATGGGCTCGATTGTAACAAAATCGGATGTCTTCTATACGGGGATTCACGGGATGTTCGTTTATGGGTTAATAGCAAGCATTGTTGCTTTTGCAGTACCTTTAGCGATTCGAACTGTGAAGCAAGATGCCTTGTCAGGATAGAGTATTCAAATACTCGCAAGTTGACAGTCTGCAAGCATTAGTGGAAAATTAGAGCTATATGAATATAGAAAGAAGTGAGTGTACGTGTTACTGAATGTGAAATCCCGCCTTCATGAAGGTGATATTCAACAATTACTTGGCTACAGCGTGTTTCCAGATCCAGATAGTCTTCAAGAAGCCCTCAGCCAATATGAAAATAATGAAAACACATGGTTATTTGCTTATGAGTCGGAAGGTTTACCCGTTGGCATTATCGGCTTCGAGCTGAATGAGAAGCAGGAAATGATACTTCGCCACCTCGCAGTTGAGCCTGAGAGTAGAGGAGAAGGCTTTGGACGCGGCATGTTGCTTGAAATTATTGAGGATATGCAGCCAGTTCGCATTACGGTGGAAACCGATGAAGAGGCTGTACAATTTTATCGCAACGTTGGATTCGTGATTCGTAGTCTGGGTGAGAAATACCCGGGCGTAGAGCGGTTCCTGTGCACGTACGAGGTTGAGGAAGAAGACGAAGAGTAATTATCATAGGCGAGCAAAGAGAAATCCCGAGGAACTGCGAACTGCAGCTTCTCGGGATTATTGGTTTTTAGAAAGATAAGTGCTTACATGCGGGATTTGACCGTCCTTGCATACTCGGATGGACTCATTAACGTTGCTTTCTTAAAAGCCTTGGAGAAATAGTGAACTGAGCTGAAGCCCAGTTGCCTGGATATCTCAGTAAAATTATACGATTCTTCGCGAATTAGGATTTTGGCTTGCTCGATTTTCAATTTGGCGAAGTACTCCATGAGCGTATAGTTCGTATGTTTTTTGAAAAGATCCTTGAGCTGTGTTTTGCCTACACAGAACACTTGGCTAATTTCGTTAAGAGTAAGATGAGCATCGATATGCGCTTCCATGTAGCTCATGACTCTACTAGTCAAATCATGAACTGACTTCTCCTTGGCAACTGTAGAGAGCGGCGTATCGGCCTCTACCTGAGCAGATTTCCGTAGCAGACGCACCAACAGAATTTCTAGGTAGCTTTGAATCATTTGTTCACTGCCTACAGGCGCATCTTGCCTGCGTACAAGGGGATGACCGAATGGGAATTCGAAGGCTTGTTGTCCTTCGCGTACGATTTGGGCAAGGAGATTGCGTTCCTCATCTTCTAAATGCAGCACTTTTTGCTCAAAAAATTGCATAGCTTTCGAATGACAATCAAACGTCATGACGATCAAATTAGGCGCTTTTCCTTTGGTCGCATAGAAGCTATGAAATTCATTGGGTTTATGAAAAATGATAGATCCCTGTTTCAGTAAATAGCGCTGATCATCCGCATGAACTTCCACTTCGCCGCGATCGACATAGAGAAATTCCCAGAAGTCATGCTTCTCCCCATTAAACGAATAATCCTTGCCAAACTCGAAGTAATGCATCGTAATGACTTTTTGGATGACCAGACTCATTTTCAAGTGTGTCCGTTGATACTCGGTCGTTTTCGTTTTGCTTATCGTCATGGGTGTCACTCCTGATCTTTCGATGCAATGCCTATATGTCTATCATAACACAGCAGAAATAACAAAAAAATCGGCTTTCAAGACAAAGAAAAGCTTCGGTGCATCTTTTATAATCAAGGTATCGCAAAGTTCGAGGGGGAGCTAGCATGAAGATAGGCGTTATTGGTTATGGACATAGGATTGAGCATGTGATTAAAGAAGTATTGAAGGCAGATGCGGACTGCCGAATTGAAGCGATTGTTGATGTACGTAAAGATCAGATTAAAGCCAAGTTGCTTGAGCAAGGGTGGGATCATATTAAGTACTATGATACACCGGAACAAATGTTGGAGACGGAGCAGCTAGATGGGGCCATGATTGGCACTCGCTGTAATCTGCATACAACAATGGGGTTGAAAGTGTTACAACATGATCTACCTCTTTATATCGAAAAGCCAGTAGCTACGAACTATGAAGATCTTCTTCGTTTGAAACAAGGTTACGAGGCATCTAAATCGCCTGTCGTGGTATCCTTCCCATTACGAGTAACCTCCATCGTGGAGTTGGTTAAGGAAATCATTGAATCGGGTAAAATCGGTACGGTAGAACATGTACAAGCGATAAATAATGTACCTTATGGCCGTGTTTATTTTCAAAGCTGGTACCGAAACGAGCAAGAAACAGGAGGGCTTTTCCTCCAAAAAGCAACGCACGATCTTGATTATATACAAGCTGTACTAGGGCAGAGACCAATCACTGTCTGTGCGATGACATCCAAGCAAATTTTCAAAGGAAATAAATCCGCGGGGCTCAAATGTGTCGATTGTGAAGATAATCGCACCTGCTTGGAGAGCACAGTCAACACGTCTGAACAGTTAGATCCAACATGGCAGTATTGTTGCTACGCCAAAGATACAGGGAATGAAGATTCAGGCAGTGCCCTGTTCCAATATGAAAGCGGTATGCATATGTCCTATTCGCAAAACTTCTTTATTCGAAAAGGTGCTGCTGCACGTGGAGCACGATTTATGGGGTACAAAGGTACGGTAGATTTTGATTTCTACACAGGTATTGTCAAAGTGCATATGCATCATACAGCAAGGGTGGAGACCTATGAGATCGGGGCTGGGAGTAATCATTTTGGCGGTGATGAGAAGCTGGCTCGGAATTTCACTGAAATTATGAAGGGGACGGCTAGTTCCATCTCGACGCTTGATGATGGATTGATGAGCGCTCTGATGTGTATCAAAGCGCAAGAGTCTGCACGAACCGGGACGTTCCAAGCGTTAAATTGGGATTAAGTAACCCATTTGAAATTTTAAACGGTGGAGGATATGCACATGAACCCCAAGGCTACTTTTCAAACCATTTGCTTGAGCTCGTTATCCAAAGTATTTGCAGATGAAGCTCCACAAGAAGCATCTTACAAACAAGCATCGGTACTAAGAGGAGAGCACTTTGGTTTCCAAATTGCTTTTACTTCTAATCAACTATTGAAAAACATCGGTGTAGAGGTCTATTCGACACTGGGGATTCCTTTTACAATTCGTGCTGTGGGTCTCGTTCCTTCTGAAATGCCTTGCTATGCGGACCATGATGGGCATGTTCTGCGGACGACGGCGGGGTTGTATCCCGATCCCTTGTATCCTCTTGAGGATTCAACCGTAACCGCACTTCCTGGCCAATGGAGATCTGTCTGGATTCACGTTGAATTAGATTCCTCTGTTCTTGCGGGTACGTATAACGTGCATGTAGGTTTCCTTTCGCCAGAAGGAGAGAAGCTAAGTGAAGAAGTGTTGGAACTCACTGTACTCTCAGCAACACTTCCGAAGCAAAAACTCATCCATACGGAATGGTTTCACACGGATTGCCTTGCGACACATTACAACATTGATGTATTCAGTGAGGAGCACTGGTCACGCATAGGGCAGTTTCTAGAAACTGCCGTCAAACATGGTATCAATATGATTCTGACGCCGATCTTTACCCCACCGCTGGATACCGTAATTGGGGGTGAGCGCCCAACCGTGCAGTTAATCGATGTCTGTGTTGGTGGAAGTAAAATCGATATCAGCACGACGTATGCTTTTGAGTTCACAAAGTTAGAGCGTTGGGTTGCACTTTGTCAGGAGAAAGGTGTCGAGTACTTTGAATTCTCGCATCTGTTCACCCAATGGGGGGCTAAACATACACCGAAGATTATAGCGAGTATTGGTGGTGTAGAACACCGGATTTTTGGTTGGGATACAGATGCCACCGGGGAAGCTTACGCTCATTTCCTGGGACAACTCATACCAGAACTTGATCGGGCCATTCGTCGTCTGGGCATCGCGTCTTGCAGTTATTTCCATGTGTCAGATGAGCCTACTAAGGAACACTTGGCGTCGTATAAAAAAGCGAGTGATCTCGTTCAGAAGCTCCTTCCTTCGGATTACCCGATTATCGACGCACTGACGGAGATCTCCTTCTACGAGCAAGGCATCGTCCAGAAGCCGATCCCATCGAACAATCATATCGAGCCTTTCCTCCAGGCAGGCGTCCCTGATTTGTGGACTTATTATTGCTGTTCACAGTTCAAAGAGGTGTCGAACCGCTTCTTTAACATGCCGTCTGCACGCAATAGAATCATTGGTTTGCAGTTGTACAAGTTTGGCATACAAGGGTTTCTACATTGGGGCTATAACTTCTACTACTCCCAATATTCCATAAAACCATTGGACCCTTTCAAAGTGACTGATGCTTTACACGGGTTTCCTTCAGGAGACAGCTTCCTCGTTTATCCAGGTGAAGCGGGGCCAATTGAGTCGATTCGGTTGGAAGTATTTCATGAAGCGCTGCAGGATTTGAGAGCTTTACAATTGCTCGAGACGATGATCGGTAAGGAACGAACTGTTGCCTTAATTGAAGAAGAATTGTCAGAGCCACTCACATTCTCCGTGTATCCGCGCAGCACGGAATGGATGCTCGAGATACGAGAGCGAATTAATCAGGCGATTGAATCGAACAGTTGAATAGGGTTGAAACATGAAAAAAGCTGCTCCCAGTAAGAAAGGGAGATCAGCTTTTTTTGGTATTGACACATTTTAGGTGTTGATCTATAGTTATACCAACATAAAACCAAGTTAGTTAATCGGAATAATAAGTTTACGGAAGATTGCTGAAAGGAGGGTTTCAAATTGAACATTGAGAATATCGAAGCCTTCGTCTATGTTATTCATTATGGCAGCTTTAACAAAGCGGCGGAAGTGCTTTTTTTATCCCAGCCATCCGTCACAGCACGCATACAATCCCTAGAGCGTGAACTGGATTGCCGACTTTTTGAGCGGATTGGGAAGCAGATTTCGTTGACGGATGATGGGAAGAAATTTCTGCCGTATGCCCAACAACTCTTGCAAACTTTTCAGAAAAGTAAAATTCAATTGAAGCAGAAACGTACCCTGCCAAACGAGTTGCGTGTAGGTTGTACCGTATCCGTTTCGAACTATATCATGCCAACCATTATTCCAAAGCTCAAAATGAAATATCCAGATGTGAACTATAAGCTGACTACGGCTTCGTCCGAGGAGATCATTAATAAGGTGCTGAATCGAGAGCTTGATTTCGGATTTGTACGAAACATTAGTCACCCGAATCTACTTTCAGCCAAAGCGTATGAAGATCCTATTCACCTTTATGTCTACGAAGGCCATCCCTTTATAGGTAACGAAGCCATTACTATTGATGAAATAGGTGAATATCCCCTTGTTTTCTTTGAATGCGGATCACTCGATTGGATGCGAATACACCGCCTATTCGCGAGTATGAAGCAACCGCCGAACATTGAATTTCAGACGGATACGTTGGAGACGGCGAAGAAATTAGTACTTGGACGTGTGGGTATTGCGTTTCTTCCTAGTCTATGCGTCGAACAGGAAGTCAAGGAGGGGAAGCTGTTCCCGATTCAGTTTCCGGAAATTGCAGGTATTTCCCTGCAAACCAACATGATCGTGTTAAATGGTGAGAACACCTTATTTTTCAACTCTGCTTTAGAATTATGTAAAGGAATCGCTCAGTCGATTCGGGATACGATCTAACTTCTCGATATGCATATAGAAAAACTCTATTATCCAGTTCGACAACTTGATGATAAATTAAAGGCATAGTAATAATTCATACAAAACAAGTAGGAATTATAAGGATTAAATACATGAGAAAATCGGAGGGGTTCACAATGAGACATTTCACAACACTTACGGTTACAACATTAGCATTAGCTTTGGTAGCGGCAGGCTGCGGTGCGAAAAGCGAGACAACGAATGCTTCTTCTAGAGGAGCTGCCGATGCATCAAAAGCGCCAGTAGCCTCAACGGCAGCAACGGCTGCACCTGTGAAAGTAAAGAAAATCATCGTAGGCACTGGGACACAATTTCCGAATGTAGCCTTTCTCGATAAGGACGGAAAACTAACAGGATACGATATTGAATTAGTGAAAGAAATCGATAAGCGGTTGCCAGAATACGAGTTCGAGTTTAAAACAATGGACTTCGCTAATCTGCTGCTTAGCTTGGAAACGAACAAAATTGATTTTGTTGCACACGAAATTGAGAAGAACAAAGAGCGTGAGCAGAAATATTTGTTCAATAACGAACCCTATGCGTATTGGAAAACCAAAGTTATTGTAGCCAAAGATAACACGACCGTGAAATCGATCGATGATTTGAAAGGCAAGAAAGCATTAACGACGGCTACAAGTGCAGAGGCAACATTGCTGGAGAACTATAACAAAGCCAATGACAATGCGATCAAAATTGTTTATCAGAGTGGCGCAGCCAACGACTTGGTCACCCAGCTTACAACCGGACGTGCAGATGGAGCACTTGGAGCGGATTTCTTGCTTCCACTCGTAGATCCGCAAAGTAAATTAAAAGTAGTTGGACCGATCATTGAAGAAGCTGAAGTACGTTTCTTATTCCGCAAAAATGATAAAGATGGGCAAGAGCTTGCGGACAAAATTGACACTGCTTTAAAAGCCGTCAAAGCAGATGGTACGCTCTCGAAGTTGAGTACACAGTGGTTAGGCGGAGGCTATACCAAGAAAGATGATGCGAAATAGCTAAGCATTCCATGATTCTAAGAAAGGTGAGATCACCATCATGGCAACCCAATTCGATATCACCTATGTATTTGATTTCCTGCCTAAATTGCTGAATTACATCCATATTAGCCTTTTCATCGTAGCTTGCTCGATGGTGCTCGGGGTCGTCTTTGGATTTCTCATTGCATTGCCCCGGCTTTATCAAATACCGATCGTGCAAAGACTATCTCAGATCTATGTTTCCTTTTTTCGCGGAACACCGATTCTGATCCAGTTATTTCTGATCTATTACGGCTTACCTGAACTGCTGAAGGCGATCCATGTGGATGTCTCCAAAGCCCCAGTCTTATCATTTGTTATTCTCACATTTGCTTTACACTCTGGCGCTTATATTTCTGAGGTCATCCGTGCAGCAGTCAAAGCTGTAGACAAAGGGCAAGTAGAAGCTGCCTATTCTGTAGGCATGACGGGCTACCAAGCATTTACCCGCATTATTATGCCGCAGGCACTTGCGATTTCGCTGCCCAACTTTACGAACCTGTTGATTGCCAACTTGAAAGATACCTCATTGGCCTTCTCGCTTGGTGCAATGGAATTGATGGGGAAAGCACAAACGCTCGGAGCGGCCACACAGCATTTTATGGAAACGTACATTTCGTTATCCATCATTTACTTCGTGATCTGCTTTGGACTAGAAAAGCTGTTTATCTATATCGAGAAACGTTTGCTCCAACACGAGCAACCGCTTGTGACGGAAGAACGTCAACCATTATCGCGCCGATGGTTCAAAGGTGTATGGTCCTCGCAGCCGGATAAAGGGGGCTTCCAAGCATGAGTATCGATCCTGGATTCATATGGACGGCTTTTGTTCAATTGCTTTCTGCACTGCCTACTACACTGCTTATTACCGTAGTTTCTGTCTTTTTTGGATTTCTAATAGGTGCTTCCGTAGCCTTAATCCGACTATACCGCGTGCCTTATATTCATTATATCGCAACAGCTTATGTGACATTTGTTCGAGGTACACCGATGCTTATGCATCTGCTGCTTATCTATTTCGGATTGCCGATGATCATTGACTCGATTGCGGTTGCTTTCGGTTGGAGTTTCCGTTCTGTGTCTATACCTATGATCGGCTTTGCCTTTCTCTCCTTCTCCATCACTGCTGGTGCTTACCTTTCGGAGGTAGTCAGATCGGGAATCGTGGCGATTAATCGAGGGCAGATGGAAGCTGCTTATTCAATCGGGATGACGACGACACAGGCATTACGACGAATTATTTTGCCACAAGCATTAGCCGTAAGTTTACCGAACTTATCCAATACGTTGATTGGCATGCTGCACGGTTCCACACTGGCTTTTACCGTATCTGTAGTGGAAATCAACGCCAAAGCACAAATTGTCGCAACGACGAATTGGAAATTTTTCGAAGCGTACATTGCAGCAGCCTTGCTGTTCTGGGGGATCACCTTCTTGATCGAACGAGCCACAGGCTTACTAGAGAAACGAATCAATCTGTATAACCGAGGTGGCGTGTCATGATTCAACTGACGAATATCACCAAATCGTTTGGTAAAAACGAAGTGCTGAAAGGGATCAACCTTACCTTGCAAAAAGGAGAAGTCGTCTGTATTCTTGGCCCCAGCGGTTCAGGTAAAACAACGCTGCTCCGTTGCTTGAACTATTTGGAAAAGCCGAGTCTTGGTGAAGTGAGAATCGGGGATTTCACCGTGAATTGCAAGCGTCCCAGCAAAGGTGAGATTCATACGCTCAGGCAAAAAACGGCCATGGTGTTCCAACATTACAATTTGTTCAAGCATAAAACGGTCCTCGAAAACGTCATGGAAGGCCTTGTCATTGTGCAAAAGCAATCGAAAGACATAGCGAGAGAGACCAGTGTAAAAGTGTTGGAGAAAGTGGGGTTGGGAAGCAAGTTAGACGCATATCCAAGTCAACTATCCGGCGGACAGCAACAACGTGTAGGTATTGCACGTGCGCTGGCACTGAATCCTGAAGTCATTTTATTCGATGAACCGACATCCGCACTCGATCCTGAACTTGTTGGTGAAGTGCTGGACGTGATCCAGAAGATTGCGAAGGAAGGTATCACGATGATTATCGTCACCCATGAAATGGGCTTTGCCAGAGAAGTGGCCAATCATGTGGTCTTTATGGATGAAGGTGTCATTGTGGAGGAAGGCAAACCGAGGGATATTTTCGGCAATGCCAAAGAAGAGCGTACGAAACAATTCCTGAAGCGCATTACGCCTGAATGGAGCTACAACATATAGCATCAACTCAGTTATGGAAACGGAGTGTAGGAACATGGGGATTAAATTGAGCATTTTAGATCAAAGTGTCGTATTTCCAGGCGAAACAGCCTATGACGCTTTTCAGCATACGATTGAGCTTGTACAGAAGGCGGAGTCGCTCTCGTATAACCGATTCTGGGTATCCGAGCATCACGATTCCGAACAAGTAGCGGGCTCTTCGCCCGAGGTTTTAATTTCATATTTATTGGCCAAAACAGAGCGCATTCGCATTGGCTCAGGCGGCATCATGCTGCAGCACTACAGCCCCTATAAGGTGGCTGAGAACTTTAATGTATTAGCTTCTCTAGCTCCAGGCAGAGTAGATCTCGGCATCGGCCGTGCTCCAGGCGGATTACCTCGTTCAACGAAAGCATTGCAACAGGGAATTACAGAAGCAGCTACCTTGTCGGATAAGTTGGAGGATCTGCAGCAATTCGTAAAAAATCAACTGCATGATGAGCATCCCTTGAAGGGATTGAAAGTCTCGCCAATTCCTACAGTGCCTGTGGATATTTATATCCTCGGCGCAAGTGCCGCGAGCGCACAGTCCGCTGCTGAGGCCGGTTTACCCTATGTTTTTGCCCAATTCATCAATGGGGATCATGCAATTGCTGAAGCAGCTTTTGAAGCTTATCATCAACATTTTAACACCGAAAAAGGCACACAACCCAAGCTTCTCTTGGCACTCTCGCTTATCGTAGCTGATACGGAAGAAGAAGCTGCCGAGCTTGCAGGCGAATACAAGAATGTCAAAATTCATTTGGAAAATGGCAAGACGTTAACCGTCGGCACGCTTGAGCAAGCGGAGGAATATGGTCGCCAAACGCAGGCCAAGTTTACCGTTGAAGAGAAGCAGGCGGAAATTACGAAGGGTACCAAAGAGATCGTACGTCAGAAACTGCTCGAGATTCAACAAAAATATAACATCGATGAATTTATTGTAACGACATCCGTGAAAGATTTTAGCAAACGTCTGCGTTCCTTTGAACTGTTGAGTGAAGCTTTCGCGGAATTGTTGGTGTAGGTTCGAAGGAGGCATGTGATATGTGTGCAACAACTTTCCAACAGACGTCATCAACATTGGCACCAAAGCTGGTGGGGATCCGACGTCATTTACATCAGTATCCTGAACTATCGCATGAGGAAATACAAACAACGGCTGCGATTCGTGGCTGGCTCTCGGAAGCTGGGATTCGTATTGCGGATTTCAAGCTGAAAACGGGGCTTATTGCAGAGGTCGGCGGCTTGCAGGAAGGGCCGATTATTGCTATACGGGCTGATATCGATGCCCTTCCGATTCAAGAAGATACTGGGCTTCCGTATGCGTCGCAAGTAGCAGGTAAGATGCATGCTTGTGGTCATGATTTTCATACGGCTGCTGTGCTAGGCGCTGCGATATTGCTCAAACAACACGAGAGTGAGCTAAAGGGAACAGTTCGATTCATCTTTCAAGCAGCGGAGGAGAAGGCGCAAGGCGCGGAGCAGGTGATAAGCAGCGGCGCACTAGAAGGGGTTCGCGCGATTTATGGCATGCACAACAAGCCTGATCTTCCTGTCGGGACGATAGGGATCAAAGATGGGCCTCTGATGGCAGCGGCTGACGGATTCGTGATCGAAGTGGAAGGACGCGGCACCCATGCGGCTGTCCCGGAAGCGGGAATCGATCCGATTGTAACGGGAGCACATATCATCACGGCACTTCAATCTATCGTTAGCCGCAATGTTAGTGCATTGCAAAGTGCAGTCATTAGTGTGACACGCATTCATAGTGGAACTGCGTGGAATGTGATTCCTGATAAAGCCACTCTGGATGGTACGCTGCGCACATTTGATGAGAATGTCCGCGCACTAGTGATCGAGCGATTGGAGCAGGTTGTGCATGGTGTAGCCTCTGCTTATGGGACGCAAGCTGCTGTTCGATGGATCAAAGGACCACCATCTGTGTTCAATGATAAACAATTAACTCAGTTGGCGAAAGAAGCTGCAGATCAAGCTGGTCTGGATATTATTACTCCTGTACCGTCACCAGCAGGCGAGGATTTTGCTTTTTATCAGAAGGAAATTCCTGGAGTCTTCGTATTTATGGGCACATCAGGTCCACAAGAGTGGCATCATCCTGGTTTTGATATTGATGAAAGAGCTTTGCCAATTAGTGCGCGATATTTTGCTATTTTAGCTCAGAAAGCCTTAGAAGACCTATCATCCGACAACCCAGTGGAGGTATCCATATGAGCACAACGACTCCCGATTTATCAGCTTATTTGCATACGCATCAACAACTTCAGGAAGCTATCCAGGGACTGAGCGAAGGGCAATTAGTTTGGAAGCCAGCGCTGGATAAATGGAGTGTAACGGAGGTTCTCTCTCATTTGGCTGACCATAATATTGTCGTTTCCTTCCGAATCCGCGCTATTATTTCGGGTGCATCGGCCATATTGCCGGCTTTTGATCAAGATCCATGGGTCAGCAGCGCCAAAGCCAATGAAGGCTTAGCTTCCGATATTTTAGTTTTATTTCAGTCTTTACTCGTATATAACCATGAGCTTTTTGGACGATTAACACCCGATGATTGGGAGAAAACAGGCGTTAATTTCAAAGGACAAACACTCACACTCAAAGATGTGGTCGACTCCTTTATCGCACATGTGCAGGTTCATTTGGCACAAATTGCACGAATCAAGAATGCGCTGGAAGCGCGCGTTTAGGGAGGGATTCAGTATGACGGATGCAAAAGACATTCACATTCGGGAAGCCAATGATGGTGACCGCGAAGCGATCCGCAGAGTTCTGGAAGATGCCTATGGTCAATATCGGGATGTACTACCTCCTGAAGGATGGGATCAATATAAGGAAAATATTATCGCCTCCGTGGATAGTAGCAAGCCAATCGCGCGTATTATTGCACTAATCGATGATGAAGTTGTGGGTAGCTCACAGTTGTTTCAATCCTCCGAAGCCGCATACGGAGCGCCTGAGCTTGAGATTGAGTCACCTATCCTTCGTTTGCTAGCGGTTTCGCCAAGTGCCAGAGGCAAGGGAATCGCTACCGCACTAATAAAAGAAAATGTGAGACGCGCTGCCGAGTTAGGTGCTGCTACACTTCATTTGCACACTTCGGATATGATGGAATCGGCTGTGAAGCTTTATGAACGTTTAGGCTTCGAACGTGCTTACGATAAGGATATCCAAAAAGGTGAAATACTCGTGAAAAGCTATCGGCTGCACATACAGACTGCAGCGATATTGTGAAAGGACGGAGAGAAACGATGACAAAACAAAAGCAAATCAAACTAGGTGCCATCATTCATGGGGTAGGTGGTCATGTGTCAGGCTGGAGACATCCTGAGGCGATTACGGATGCCAGTGTGAATTTTGGCTTTTATAAACAGCAAGCACAGAAAGCCGAATCCGGTAAATTCGATCTTGTATTTATTGCTGATGGCTTATATATTACCGAAAAATCGATTCCACATTTTCTTAATCGGTTCGAACCAATTACCATTCTTTCCGCGTTAGCATCGGTCACCTCGCACATTGGCCTGGTGGGGACGTTATCAACGTCATATAGTGAGCCTTTCACCGTGGCCCGTCAGTTTGCATCCATTGATTTAATCAGTGACGGACGTTCCGGTTGGAACGTAGTTACCTCTCCACTGGAAGGTTCAGCCAAAAACTATAGCAAAGCGGAGCACCCCTCACATCCCGAGCGCTATCGGATCGCTAATGAATATTTGGAAGTGACACGCGGGCTATGGGATTCGTGGGAAGATGATGCTTTTGTGCGTGATAAGGAGAGCGGTGTGTTTTTTGACCCAAGCAAGCTTCATACCTTGAACCACAAAGGTGAATATTTCTCCGTCCAGGGGCCTTTGAATATTGCTCGTTCAAGACAAGGGCAACCGGTCATTTTCCAAGCAGGCGCTTCAGAGGATGGCCGAGCGTTTGCTGCGAAAGTGGCGGATGCGATTTTTGCAGGACATGAGTCGATTGACGAAGCGAAAGCTTACTATGCTGATATCAAAAAAAGAGCAGCCTCGGAAGGCCGCAATCCGGATGAAGTCGTTATTCTACCGGGCATTGCCCCGATAATCGGACTCACAGAAGAAGAAGCCGAGCGCAAATATCAAGAAGTCGCGAACCTCGTCACAATTGACAAAGCGCTCGATTATCTAGGGAGATTCTTCGAGCATCACGATTTCTCTCAGTATCCGTTGGATGAGCCATTCCCTGACCTAGGTGATTTTGGCAGCAATAGCTTCCGTAGCGGAACCGATAAAATTAAGCAAACAGCCAAAGAGAAAAACCTAACACTGCGCCAAGTCGCTTTAAATGTAGCTACGCCTCGTAACGAATTCACAGGCACGCCTGAATACGTTGCAGATCGTGTGCAAGCGTGGTTCGAAGAAAATGCCGCTGATGGTTTTATCATCGCCGCTGCCTTGCCAAAAGGATTGGACGACTTCGTTGATTACGTAGTACCCATTCTACAAGAGCGCGGATTGTATAGAACAGAGTATGAAGCAGATACGCTTCGCGGGAATCTAGGTATACCAGTTCCAGCGAATCGATATACCAAGGTGAATGTGGAGGCGTAAGTACTCCCCCTTGTCTACACTATGCACATTGATCGATTCATCACAGTATATTAACGTTGTTTCACTAGGTATCTGTAAGACTGTCCATATGGCTGAAAAGCCAGTGGGCAGTTTTTTAGTACAATTAACGTATCCAAAACATAGCAGCTAACTTAACCATACATCCCATTCAATCCCTTCCCAAACGATACGCGTGAAACAATCCGGTCAATCTACTCAAACAACGAAATTCACTCAATCCACAACTAATTCACCCAATTCACTCGATTCACGCATTCTACTCTTTTCACTAAATTCACCCAATCCACGCTACCCCGTGTACTACTCCAAGCACACCACACCCTCAACATAATCTGCTCATTCTAACTCAACTCACGCAACTTTGCAGACTCACCCACTGTGCTCCCCCTAATCTATCGAGAAAAACAATTTCTGTGGTATCTACAATAAAAAATAGATTCAAAATTCTCATTAAGGGAAATCACACTATGAGTTTTTTCGAACGGGAGGGAGAACAGGGTTTTCAATAAAAGATTGATTCTAGTTGCTCTTAAGTCAGTTAAGTCAGTAATTAAATTACTTCAATGACTCTTGTAGATATCGCAGAAAATGACTTTCAGTGAAATAGCTCGTCGAATGAGAGCAAGTAACTGAATTTTTTCAACGGTTTAGTCAAGTTCCTTATCTTCGCGCATATACTGTTTTAGATTCTTATCCATATGCTTGTTCGAAAGGTCACAGAATGAGCTGAAAGCGATTACGCATCGACATTTACGTGACAAAATTCACAATGATGACAGGCCCACTCAGAACAGTTGTTTAACATGCAAGCCAGTTCCCCGCAGAAATAGGAGGGTGCAGAGATGCTGCATATTGTCGTCTGTATTAAACAAGTACCGGATTCTAGAGAAATTCGCATTGATCCCAAGAATAATACGCTCATTCGTCAAGGTGTTCCCAGTATTGTGAATTTCTACGATATGCATGGTTTGGAAGAAGCGTTGCGCATAAAAGATGAGCAAGGTGCGCGCATTACAGTTGTTACTATGGGACCGCCGCCCGCAGAAAAAGGACTTAAGGAATGTATTTCTTTAGGCGCCGATGACGCCGTGTTGGTGACGGAT
Organism: Paenibacillus sp. 01T442; assembly: GCF_056398345.1. NCBI lineage: Bacteria > Bacillati > Bacillota > Bacilli > Caryophanales > Paenibacillaceae > Paenibacillus > Paenibacillus sp. 01T442. Next base: position 61,066 of record NZ_JBFTPF010000009.1, read on the forward strand.
CGTGGTTTTGCTGGAGCGGATACGCTAGCGACCTCGTACGTTGTTGCTCGAACAATTCGCAAAATTGCGGAAACGTGGGGGCCGGTGGATATCGTATTTTGTGGAAAACAAACGCTAGATGGTGATACTGGACAAGTTGGCCCAGGCGTAGCCTGCCGATTGGATTTGGAACAACTTACCTATGTCAATAAAGTGGTTAAGGTCGATGAAGAAAAACGCAAAGTACGTGTTCATCGTTTGCTGGAGGATGGCATTGAAGTGGTAGAGACAAGCATGCCAGTACTGATCACCGCACTGAAAGAGCTGAATAAAGTGCGACGAGCATCATTGCCGGGCATGATTCGAGCGGCTAGATATAAGCCTACTGTATGGACTACGGCAGATTTTCCAGATTTGGAGCGGGCAAAGATTGGACTCAAAGGCTCGCCAACGATTGTTGCCAAAACGTGGGTACCCGAGATCAAAGCGGTGAAAACGGAAATGATCGCTTTCGATAGTCCAGAAACTGGCGCAGCTCAGCTGGCCGACAAGATATTGACGAAGGACATGCAAAGCCTATTAGATTGGGCTTAATAGTTAGGAACGGAGGATGACACGATGGCAAGAGAAACAGAACAGATTGATCCGTCGATGCCGGACTGGTCGGCATATCGTGGGGTTTTGATCGTTGTTGAGCAGCGCGAGGGCATCGCGAAAAAGGTGTCCTGGCAGCTGCTAGGAGAAGGCAAAAAGCTGGCAGCAAAGCTGGAAGCGCCGCTCATGGCGCTCGTCATTGGCGAGAATGTCGCACATCTCGCTGATGGAGCCGTGGCCTACGGCGCGGATCGGGTTTACCTTTGCGAAGCCGCGGAGCTTCGCAACTACAGGACCCGGCCATATAGCCGGGTCTGTCTGAAGCTGATTGAGGAAGCGAAGCCAGAGATCGTGCTGTTCGGCGCGACGGCGACAGGTCGCGACTTAGCAGGTGCGATTGCAACGCACCTGCCGACGGGGCTGACGGCCGACACAACGCAGCTCGACGTGGAGCCGCCGCCGTCGCGGCTGTTGCTGGCCAGCCGGCCGGCTTTCTCCGAGAAGATGATGGCCACCATCCTCTGTAAGCAGTACCGGCCGCAGATGGCGACAGCGCGCGCCGGTGTATTCCAAGCGCTGCCGAAAGACGCGGAGCGCCAAGGAGAGATCATCCGTATCGAAGCTACGATGCGGGAGGAAGAGATTGACGCGCAGGTGCTCGACTTCCTGCGCGAAACAGGGAAACTCAATCTCGAGGACTGCGAGATTATCGTTGCTGGGGGCCGTGGACTTGGTGGGCCCGATGCTTTCAAGCTTCTCGCCGAGCTAGCGGACGCGCTAGGCGGTGTCGTTGGCGCGTCGCGCGCTGCCGTTGATGCGGGCTGGATTAGCCACGAGCATCAGGTAGGGCAGACGGGCGCGACGGTGCGACCGAAGCTCTATTTCGCCATCGGCATCTCTGGCGCCGTGCAGCATACGGTCGGGATGAGTCATGCCGATGTCGTCGTCGCGATCAACAAAGATGAGAAAGCGCCTATTTTCCAATTTGCCCATTACGGTCTTGTTGGGGATTTATTCAAAATTGTTCCTGCGATTACAGAGGAATTCAGGAAACGACGTACGCTTTTCGGTATTCATCCTCAGGTGGTTGATGCCTCCATATCCACTACACAGACGCAGTCAGAGGCGACCTTCGCCCGAGAAAGGAGTGAAGCGAAATGAATGAAAAATTCGACGCGATCGTCGTTGGCGGTGGTCCCGCTGGGGCGGCTGCAGCACTAACGATGGCCAGAGCGGGGTTATCGGTTGTACTGCTTGAAAGAGGCGAGTTTCCAGGCGCCAAGAATATTTTTGGCGGTGTCCTCTATCGTAAGCAAATCGAGGAGCTTGTTCCTGAGTTTTGGACAGAGAAGAATTTTCCGATGGAGCGCTATATTGTTGAACAGCGGATCTGGATGATGGGCAAAGAGTCTATGGTCACGTTTGGCCATCGCAATGAGGCTTACAAAGAACCTTACAATTGCTTCACGGGTCTGCGGGTCAAATTCGATCAATGGTTCGCTGAAAAAGCTGTAGCAGCAGGCGCCATTCCGATTTATGAAACGGTGGCATTGGATGTTATTCGTGAAGGAAATAAGGTTGTAGGCGTACGAACCGACCGTGATGACGGCGATTTATATGCAGATGTTGTCGTCATTGCTGATGGCGTTAACTCCTTGCTCGGTAAGGCCATGGGGATCCATAAGGAATGGATGCCGGATGAGGTGTCATTAGCGGTCAAAGAGGTTATTGCGCTGCCAAGAGAGAAGATTGAGGACCGCTTTGGTCTTGAGGGGGACGAAGGTGTCACCATCGAATTTATGGGCGAAACGTCACTCGGTATGGCGGGTATGGGCTTTCTATACACGAATAAAGAAACGATCTCGTTAGGGGTCGGTGTGATGGTCAACCATTTGCGGGATAAAAAGGTGAAGCCATACGCTGTACTTGACGCGGTTAAACAGCATCCGATGATTCGGAAGTTGATTCAAGGCGGGGAGACCAAGGAATATTCCGGTCATCTTATTCCAGAAGGGGGCTTTCATTCAATCCCAACCCTATCTGGTGATGGCTGGTGTGTCTGTGGTGATGCCGCGCAGTTGATTAACTTTGTCCACCGGGAGGGGACGAATCTCGCTATGACCTCGGGCCGTTTGGCAGGGGAGGCTATTATCGAAGCGAAAGCTCGCGGGGATTTTACAGCCCCAACGATGCATCTTTACGATAATAAAATCAAAGAATCTTTTGTGCACAAAGATCTACAGAAGTACAAAGGAATGCACCAATTTTTGAAAGAGCAGGATCCTGAGTTATTGTTCGATCGACTGCCACGTGCTGTAAACGAAGCCGCTTACAATATGTTCCTCGTGGATGGGATAACGAAAGCCGAAAAGCAAAGAATGGCCATGAAGCTCATCAAAAATGCCGCAGGCGGTACGGTAAACTTGATGAAGCTGGGCTATAAGGGATGGAGGGCGATGAACGGATGAGCCAAAGTGATATTTCAGATAAACTGTTCACCATTCGTTACAAATGCGATGATAAATCCCACCTTGTCATTAAAGATAAACAAACCTGCTTGAATTGTGTAACAAAGGATTGTAATTATTTTTGTCCTTCCGATGTGTATGAGTGGGAAAAAAAGCTAAAGATCACGACTGTCGCATTTGAGAATTGTATTGAATGTGGTACGTGTCGCATTGCGTGTCCTTCTTATAACATCGATTGGGTGTATCCTAAGGGTGGCCATGGAATGACGTATAAGTACGGCTAATTGAGACATGTTGATGAAAATAGAGCTGAGACCGATTGGAGGTCTTGGTTCTATTTTTTTGCGAAAAAACGACATTCCTCCATATGTAGGTGTAGTTTCTCCATAGTTTTGTTTCTTTCAGGACACGATAATAGAGAATAGGAGGGATTTATAATGTCGATTTCTTTTGAACCTGTACAAGGTATATTCCATTTGCAAAATAATCAGATGAGCTATGTGATTCAACTTATTAATGGTTCCTATCCAGCCCACGTGTACTGGGGCCGCTCTATACGATCTGGTCAACTCGGCACGGTGATTCAATATAAGGAACGAGCTTCTTTTAGCCCGAATCCGGTTAAGGGTAATAAAACGATCTCTTTTGATACACTCCCGCAGGAATACCCTGCTTATGGGACAAGCGATTTCCGTGAGCCTGCGTATCAAGTTGCGCAACCTAATGGCTCGACGATTACTGAGCTTGTCTATGACAAGCATCGTATCGTGCAAGGGAAACCGGTACTGGATGGCTTACCATCTACGTATGTAGAAGCGGATCATGAAGCTGAAACGCTAGAAATAGAGCTTGTTGACAAAGTTGCTGGCTTGCGAGCAATTCTGTCCTATACGATTTTCGCCAATCATGCTGCTATCACGCGTTCTGTTCGTTTCATTAATGAAGGAACTGCTGATCTTAAGCTTTTGCGAGCATTAAGTATGAGCGTAGACTTTTCCCATGCTGATTGGGATCTGTTGCAGCTTTCAGGGAGTTGGGCGCGTGAACGTCATATTGAAAGAAGAGCCTTGGCTCCAGGCAAATTAACCGTTGAAAGCCGTCGTGGATCTAGCAGTCACTCACATAATCCGTTTGTCGCATTACTTGCCAAAGATGCCAATGAAGACTACGGTGATGTGTATGGTTTTAACCTAGTATACAGCGGGAATTTCGCAGCGCATGCGGAAGTCGATCCTTTTGCAACAGCACGTGTATCCATTGGGATTAATCCGTTTGATTTCAGCTGGCTGCTGGAGCCAGGACAACAGTTCCAAACGCCTGAGGCTGTTATGGTATACTCCGGTCAGGGGATTGGTGAAATGTCCAGATCCTACCACCGCCTTTACCGTTCGCGACTGTGCCGTGGTGAGTTCCGTGATCGTGTACGACCTGTCCTCGTTAACAACTGGGAAGCGACGTATTTCGATTTTAATGCTGATAAAATTGAGAGTATTGCTCGTGCCGGAAAAGAGCTTGGTATAGAGCTTTTCGTATTGGATGATGGTTGGTTTGGAAAACGAAATGATGACACGACTTCACTTGGGGACTGGGTTGTCGATAAGGCGAAGCTTCCAAATGGACTTGAAGATTTGGTAGAGCGAGTGAACAAGCTTGGATTGGAATTCGGTTTATGGTTTGAGCCTGAAATGGTATCGCCAGAGAGTGATTTGTATCGCAAACATCCAGATTGGTGCCTGCATGTACCAGATCGTCGCCGCACGGAAGGACGTGGGCAGCTGATTCTTGATTTTTCACGCGAAGAGGTTTGTGAAGGCGTGATGTCTATGCTGCGAAAAATCCTAAGCAGTGCTCCGATCACGTATGTCAAATGGGATATGAATCGGAATATGACCGAAATTGGCTCCGCGGCCTTGCCGCCTGAACGCCAAAGAGAGACAGCGCATCGCTATATGCTTGGCTTGTATCGCGTGATGGAAGCCATTACTACCGAATACCCGCATATCTTGTTTGAAAGCTGCTCCGGCGGCGGTGGGCGTTTCGATCCAGGTATTCTGTATTACATGCCGCAAACGTGGACGAGCGATAATACGGATGCCGTATGCCGTTTGAAAATCCAATATGGCACGAGTATCGTGTACCCTGTTAGTTCCATGGGATCGCATGTCTCTGCTGTTCCTAATCATCAAGTACATCGCATGTCGTCCTTGGAAACCCGCGGCCATGTAGCCATGTCAGGTAACTTCGGCTATGAGCTTGATCTAACGAAGTTCACGGAAGAAGAGAAGGAGCTCGTCAAACGTCAGGTTGCCGACTACAAACAACTTCGACCGCTTGTTCAATTTGGCGATATGTATCGCCTGTTGAGCCCGTTCGAGGGGAACGACACCGCGTGGATGATTGTCTCCGAGGACAAGACACAAGCCATGGTTGTGTTCATCCGCGTGCTTGCTGAACCATATGCGCCGTTGAAGACGTTACGCTTAAAAGGACTCAACCCTGACTTCGATTATCAAATCGAAGGCTCAGAAGGGCTCTTCCCCGGCGACCATTTGCTATACGCCGGTATTCCTGTCGTCGGATTGCATACCGACTTCCAAAGCAAAATCTGGCTGCTGAATGCTAAGCAGCAGTAATTTATAAGACAGTGAGTAACCCCCATTTCCCTTTTTGGGAAAATGGGGGTTTTCGCATATCGCGTGTTTGCTCAGAGATTAACTCAGCAAAAATAATCTTCTGTCGTATTTGCAACAACTATTATTAAATTTGGGGAACGTGAAGAAATTAAACAGGCTGTAGTTCAGCCGCGAGACATAAATAATAATCTTGTAGATATCACAGAAAATTGTTTCTGTGAAATAGATGAGGCGATGTTGTAGTTCACTGGACTGGTATGAAAATGATTCGGCTGAACTTACACTTGAAGAAGATTCATTTTTCGGGAATTTTGCGATATGATAGAAAGATTCAAACCATCATATAAGTGAAGGGAGACATTTCTAACATGCTGCAACGACCAAGTCATGACGAATATTCATCCTACTATACGGGTTATATCGGGTTGGTGCCCGAAGGGGACTATGGTTCCATTTTGAACAGTCAAGAAAAGGCACTCGTATCTCTATTTTCACAGTTAACAGAGGAGCAGGCTTTATCTCGCTACGCACCAGGGAAGTGGAGTTTGAAGGAAGTGCTGGCTCATATCACGGATACAGAGCGCATTATGAGCTATCGATTACTGCGCATTGCTCGCGGAGACACGATGGATTTACCTGGCTTTGATCAAGATGTTTTTATTGCCAATACAACTTTCGACGATATGGCCTTAACGGATTTGGTGAAAGATTTCCAAGCGGAGAGACAAGCTACGTTGGCCTTATTGCCTACAATTACTGAAACAGCATGGACACGCGTTGGGACAGCGAATACATTCGCCATTTCTGCCCGCGCGATTGCCTTCGTGATCGCAGGACATGCCCAGCATCATCTTAACATCGTAGAGCAGAAGTACTTATAAGTAAAAAAGCCTGAAATCCACGGATGGATTTCAGGCTTTTTTTAGTAAAGTGATAAAGCTAACGAATCTCGTTCATTCAGGGAATGAAGAATTGCTTCGCACCCGACAATTTCGATGCTAATGATTGAATCCAGACATTTCTTGAGTGTTGCTCTACCTTTGGTAACCTTGGCCTCAAGTGCTGACTTCAGTAAATTGAACTTCTTTTTATTTTTCTCATCGGAGTATACGGGTACAGGTTTGTTATGAATCGTTATAAACATTTTCATGAGTTCCACCATCCTAAGAATTGGATATAGTACTAGCATATCGGATTATTATTAATAGAACCTTAAAATAGTTTTACAATTTTAAGACAAATAAGAGATTGCTATGTATTTTCGTATATAGATAATACGATTTAGGAGCTAAAATTGTTTCATATATTGGTTAGGAAAATTGAATATTGTGTGAATTTATTTTAAATGAATAGGTTTAAGTGTACTGCATGTTTTGTCGATAGGCTTTGGGTGAGGTACCGAAACGTTGTTTAAATGCACGATGAAAGTAAGGGTAAGAGCCAAATCCACAGCTAAGAGCGATTTGTTCTAAGGACATGGAGCTATCATGCATACGCTCAACCGCGCTGGATAGACGTACTTCTGTGGCATATTGGATCATTGTTTTACCAAAATATTCTTTGAACAAATGGACAGCTCGGGAAATGCTAAGTCCTACATGATCTGCAACATCTTCAATTTTGAACGCGGCAGTAGCATGTGCCTCAATGAATCGTTTCATGCGAGTGCCGGTGAAAGGGCGACCCTGCACTGTTTCTGTCGCAGCGCGTTCAAGATAAAGGCACAGTGCTTGGAGCAAATAACCGCTTAGCTCGGGATTCTCTTCTTCCATTCTGCGTTTCTCTAGGCTTAATTGCCGCCATAGTGAGATCAATCTGGGGTCGAGGTCGATGCGCATGCAAGTAGGTTTGTTGTTGCGTTTCCACCATGCATCAATCCAATCACCTTTGCAAAATAAGTAGTAATCACCGCTGGCGATTTTCTGATCAGGCTGCGTCTTCGCTTTTTCGATTCGCAACTCGTAAGGATCGCCGGGCTTAAACAAAAGCAGATGGCCTGCTTCAATCGGGATCATACGACCATCAACAAGGGCTTCACAACTGCCTTCTGTCTGTAATCGAAAAAGATAATAAAGTAGCCCTGATTTGTTATTATTATAAAACGGGTCCATATGAAAAGAATACCCACAAGTTAATAGTTCAGCTTCCATGTCATTTCGCCTTTCGTAGCCAAATAAGAGATGTTTTAATTATATCGTGAATGGTCATAATAGGCTAATCTCGATTATACTTATGCCAAGATTACTATTAATGATTTCACTATGAGAAAAGAGGAGAACAAATGGGACGTTTAGGAATTGGACTTCAATTGTACACATTGAGAGATGATATGGCTCGTGATATGGAAGGTACACTTCGCCATGTTGCGAAGCTAGGATATGAGGGTGTTGAGTTTGCTGGCTATTATGACATGCCTGCAGATAAGCTTAAAGGTTTGCTAGATGAACTTGGATTGAAATGTTTCGGAAGCCATATCAGCTTGCAAAGATTCCGAGATAATTTTCAAGGCGAGATCGATTATTTGAAAACAATCGGTGCTACATATGCCATTTGCCCTTATGTTGGTGCAGAAGAGCGTGAAAACGTTGAACAATGGAAATCTCTAATTGCTGAGTGCCAGGCACTTGCGGTTGAGACGCAAAAACAAGGCTTGCAATTCCTTTATCACAACCATGACTTCGAATTCCATTACAAAGTGGAAGATGAGTTCGTTTTCGATGCAATGTATGCAAATAACGATGCTATTAAAGTTGAAATGGACGTATGTTGGGTACAATTCGCAGGTCAAGACCCACTGGCATACATTGCCAAATATGCAGGACGTCTTCCATTAGTGCATTTCAAAGATTTCACGAAAGATGCTGATGGTAAACTAGTTACTTTGGAGCTAGGTTTAGGCGATGTTCCTTTAGATAAAGTTATCGTTGCTGCCGAGCAAGCTGGTGTAGAGTGGCTTGTCGTAGAACAAGATAACTGCCAGAAAGCACCTTTAACTAGTATTGAAAACAGCTTCAACTGGGTTAAAGAGCATTATTTAAACGTTCATAACTAATTTATTCTTATAATTGAAGGAGCATTTATCACATGAGTAAAATTAAAGTAGCCGTCATTGGCTGTGGTTCCATTTCCAAACATAGACATATTCCAGAATACGCAAACAATTCAAATGTTGAGCTAGTTGCATTCGTTGATCCGATCATTGAAAGAGCTCAGCACTACGTTGAATTGCATGGCGGTAAAGCTTATAGCAACTATGTTGACATGTTAAAAGCTGAGAAAGTTGATGCTGTTAGCGTTTGTACACCAAACTACCTTCATGCTGAAATCTCCATTGCCGCGGCTAATGCTGGCGCGCATGTGCTAGTTGAAAAGCCAATGGCCACTACAGCTGCTGAATCCGAAGCGATGATTGAAGCTGCTAAGAAAAATGGCGTATTCTTGATGGTTGGTCACAACCAACGTCTAATGCCTCCACATGTGAAAGCGAAAGAAATCTTGGAGTCAGGTAAGCTTGGGAAAGTTCTTACATTCCGTACATCGTTCGGTCACCCAGGTCCTGAGGGCTGGAGCATTGATGGTCGTGAGAGCTGGTTCTTCCGTAAGGAAGAAGCCATTATGGGCGCTATGGGCGATCTAGGCGTACACAAGTCAGATCTTATCCGCTGGTTGCTTGATGATGAAGTTGCTCAGGTAGCAGCATTCGTTGGTACACTTCACAAAGAGGGTACAGACGTTGATGATAATGCGACTTGCTTGCTTCGTATGAAAAGTGGAGCTACAGGTTCCCTAGTAGCAAGCTGGACTTATTACAAAGGTCAAGACAACTCCACCGTTCTATGGTGTGAGAATGGTGTTATCAAAATTGATACAGACCCTAACGATCAAGTAATCGTTGAGCTTCGTAATGGTACAGTTGAGCGTTACAAGGTAGGTCAAGTAGCAACGAATGAGAAACAAACATCTAGCGGAGTTATCAGCGAGTTCGTTACTAGCATTCTAGATAACAAACCGCCTCGCATTTCTGGCGAAGAGGGTTACCAAGCATTGAAAGTGATTCTGGCAGCATTCGAATCCGAAGCGACTGGTAAAATCATTAATCTTTAATTTATAGATTAGTAACGAGAGCTCATCCTATAACGGGATGAGCTCTTACTTATTTTCATCAGCATGTTAAAAAGAAAAAGCCCCAATTCTCAAAGTGAGAATTAGGGACTGGCAATATTTTTTTTAACGTCCACCAATATCGATGGAAACCGAATTCGATTTGCCGACAATCGTTTCTTTGGAGTCTTTAACCTGTACTTGGATATCCCAAAGTCCTGTTTTAAGTAAAGTTCCTTCCACTGATGCGGTAACCGTATGCTCGTCTTTCCAAGTCGTCGGAATCACTTTCCCGTTCAAAGTTACGTAACCCAGTGGGGGAAGATTATTACCGGAGACAGTAAGTGTTAAATTCGTGCGACCTGATATATCTTGTGAGTCGGCTTCCACTTTATCTAGGCTAATTGGACCGAAACCGAGCATGTACTTCGGATCGATGATCGGTGTTAAATAGTTCTTATAAGCGTGTCGATCTCCGAAGAGAATATCATATTGCAAAGTTTCGTAATCTTTCAAATCACTTTCTTTAATATTCATTTCAGCAAAATGATCCTTAGGCGGGATGACTGGATACTTTTTAGCCAATTCCGTTAAGAAATTTGTATAATAATTGCCTTGTTGCTTCGATAATTCGATTAAATATGGACCTAAGAAGGAAGGGCTAATATTCAAATTGTCTTTACGTTCTGTATCGAAATTGTTCCATACGACCAATGGTACACTGTACATTTTTTTCAAGAAATCAGGATCATCTTTACCACTAATATACTTCGTGTCAATATACGTTGCGTAATCATCACCTAGCGCTGGCAGATGATCGCCCCAGAATGCAATAATCGTAGGCTCGCCTTTTTTCTCGTAGTATTCCACTAATTGCTTCAACATATTGTCCGACCCATTAATACCTTGAGCAAGCGTTTCAAGCATACCAACCGAGGAAGCGGAGAAGTTGCCTGTTACGTTAAACGTATTTTTCGGGAATTTGCCAGGGTAGAAATGAAAATGATTTTCCATTGTGTTCGCAAACACGAAATCAGAGCCTGCGCTTTGCTCAGTTGCATGAATAATGTTAGCAGCAACTTCGCTATCCGCAATATAAGGCCCAGAGTATGTCGGTTTGAAATACTCAATCGGAATATATTTGGAAAAGCCGAAATCTTGATAGATTTTATTACTATTAAAGTACCAATTATAAAAGGGGCTAATCGCAGTCGAAGTATAACCTTGACGTGCATAAATACTCGCTAATGAATCGACTTCATTTGAAATATATTGATTATAGGCAATGGAGCCTTGTGGTAAGAAGCGCATGGAGTTGCCTGTAAGAACTTCGAATTCCACATTGGCTGTTCCACCGCCATACTGAGGTGAAAGCATCGTTCCGCTCGTTCCAGTCTTCTGTAGTTTATGGAAGAAAGGAATCGGATCTTTGTCGAACTTCGCGCCGGGGATAAGGGTTGGATCCCAGAAAGCTTCACTTAAAATAACAATAACATTAGGTTTAATTGGTTTTGTGTAGGAATCTCCCGCTTTAATCGGTGGCGTCGGAGATGCATTCACGATAGCTTCAACGGCTTTATCATTATAACCTTCTCGGCTATTTGAGAACATTTCTTTGGTATTCAGTACTGTTGCAAGCGCATATCCGTTTGTTTTGGTGTTCTGCACCTGATTCCAAACTGCGGCTTCGATGCCAAACCACTTCTGAACAGGCAAAGGCAGATCCGTATAAACAGCTAGAAACATAACTAAACCAATTCCAGCAAGAATTGCACGTTCTTTTAAGGCTGCTTTTTTAATAAACATGGTTGTACGGTAGAGGATGAAATAACTGCCAACAAGGAACAGGAGAATGACAGATAAGACATTAAAAGTCAAAATGTTAGATAAATATTTCACCATATCCGAGGCTTCGCCAGCTACGACTAAATCCCATGGCGTCAAAGGCACGCCTAGAATTTTGAGCTTTACGCCACTAATAAGGGCCAAAATAATGAGGAAACCGGCGATCACCCAATACGCGATTCGAGTTCGCCCTATGATGGCAACGAATAACAATAGAAGACTTACTACGATCCATTCGTTGAAAAGAAGCTCTATAAAATGCTTGAAGCTCCAAGACATCATTTCAGTGTAGTTCCCACGGCTCAAGATTTCCATGATCAGAACAGGGATTAGTGCAAGAAGTAAAAGTGGTAGTCTTGGCCGAATTACCAATAACAATCGTTCAATGTGTTGTTTCATAGATTCTCCTGTACAAAAATAAGTTAAAAGTCCTTTGAATACCTGATATTATACCATGCCTTTCGACATTATTCGATGGTATCTCTATGAAAAATAGATTGATTGCAGGAAAATCGTGGCTATATCAAGAATACTTATAAAGAGGATATAAGTTAGGAGGGGATCACGTATGGCTAAAGAACAAATGCAACTAAAAAGAGAAGCAGTTATGCAGCTACAACACCGGAAAATGACAAAAAGTGCGTTTTTTCGACGTGGATTATTCTTATTCATTGGTGCCGTTTTAATGTCTGTTGGGTTGGAAATTTTTTTAGTGCCTAATCGAATTATTGATGGAGGCATTACGGGAATTTCGATCATTTTATCGTATTTGACCCAAGGTCCAATTGGTGTGTTCTTGACATTATTAAATATCCCTTTCTTATTCATCGGTTATAAATTGATTGGTAAAACCTTCGCCTTATCTACCCTCTTTGCTATTCTTGTTATGTCGGCAGGTACAGCCTTGCTTCATCCTGTGAAAGAACTTACGAACGATCCGTTGCTAGCCGCAGTATTCGGCGGGATCATTCTTGGTATTGGCGTGGGAATGGTTATTCGTTTCGGGGGATCATTGGATGGTACAGAAATTATTGCGATTCTCGTTTCGAAAAAAATTCCGTTCTCGGTCGGCGAGATCGTTATGTTTTTCAACTTATTCATTCTTGGAAGTGCAGGGTTTGTCTATACGTGGGACCGTGCCATGTACTCGTTAATCGCATATTTTATCGCTTATAAAATGATTGATGTCACCATAGAAGGGTTCGATGAGTCGAAGTCTGTATGGATTATTAGTGACCACTTTAGAGAGATTGGCGGAGCAATTCTGGATCGCTTAGGACGCGGCGTCACTTATTTAGAAGGTGAAGGCGGATTCTCTGGAGATAACAAGAAAGTCATCTTCTGTGTGATTACACGGTTGGAAGAAGCCAAGTTGAAATCCATCGTGGATGGACTTGACCCCAAAGCATTTCTTGCAGTTGGCAATATCCACGATGTCAAAGGCGGAAGATTCAAGAAGAAAGATATCCATTAAACCACTAATCGGATTTCTCCTTCTTGATTTCTTTATCCTTTTGTGAAGAACCTCGCTCGAAAATGCCTAAATTTCTTAGCTGCTGAGCAGCATCCTTGCTGCTCGGGCTTCCGAGTTTTTTCAAAATATGCCCAACATGAATTTTCACTGTTCGTAATGAAATGAAGAAGCGGTTCGCAATTTCCGTCTGCGTATGGCCTTGATCGATCATATCAAGAACTTGAAGCTCCGTTGGGGTGATGAGATCCCTCACTTCTTTGATCTTGAATTGCTGTTCCAGCCGTTTAAGTCTACGGAATTCCTCGCGCATTTGCTCAGAAACAGCTGCATTAATCGCGGACTGGCGCGCATGTGCCGCCCGAATAATGGCTGGGAGCTCCTCGAAACGCGACTTAATTTGATAATCGATTGCCCCTGCCTGAAAGGAACGGAAAATGAAATCCTTTTCCTCCATCGAGGTTAACATGATGACTTTGGCTCCCCAAGATAAGAAGGCTTGCTCCGCAAGACTTATGCCCGCGGGTTCATTTTGAAGCATAATATCCATAAGTACGACATCAGCGGAAGGTGTGGCATTCCCAAATAACGCTTGAGCTTCTTCTGCTGTAGATCGGCTATCCACGACCGTCATATCTCCTTGACGATTCAAATAATCCGTCAGGCCGCGCAGCCAGTCTAGATCATCTTCCACGATGAGTATGCGAATTGAATCCATTCCGATACTTCCTCTCCTCTGCAAGTCTAACGCTGTCCCGGAAATGTCAGATAGACACTTGTGCCTTTACCGGGTTCACTGCTAATTTCCAAACTACCACCGTGTTTTTTCATGACGCTATAGCAATAAGCTAGACCAAGACCAAAGTTATTCCGATTGCCGCTTTTTGTTGTATAGAAAGGTTCTACAGCTTGCTTGAGGACGGATTTCTCCATACCCATACCTGTATCTTTAATTTCTAGGACCATATTTTTTTTGCTTGAAAAAGCTTTAATAAAAAGCTCCCCGCCGCTGCTCATCGCTTCAATGGCATTCATAAGAATGTTCGTTAGTGTTTCAGTGACTTGGATCTGATCAAGTTGAAGTTCGAGCCGATCAGGCAACTCAACATGTACTCGGATCTTTCCTAAATAGACATCAAGGGATTCTAGCACATCTTGCAGCAACTGGCGTACGTCAACCTGTGAAATACGCAGAGGCAATTCTTGTGTTTGTTCATGTACACGGCTAATCATATCCTGAATATGCCTGGAGGCGTTCATGACGACATGAATGTCCTGTATAAGCTCGGTTTGACCTGTGTCTGTTGCGTGTTGGTTCATCTTCTCCAGAAATAACCGCATTTTTCCTACATCATTTTTGATGGCATGGTTAAGAATGGCCGTACCAGACGTAATGGCGCGGAGCGTGGAATCCAATTTGCGGCGCTCAATGAGCAGCCGGATACCAAGAAAGCCGTATTTGAAAAACGTAAATACAAAGAAAGGGACCACAAAGGCCAAAATCCACACATGATAGATCCACAATCGATAGAAACCGAAGCTGGGCATGACATAATTCAGCACGCCAACGCAAAGCATGGGCGGAAAAAGTGCAAGGCAGGTGAACAAATGTGTTCGCCGCATGGCTGGGAGATGTTCTTTTTTGAGTGCAATCAGTAAGGTACCTATGAGGATGTATGGGAAGGCCCAGGTCGCGACTACGCGGAATTCTATGGGCATTTCTTCGGTATACCCTGGTAATAAGATCAGACAAGCAATAGGCGGTACTAGCAAAATAAGCGGTAACCATGTACGCAAGAGTGGCTTCTGCCAAGTAGAATGATAGGCTAATGATAGCATTGCGAAAGCGTAGGGTAAGCCGTAATAGGAAAGCAAGGAGCAGATACTCATCACACGATAAAAGAATGCACTTAGTGATGGGTTTGGTGAAGTTACCTGAAAATAGGGGATGATATCCGCGGATATGACAGCTGCTAACGCGCCAGAACCGCCTGTAAAAGCCACTGCGCTCATCCAGCGCATGGTACGTGAACCGGGATCTACAATAAGTAGTCCTGATGCGATGAACCAAAGGGCAAATAGGACAAAAAGCATATGTTCCCCCTTAGGTAATGTCAATAGATAGTCTTATTGTGGCATGACGCAATCGTTTGCACAAGAGTTTCCTTTCTAATTAAATGGGAGGATTTGGGCATAGGTTCACGAATTGTTGATATACGAAAGGAGTGAGCCGATATTGAAGTGAAGAAGAGAAGATCATTTCCAATCCTTCAGATTGTAGGTAAAGTACTGCTAACCCTCATTTTCATCATCGTCATCACGGTCATTTTATCCATAGCTGCAGCTGTACTTGCCGTGAGGTTAAATCCTGATCTTATCGTGAGTATGGAAGCTGTTACGAGTAATCCCTTTTTTATTAAAGCCTCATTATGGGCACAGATTGTAGGTTTCATAACTGGTGTTGGTTTGGGTTTTTATATATTTGAGCGGAAAAAGGGATGGAAATTAGGGCTGCAAACTGTTCAGTTCGCCCGTCGGTTCGGAGAAGGTTTTCTCTGGGGGGCCGTGCTGATAACCCTTAGCAGTTTAGTGATATGGTTATTCGGAGGCATCCATTTTGTGCAGGTGAATTGGAGTTTATCGAAGGGAACTGCGATAGGCGGGAGCTTTCTTCTCTTTATTGGGGTAGCGATCAACGAAGAACTATTTGCGCGCGGGTATTTACAGGGTCTTGTGAAAAGCCGTTTCGGCCCGAAAATAGCTGTAGGGGTGTCGACGATTGTTTTCGCCCTCCTGCATAGCTTTAATCCAGGGATGTGGACGACAGCGCTACCTTTTATCAATATCCTATTGGCAGGCCTATTGATGGGGTTATGTCGTGAGTTGACAGGGAGTCTATGGATGCCAATAGGACTGCATTTAGCGTGGAATTTCATGCAGGGATGTGTGTTCGGTTTTGATGTTTCAGGGATTCCAATGTCGTCATTCATTGCGACAGAAACGCAAGGTGCTATTTTCGTGTCTGGTGGAGCTTTTGGGGCAGAAGGAAGTTTAATTACGAGCTTTATTCTTGTACTTGGCATCATAATGATTTATAACTATTATCAAACCCGTAATCGTTATAGCCATACAATGCAACCTAATTTGAAAGACAACATTTAAAATAGGGGGATTCATCTGTGAGCCAGTATGAAGTTATACATAGTGAATGGGAAGGGGAGTCGACGCTCAAACTCGTCGACCACATGAATGAGGCGGTGGCCGAAATCATTCCGGCCGTCGGTCTACACCTGTTCCGCTTCGATGTGCGGAACCATGGCTACATCGCGAAGCCCGACGACTTGTCGGAGCTTCGCGTCAATTCCTCGCGCTACGGCGTGCCCATTCTGTTCCCGCCGGGCCGTGTAAGAAATGCGGCCTTCACCTTCGGTGGCCGCGAATATCGGCTCCCGGCGAATCGGGAGCCTGATCACGCCCACGGCCAGCTGCGCGAGCGGGCGTGGAAGGTCGTTGCCAGCGGCGCAGACGCTGCTGGCGGGGCTTACGTCTCCGCGGAGTTTGACATCGCGGAGACACCGGACATGCTGGCGTATTTCCCACACGCCGCATGCTTCCGCTTTACGTACCGTCTGCAGGACGGTACACTGTCGCTCAGCGGTGAAATCGCCAACCGAGGCGGCAATACCATGCCGCTTTCTCTTGGCTTTCACCCGTACTTCGCGTTCGCGGAGGGCGAAGCCGACCGCGTGCGGGTAACTATTCCCACGGCGGCAGAATGGCTGCTGTCCACGGGTGGGTTTGCGGCAGGGGAACCTGTGCCGACGGCGCTCACAGCTGCCTTACAGAGCGGCGAGAAGGTTTCCTCGTTGCCAGGATATCCTGGCGGTTCACAGATGCTTAGCATCGCGCCTGGGGCTCAAGTATGCGAGATTGCGTATGAGGCTCGCAACACGAAACTTATCTTTGAAATGGGGGACAAATTCCCAATTCACGTTCTATTCACAGCACCATGGAGCAACGCAGTGTCACTTGAACCGTACACGAGCATCATGAACGTGTTCAATGAATCCTATCCTGCTGAAATCTCAGGTGCTCAAAGCTTGGAGCCAGGTGAGACTTTTACTTTCCATTGGGCGATTCATATAGAAACGAAGTAATCTACCAAGGTTCATATCCAAACCCTATTGTGGAATAACCTTGATAGGCATGTTGATGGAGCTCTACAATGATCCCTTCCATTTGAGCGGATTTTGCAAGCGCACCTCGTCTTCCAGTGTTATATAGATTAGGGTCCACAACGCCTTGCAGTAAATGAATATGGGCTCCGTTTTCTACAGGAATGGGCGGGCCTGTAGTGCCATAATAAGTGTGATAGTGACCATATTTTATCCCTGAAATACCTTGATATTGATGGACATGTTGGTCGTAAGAAGTACCATTTACATTGAAAGTATACAGACGCAAAAGATGATGGTGCCCTAATTCTTCCGAAGTTACCGTTGTGAAGAAATGAACGTGAGCTGGTGGAATGCTCCTCATCACACGAAAGCCCCCTATGAGTAGGATATGCTTCATCCTATTCATAGGGGGCTTTTGTCATGACGATGGCAATGGATAAAGATTTGATTGACCGATTTTCATCTTTTTATCATCATATACGCGCACTTCAACTTGTTGCGGCTTACCTAATTCAATCACAGGATTCGAAGCGATATCAACATAAAGCGTATCTTTTCCATCGAAATTAGATTTGACTTCCTGCCCATTAATATACACATTACAGGACGAGAAAAATGGTGAACCCGTTACTTTAATTTTTTTGTCTGCTATCGTGACCTTTGAAATGATAGGATCACCGTATCCTAACGTATACTTAGGTTGTACTATCGTGTCTTTGTAGCCTTTAGCTTCATAGCCGTATCTGGCCCCAAACAGATTGTCATACTGCATCTTCTCATAATCCGCGAGATCGCTCGCCTTTATGTTAAATGACGACCACATGTCTTGCGGAGGAATGACAGGTATTTTCTTTGATAATTCATATAAATAATCCGTATAATAACTTCCCTTTACACCTGCCAAGTGCAGCAGCATCGGCCCCAAAAAAGAAGGACTTGAAGATAAATTCAGCTTCTCTTGATCAGCAGGTACGAAGTTATTCCAAATGACAAAAGGCGTGTAATGTGTTTTCGTATACAGATCGGGGTCATTAGGCACCACATATTTGGCATCACGATATACTTTATAATCTTCCTCAAAGAAAGGGAAATGGTCCCCGAAAAACAAAATAATCGTCGGATCTGACTTTTTCGAATAATAATCAACCAAAGATTGCAGAGCCTGATCCGTAGCTGTAATACCTTGTGCATAAGTTTCTAGAATACTTTTCGATTCTGCCGAAATATCACCAGTAACCTGAATCGTATTTGTATTGAATTTATTGGGAGGGTAAGGATGGTGATTTTCCATCGTATTAGCAAAAATGAAATCAGGTCCAGCACTTTTTTCTGTTTCCTCAATAATTTTGTTCACAACAGCATGATCCGCATAATTGGGTCCTGAGAAATCATTCGGGAAATATTCACTTGAGATAAATCGGGAAAACCCGAAATGCTTATACACTTTTCTGCTATCAAAGAAATAACTGAAAAATGGATTAATCGCGGTTGCCGTGTACCCTTGTCTTGTTGTAATGCTTGCTAAGGAGTCAACACCGTGATTCATATATTCGATATAGGGAATGATTTTATCAGGTGATTTTCCGAAAAAACGCATTGAGTTCCCTGATAAAACCTCAAATTCAACATTTGCTGTACTACCCCCGAATTGTGGAGATAACATGTTGCCGCCAGTGAATTTTTTTTGTAACTCATGCAAATGCGGAATCGGATCGCGGCTAAAAGTGACGTTTTTCATGATCGTTGGATCAAAAAAGGACTCTCCTAGCAAAACGATAATATTTGGTTTTTTATCATTTGTAGCTGGTTTTTCTGGGATTTGATCCAGAAGAGACGTAATTGCTTTCTTACTATAACCATCTGGTTTCGCTACATGTAAAAAGTTAAGCATCTGAACTGTAGCATACAAATAACCATTTTCATCATAGGTAATCGTTTGATCCCAAGGAACCGTGTAAACCCCATATAGTTTAGTAAACGAAAGGGGCTTATCCGCGTACAAACTAGTTGCGATTACAACAGCGATTACACCGTAAACACTGCGTTCGATCCAATGAAACTTCATTTTGCGATTGCGTAAAATGAGGTGAAACAGACAAGCAACAATAACGATAAACAGCATGGTATAACCAACAATACGATTATTAAAGTATTCGCTCAAAAACTTCTTGTACTCCATAAGTTGGTTGTTAAAATAAAGATCCCATGGATAATAAGGTGCGCCAATAGCCTTTAACTTACTGCCGCTAATCGCCCCAAGGGGCAACAAAATGGCACAAAGGAGCCAAAACGACAGCCTAGAACGACCAGTAATAGCAATAAGAAACAAATACAAAGATCCAACAACGAAATAAGCAAGCACCATGGCCAAAGGATACGTTGTGATCCAATGATGAAATTCCTTATAAGTACCCCTCTCCAAAAATTCAACCATGCACATCAATACAAAAGGAAGTATAAAAATCATTGCGCGAGTAGGCAGCTGCTTGAGTGCCTTCAGTAAAATAGTCATTCGTAAAACTCCTAGTTATCAGCTTATAAAAACCCGACTCTCCACGTGGAGATGCCGGGCGATATTGAACCTTAGATCATGTTTCGTCCGAACCCACTGCACTAATTTGCTCTAACGCTTGCAGAAACGTAGCTGCGGGTTGAGCACCTGTTAATGCATACTTACGATTTATTACGAAAAAGGGAACCCCTGTTACGCCGGCTTGACTGGCAAAAGCAAGGTCATCTTCAACCTGCTCCAGCCCTTCTTTAGCTGAAAGTTGAATACGAGTTTGATGCGGATCCATGCCATGCAGACTTGCAGTTTCAAGTAGAAAGTCGATGTGACCAATATCTTTTCCATCCTCAAAATAAGCTTTGAACAAGTCGTCAACAAGCTGCTGTTTGACTTCTTCAGGTGCGATCGCAATGAGCTGATGCGCTTTTAACGTATTTGGCATTTTCGTGATTTGCCCAAAATCAAAATGTAAACCTGATGCCTGTCCAGCCTGAGTCACTTGTTGGTGCATTGCTTGCAGTTTGCTTTCATCAGCACGAAATTTAGTACGCATAAGTGTCGCGAAATCTGCACCTTCCACGGGTGTCGAAGGATCAAGTTGATACGCACGATAGTGCAGTTCTACAGGTTCAGCTGTAAAATCTTCTAACGCATCCATCAAATTCTTCTTCCCGATCCGGCACCAAGGACAGACTAAATCTTGAAATATCTCAATTATCATCTCGAATAAACTCCTTCAATCATTGCTTTAGCTCCATTCAACATTATAACCCAAAGATAATAAATGTCACCATGTAACACAAACCGATATCTAACTTGCAATACGAACAGAATTCAAATAAATTGACCTATCAAGAGAGCTCAAACATCAGAAGAACGACACACTGCGCCCATTTCGGTTACACAACTCCGCCCCCCCGAACCTCGAACCTCGAACCTCGAACCCCAACCCCCAAATCCCAAGCCCTGAACGCCGATCGCCGAACCCCGAACCCCGAACCCCGAACCCCGAACCTCGAACCTCGAACCTCGAACCCCGAACCCCGAGCCCCGAACCTCGAACCCCGAACCCCGAACCCCGAGCCCCGAACCTCGAACCTCGAACCCCAACCTCCAAATCCCAAGCCCTGAACACCGATCGCCGAACCCCAAGCCCCAAGCCCCAAGCCCCAAGCCCCAAGCCCCAAGCCCCAAGCCCTGCCCCCCGAAACCATACTGACGCATCACCAAAATTTTTTGCTAAACTACTCTTGATTTTTTTTCATGCGAATCTGTAATATCTACAATCGATTAAATTAAAAACAGATAGCAGCATAAAATTTAAACCAACATATTATCACTAGTATCTGGGAGGGGGGAGTATCCCGCCAAAATATAAATTCTGTGCTATCTACAAGTCGCAGTACGGCGGGTTGAAATGTGCTTTCTAAGCTATTTTATTTCTCTTTATTTCTTCTTTAAATCCCTAAATCCCTAAATCCCTAAATCCCTAAATCCCTAAATCCCTAAATCCCTAAATCCCTAGAACCTTTGAACCATAATTCTTTAGAACCTTAAATCCCCTTAAATCCTTATTTCTTTATTTCTATTTTTTTTATTTCTATTTTTCTATCTATCTTTCTGACTTTCTGTCTTTCTGTCTTTCTGTCAAAATATCTTTATAACTTTACTAAATATTTTACTTATATATTTATTATGTTTTTTCTTTGCATATTTCTTTATTTACTTATTTATTTTCCTATTTAATTCCTTTAACTTCCTTTAACTTCCTTGTATTTTAACTTGTACATATCACAGAATTTGTTTTATTGCGAATATATAGCCTCTAGACAACGACACTGTATATGGAAAATATTATAAAAAACATATACATACGAACGTTTGTTTGATATAATAAAAACATAGAACATAGGTTCTCGTAAGGGGTTGAGAGGCGATGAATATTAAATCACTTGCTAGTGAAGCGTCAACTTGTGAAACAGAAGTGGCGTGTGAGGATTTTCTTATGAACTTGCGTTGGTCTAATGGGTTTCATTGTCCTCGGTGTGATCACCATGAAGCTTTTCAAATTCGTACTCGTAGATTGTTGGAGTGCAAAGAGTGTAGAATGCAGATTTCGATAACCGCGGGTACAATTATGCATAAATCTAAACTTTCCTTGTTAACCTGGTTCAAAGCTATCCAGCTTATATGTATGAGCGGTGTTGAAGTTACTGGATACGGATTAGCAGAGATTCTGGATATTAACTATAGAAGTGCTAAGCTGTTGATTGATAAAATTTGTTTTGCAATTAAGGTTGAAGAGAGCAGATTACTTGCATTGCGTAAATTGAGAAGGAAGGCTATTCGCTCTGAATCAACTAAATCAAAGTTTCCTATGCCGAAAATCATCGATAATTGGTGTGATCCATTTGATCTCAAAACATATATAGAAGTCAAATTATCTAAACTTACGCAGCAATCAGTGATGAAAACTTTTGTATCCATTCATTTATATTCAAGATTCCTGAAGTGTTTTCAGTTCTAAAGGAGTTGGAAGTCACAGTCATAGTAAGAGGATTTGACGGGATCCTTATTTTCAGTCAAGATGGTAGTGTTGGTTACAACTTTACAAAGAATTAGGAGAATACTGATGAAAAGGGTTGTGCAAGCCCCTATCCATTTTTATCGGAAGTTTATTTCGCCGCTCAAACCCCCAACATGTCGATTCTATCCAACTTGTTCGCAATATGCGTTAGAAGCCATTGAGGTTCACGGACCTATGAAAGGTTCTTGGTTATCCGTGAAACGGATTTGCAAATGCCATCCTTTTCACCCAGGTGGTGTGGATCATGTGCCAGCAAAGAGCGGAAATTAATATAGTGAATCTGTCGGCTTGACATGAGGCTGTTTTTTTCGATATATTGTGCTTAAGATGCTAAATATTGTTTATTTCGATGAACGGATAAGTACAATCAGATGCCTATGAACAGAGAGCCGGGGTAGGTGAAAGCCGGTATAGGAGAATGTTTGGAATATGGTCCCGGAGAATAGGCCTTCGAGCTACTCAGCATTAGAGTGTATAGCCAGTGCTTACACAAACTTTGCCAGAGAGTAAGCTGGTCTCGTGTCCCAGCGTTAATGGGCAAGTCGTAATAGACTTACTGAGCCCCGAGCTTGTGAAAGGCGGGGGAACCTGGGTGGTACCGCGTGAGTTCAACTCTCGTCCCAAGATGGATGAGGGTTTTTTGTGTTTTCAACTAACCGCTATTGGAGGAACGAAAAATGTCTGAACAATCCAAAACATTTTACATTACCACACCGATCTACTATCCAAGTGACAAGCTGCATATTGGGCATGCATATTCGACTGTTGCTGGAGATGCAATGGCGCGCTACAAAAGGTTACAAGGCTATAATGTTAGGTATTTAACAGGTACAGATGAACATGGTCAGAAAATTGAACGTAAGGCGCAAGAAAAAGGAACAACACCACAAGCTTTTGTGGATAATATCGTTTCTGGGATTAAAGAACTTTGGGCGAAACTGGATATTTCTTATGATGATTTTATTCGTACAACGGAAGATCGACATAAGGATGCGGTAACTAAGATTTTTCAGCGTTTACTTGATCAAGGTGATATTTATTTAGGTGAGTATGAAGGTTGGTACTGTATTCCAGATGAATCTTTCTTCTTGGAGAGTAAGTTAGTCGATGGAAAATGTCCTGATTGTGGGCGTCCTGTGGAGAAGATGAAGGAGCAAACTTATTTCTTCCGGATGAGTAAGTATGCGGATAGACTCGTTCAATATTATGAAGAGAACCCTGATTTCATCCAACCGGAATCACGTAAGAATGAGATGTTGAATAATTTCATTAAACCAGGTTTAGAGGATTTGGCAGTTTCGAGAACGACTTTTGACTGGGGAATTAAAGTTCCTGGAGATCCAAAGCATGTCATTTATGTATGGATTGATGCTCTTTCCAATTATATTACAGCACTTGGTTATGGTTCTGATGATGAGACGATTTTCAAAACGTATTGGCCAGCAGATGTGCATTTAATGAGTAAGGAGATTGTGCGGTTCCATACGATTTATTGGCCGATTATGTTAATGGCGCTTGATTTGCCTCTGCCGAAAAAAGTATTTGCCCACGGCTGGTTGCTTATGAAGGATGGCAAAATGTCCAAGTCCAAGGGGAATGTTGTGGACCCTGTTACACTTATTGATCGTTATGGTTTGGATGCACTTCGGTATTACCTCATGCGTGAAGTGCCATTCGGAGCAGACGGTACATTTACTCCTGAGAGTTTTGTGGAACGTGTAAATCATGATCTAGCTAATGATTTGGGGAATTTATTGAATCGTACGATTGTGATGATCGATAAGTATTTTGCAGGTAAAATTCCTGCCTATATTCCCGGAGCTACTGAATTTGACGAAAGTCTGTTGGAGACAGTTCGTACAACTGTAGCTAAGTATGAGGAATCCATGGAGAAAATGGAGTTCTCCATCGCGCTATCCGCGGTGTGGCAGATGATTAGCCGCACGAACAAATATATCGACGAAACACAGCCATGGTCGATGGTGAAAGACGAAGCCAAGCGTGATACGCTAGGCTCGGTCATGTATGTGCTGGCGGAATCTCAGCGCATCTCTTCTGTTCTTCTTCGTCCTTTCTTGACGAAGACACCAGAACTGATCTGGGCGCAGCTAGGCTTAGCTGCGGACGATTTACCGCGCTTGACTGCGTGGGAGAGCGTGCAGTCCTTTGGGCATCTCCCTACAGGCACCAAGGTGCAGAAGGGAGAGCCGATGTTCCCCAGACTCGACGTAGCGGCAGAAGTCGCCTACATCGTCGAGGCCATGGGTGGCGGTGCTTCGGAGAGCACCGAAGAACCAAAAGCTGCAGCGCCAGCGTCCGCTGCATCTGCTTCTGTGCCAACGCCGGAGCCAAAAGAAGAAATCGGGATCGACGATTTTGGCAAAGTGGAGCTGCGCGTGGCACAAGTGATTTCGGCGGAGCCTGTGAAAGGCGCCGAAAAGCTTCTTAAGCTGCAGCTCGACCTCGGCTATGAGCAGCGTCAGGTTGTTTCGGGCATCGCGAAGTTCTACACGCCCGATGATCTTGTTGGACGCAAAGTTATTTGCGTCACGAACTTGAAGCCCGCGAAGCTGCGCGGCGAGCTGTCTCAAGGTATGATTCTCGCCGCTTCACATGGCGATCAGCTCACGCTAGCGACCGTTCCAGATTCAATGCCGAACGGTGCGATCGTGAAATAATAGCTTTATGCACAAAGACCCTTTCCCAGATTTTCTGGGAAAGGGTCTTTTGCTTTTTGTGACTATGTTAAGGGTATTTTTGACGACAAAGGGCAAGCTAAAGGAAACTAACCACGGAGTGAATAAGATGCTTATACAACGTATAGGAAAAGGGATAACTCTAGTAATATTGATCATCACTTTATCAGCTTGTTCGTTATTCGGTGGAGGCCAGAAGAAAAAGGAAGAAGAAAAAAAACAAAAACAAGCTGATGCTAAAAATGAGAGTGTGATTGATCAAGAACTGAAAAAGCAGTATCAGATGTACAACGAAGTGATCAAATATCAAAAAGAGCAGGATGCTAAACTCATTAAGGAATCGGAAGAGCGTTATAAGAAGTTGAAAGAAGAATCAGACAAACCAATAAAAGGTAGCAGCGAGGAAAAACAAAAAGCCAAAGAAGCTAAAGTTGGGAAAGAAGGCTCTGGCGATTCAGGTTCAGGTGATTCTGGGGACTCCGGAGACTCGAGTGATTCAGGAAATTCAAGCGATTCTGGAGGATCTGAAGAATAATCAATCTCGCATTAAAATATAGGGAAATCAAAGTTGAATTAGAAATGGCCATGCTGTGAACGTTGCAGCTGGCTTTTTTGACTTTCCTCTCCAGATATATTGACTTCAATAAACCCACCTCGTATAATCAAAACGTTAATAAAAAAAATTACGATTTAGAGTGGGTGTTTATTCAAATGACAAGACATGCGAAGCGATATATTTACATAGCTTTATTGTTAATTGTTGCTTGCTGCATTGTTGGCTGCAGCAGTTCGAAAGCTGGATTAGTAGAGGGAAAAGTGAATGTTGTGACTAGTTTTTATCCCTTATATGATTTCACGAAACAAATTGGTGGCGATTATGTAAATGTAATAAATCTTGTCCCGGCTGGCGTGGAGCCACATGACTGGTCTCCAAAAAGCAGGGATATCAAAAATATGTCAGGGGCCCAAGTTTTCGTATATCAAGGCGCAGGCTTTGAAGGTTGGGTAAAAGATTTTCTAGGAAGTCTATCAAGTACATCTAAAGTGCGCGTCGTAGAAGCAAGTCAAGGTGCTAATTTGATCACAACAGATGATAATAAAAAAGAATTTGATCCTCATGCTTGGTTAAGCCCGTTAAATGCACAGAAAATGGCTAATAATATTAAAACGGCTTTAATCGAAGCGGATCCAGTTCATAAGGATGCGTATGAGCAAAACTATCAGACATACAACGCTAAATTATCGGAGTTAGATGCTAGATACAAAAAAGAACTTGCTACTACTACAAAAAAAGAAATTGCTGTATCTCATCATGCTTTTGCATATCTATGTAGAGACTACGGCTTGACTCAAATGTCCATCATGGGTTTATCACCGGATGCAGAGCCAACAGCGCAAGATCTCAAACAAATCAACACCTTTATTAGAGAGCATCAGCTCAAATATATATTCTTTGAGGAACTTGTCTCGGATAAGCTGGCAAAAACGTTAGCTAAAGATGCAAAGGTGAACACCCTCGTACTTAATCCACTAGAAGGTCTAACCGAAAAGCAAATTGATGCAGGCGAAGATTATATTTCGATTATGGACAAAAACTTGAAAAACCTACTTCTAGCGTTACAATAAAGGAAGTAGGACCATTCTTAGTAAGTCAGGGGTAATCAGATGGATACTAGTAATAAAATGTTATGCCATCAGAAAATCGTTTCAATCGATCAGATTTCATTTTCATATGAAAATAAGACAGTGATTAACAATCTCCAGTTTGATGTGTTTGAGCGTGATTTTGTTGGTGTGATTGGTTCTAACGGTGCTGGTAAGACGACACTTCTGAAAATGTTAGTTGGCCTATTGAAACCAACTAGTGGAGAAATCCGATTGTTTGATCGTCCATTGAGTCAATTCAAGGACTGGGAACGAATCGGTTA
Organism: Paenibacillus sp. 01T442; assembly: GCF_056398345.1. Classification (NCBI taxonomy): domain Bacteria; kingdom Bacillati; phylum Bacillota; class Bacilli; order Caryophanales; family Paenibacillaceae; genus Paenibacillus; species Paenibacillus sp. 01T442. The sequence continues at coordinate 88,055 of NZ_JBFTPF010000009.1, forward strand.
TGTACCACAGAAGAATGCCTTCAATCCGTTATTCCCAGCAACAGTTAGGGAGGTAGTTCTCTCTGGCATGTATACCAAAAAGAACGTGTATCGCCGACTCTCTAAAGCTGATTTGCAAAAAGCTGAAGACGCGATGCTGGCGATGCGCATCGAGGATCTAGCCGATCGTCGTATTGGCCAGCTCTCTGGAGGTCAACAGCAACGAGCCTTCTTAGCTCGTGCGATTGTGAACAACCCGGAGCTGCTCATTCTTGATGAGCCTACGGTAGGGATTGATGCCGAAACGCAGATCGGTTTCTTCCGAATGATCAAGCATATGCACCAGCATCATCATATGACTTTCATTATGGTTTCTCATGATATGGACATGATTCAGTCGTATCTGGGAACAGAGCCGCAGCAAGTGAGCGGAGGCATCAAGTTTTATGTGAAGCATACCCATGATCCCGAGGATTGCCGTGAGACGAATCTAACCCATTCACTCGGCCAGATTCGAGAGATGATCGGAGTTCAGTAAGGAGCGGGCGTTTTGGACATATTTACAGAGTACTTTTTTCAACGTGCATTAATAGGTGGATTATTGATCGGGCTAACTGCGCCATTAATGGGCGTTTTTCTTGTTCTAAGACGTCTATCTATGATAGGGGACACGCTAGCTCATGTTTCGATTGCTGGCGTAGCACTCGGTTTCTTGATCAATGTGTACCCACTAGGTGTGGGACTTGTGTTCGCCTTATTGGCCTCATTTGCAATAGAACGACTGCGCAAGGCATATAAAACCTACGCTGAGCTCTCCATAGCCATTATTATGTCAGGTGGCGTTGCGTTGGCAACATTACTTTTTACCCTTGGCAAAGGGTTTAATATGAATGTCATGAGCTACCTGTTCGGCAGTATTTATACACTAGATTCCACTGATTTATGGGTGGTACTTGTTGTATGTGTTTTAGTTATCGGAGTAATCGCTTTTCATTTCAAAGAATTTTTCTTGATGTTTTTTGACGAGGATGCAGCGAGTGTAAGTGGACTTCCTTTGAAATTTTATAATATGATGATTACAATGCTGACGGCACTTGTCATTTCAGTCGCTATCAAAATTGTAGGCGCCTTATTGGTTTCCTCCTTGTTAACAATTCCAGTCGCTTGCAGTCTGTTAATTGCTCGTAGCTTCAAACATTCCGTTTTCTTAGCGATTTTATTCTCGGAAATTGCTGTCATCGTTGGTCTTGTTGTAGCTGGGATTTGGGATCTGGCACCAGGAGGGACAGTTGTGCTGAGCCTTATCGCTATTTTAATTGGGATTATTTTAAAAAGAGGATTGAGGATATAAGTCATGGATTCAGTTAATGTATGGATCGCCCTCTGGGCGGGTATAGCATCTTTCATTTCACCTTGTTGTTTGCCTTTATATCCTTCGTTCTTATCCTACATAACAGGTATTTCGGTCAGTGAACTTAAGTCAGGTAGAACAACTGTACAAGTTAGACGTCAAACCATGCTACACACCTTAAGTTTTATCGTTGGATTCTCCATTATTTTTTATGCTTTAGGGCTGACAGCAGGCTTTGTTGGCAGTTTCTTTATTGACTATCGGGACTTGCTTCGTCAATTCGCTGCACTTTTAATATTTGTAATGGGATTATTTTTACTCGGTATTTTTCAACCGCAATGGCTAATGAGAGAACGCAAACTGTCGATCAAATTTCGACCAGCTGGATATATTGGCTCAGTCTTTGTTGGTATGGGTTTTGCAGCAGGCTGGTCACCATGTGTTGGGCCTATTCTGTCAGCCATTCTTGCTTTGGCGGCAACTGAACCAGGAACTTGGTTTCAACTAACCACTTCATACTCGCTTGGATTCGCGATTCCTTTCTTCGTTCTTTCCTTTTTCATCGGTTCAACCAAATGGATTCTTCGCTATTCCAACCTACTTATGAAAATTGGTGGAGGCTTGATGATCGTCATCGCCATTCTTCTTTATACAGGTAAAATGACGCAAATCACCCTTTGGTTGAACTCCATTACACCAGATTTCTTAAAGTTTTAGGCGTTTCATGTAAAATATTCAATCTTCGCTTGAGGGAATTTCTCGAAAATTTGTTCTGTGATATATTCTCTCAACGCGGTAGCTTGTTCATCTTTGTACACATATTTACCTTTCCCATATTTGCCCCATTAGTACTTTCTCTTTTCTTCGTCCATTTCCAGCTTTGTTTTGGGGTATCGCTTTTCAATAATATTCTTGGCTGTTTTCGTGAAACGATGCTGAATCATCTCGAAAGTAAGATCATGTGTGGCTTCAGCAGGCAGGGTGTTGTAGAGCTTCTCAATTAGTGTTGCATAACCTTCCTCCCAGCCTTCATGCCAAATAATAGGTGCAATGATGAAACCAAGTGGATATCCAGCCTTGGCAACTTTGCCTGCCGCTTCGATTCGCTCATGAAATCGAGATGTACCAGGCTCGAAGTTTTTGATTACATAATCTGCATTCACACTGAAGCGAAAACGTGTATGCTTGTTATGTTTGGCATCTAATAAAGGCTCTACGTGATGGTACTTGGTAACAAATCGTAGGCGGCCGTGCTCTTGTTCACCCATAAATTCGATTAACTGTTTGAGCGAGCCTGAAATGTGCTCAAGCCCTACAGGATCTGAGGTGCACGCGGCTTCAAAACGAGTAATTTCAGGTTCACGCTCCGCGATATAGTTCTTAGCTGCCCCGAGAATATCGTCAATATTGACATAGACCCGAATATACGGCTTCGCACCCATCGTTGTTTGCAAATAACAATAATGACAATGTCCCATGCAGCCTGTTGCGATCGGTATCGCGTATTCGGCGGATGGCTTGGATGTCTCGAATTTTAACGTTTTTCGTATACCAACGACTAAGGTTCGCTTGGCTATCCGATATTTATCTAATTCGGTTTCGCCGGGCAAATCGCGGATTTGATTATGCGAGGTCGTCATATGGATCTCAAGGCCTTCTTGTTCTGCCCATTTATAAATTTGCTTACCTTTGGGATAATTCAGAGCATCTGGTTCAAAATAAACAAGCTCTGGCACGAAAATCGTCGTGCTAGGCTGCGGTCTTGTAAGCAACTCAGTAGACATGAGGGCCTCCTTTACAAATCGGAATGACAATCTATTATTTTAGTGTGCCAAAGTGAAGTGCTTTGAAAACATGGGAGATTTGACCGCATCTGGGTAGATGGATTATGATAGGAAAGCAGTATGGCTAAGAAATTCGCACAGCAGGGGGAAATATAGCAATGGCTACGCCAAGTATGGAAGATTATTTGGAGAGAATATACAAGCTTATCGATGAGAAAGGTTACGCTCGTGTTTCCGACATTGCTGAAGGGCTTGAAGTGCACCCCTCCTCCGTAACTAAAATGATCCAAAAATTAGATAAAGATAATTATTTAATCTATGAAAAATATCGCGGTCTCATCCTAACGCCCAAGGGGAAGAAGATGGGCAAACGCTTGATGGATAGACATGAGCTTTTGGAAAATTTTCTAACGACAATTGGTGTCCATGAGGACAATATATATAAGGATGTCGAAGGCATAGAGCATCATTTAAGCTGGGATTCGATTACGTGTATTGAAACCTTATTAGAATACTTTCGGAGAGATCCAAGCCGAGCAGATGAGCTTATGAATGTTCGTAAAGAATTAGAGGCAGAGAACTAGGCAGAGACCGTTTACGGTACTCTGTCTTTTTTTTATGGGAATAGAAACAAACTGCTCTCGCATACATACCTAAGAAGCCCTACGAAATAGAGCTATGGGAGGATGCAGGGTATGAAGATTAATGGCGTGTTTGAAGGTGGAGGCGTCAAAGGAATTGCCTTGGCGGGTGGTGTGAGCGCAGCCATAGAACAAGGATATACCTTCCATAATGTCGCAGGTACAAGCTCTGGTGCGATTGTGGCTGCTTTGTTGGCAGCTGGCTACTCGGGGGAAGAAATGAGGGAGTTGATCCTTAGAGCGCCTTTCAAGTCGTTTATGCAACGTTCTCCTATTTTCAACACGAAGATCATAGGTCCCGCGGCACGCTTGTTGCTCAAAAAAGGGCTATATTCCGGCGAAGCCTTGGAACATTGGATCAATCAACAACTCGCGGCAAAAGGCGTTCGCACGTTTGCTGATCTGGGGCCAAACCAGCTCCGTATTATTGCCTCAGATATTACACAGGGCAAGCTATTGGTTCTGCCTAATGATATAGCGCAATACGGCATCGAGCCTGGCAAGCTTTCGGTTGCCAAAGCGGTGAGAATGAGCACGAGCATTCCATACTTCTTCGATCCAGTTAGAATCCGGCGGAATATAAAAAGCTCCGAGAAGGCTAAGCCATTCTCAGAGCAGTTTAATTATATCGTGGACGGTGGTTTGTTAAGCAACTTCCCGCTTTGGGTGTTCGACAATGAAATGCCGCGTGCTAAGCTCATTCCTGTTATTGGTTTCCAACTTGTTGGAAAAAGTGATACGCCAACTCATACGATCCGAGGACCTATTACGATGCTAGAAGCGCTCTTTAGCACAATGCTTAGTGCGCATGATGAACGCTACATTGAACAGAAGAATCGCTTCCGAACCGTGAAAATTCCTACGTTAGGTGTTGGGAATACACAATTCACCATCTCCAAGGAATTAAGCATGTCACTTTACGAGTCGGGCTTCTTGGCGGCCAAAGCGTATTTCAAAAGTTGGTCGGCCAGTACCTACGAAGAAAATTATGAGAAATATGTGATGCGACCTCCACATAAATCTTTGACTTAGTGGTATTTCGGGAAATCATCCTTATCGGAATCTTTCGTCCCGTTGATAACGCGGAATTTCGCGTTCTTCGTTTTACCTTTTCCAGCTCCACGAGGGATGGAAGGTTTCTTCCAACGGGAAGGTGGGAATTTATACAGTAGGAAAATCGCCCCAAGCACAAGGATAGGAATGAATAACACACGTAGACTAACGATCAAGCCTATTGCAATCAAAATGCCTATGGCAATTTCAATCGGAGAAAACTTTCTTCTCATGCCCGTCCCTCCATAATTCGTTTTTCCGCTTCTAGCATGCGGTTAAAAGATGCAATGGACACCTCGACTTGACTGTCTTCAGGTTCTTTGGTTGTCAGTAATTGAAGCCAAAGACCAGGATACCCTAAATAACGAAGAACAGGTACTTCACGAAGGGAATTTGTAAAACGTAATACCTCATAAGAAACCCCAATAACCAATGGTAACAAAATGAGACGCTGCACAATACGCTCGACCATGCCGTCGTAGTGAAGGAATGAGTAGATGACAACACCAATTAATACGGTAAATACGATAAAGCTGCTTCCACAACGGTAATGAAGGGTATTGAATTTTTGCACATTGCTAACCGTTAATTCCATACCTGCTTCATAAGCGCTGATCACTTTATGCTCTGCGCCATGATATTGAAACAATCTTCGAATCATAGGTGTAAGAGAGATGAAGTAAATATATCCAACCAGCAAAATGATTTTGATTACACCTTCTATAAGATTATGAAGAATCTGATTGCTAAATACATTTTGAAACAAAAACTGTTCAATAATAGCTGGAACTAAAGTAAAAATGAACTTCCCAAATAAAAATGAAAGGACACCGACAAAAGCAACGCCTAGAACCATGGATATGCCAGAGAACATGCCAGCTTTCTCTTCTTTCTTCGGCATGTCAGCTTCACCTTCTTGCTCGGCGAATGACTCGGCGGAGAAATTCAGATGCTGTGCACCTTTGGCACTGGACTCAATAATTCCTACAATTCCTCGTACAAAAGGAATTTTCTTAAGTGCTTGAACCCACGGAATCACTTTCTTTGGTACTTCCAAAAAATCAAGGGAACCGTCTTTTTTGCGCACAGCAGTTACATGCACATTTCTTCCTGCGAACATGACGCCCTCGATGACGGCTTGTCCTCCGTATATACTGTTTTGTTCTGCCACAAGATTCACCTTCTCATCTTTCTCGAATTCATTTTCTCACTTTCTTATTGTAACGGATTCAGGTGTTGAATGCTACCGATTGCGACAGAACATACTATGATTGCCAATGAATAGACAAGCCTTATCGGTAGAGAAAGGAAGATCACAGATGACAAGTGCGCATACCGCGAAGAGAAAACAGACGAATCGTTGGGTATTTGTGCTATATATCGGTTTTTTTGCAGGGTTAATATGGGGTGCCCTCAAAATCGTCGAGAATTACTTTAAGTTCACAACCATAGGCATTGGTTTTCTAGTTGAACCTTTTTTCAAGCACGATTTTTTTAATACTTGGATGGGATTATTCATGGGGTGGATCACGTTTGCTCTATTCTCGATATTCGCGGCTTTCATCTACATGGTCACCATGTGGAAATTGCGCAGTCCTTTTTGGGGGATAGGCTATGGTGCACTGTGGTGGGCGATCATTTATCTCATTGTAGGGCCAATTACGGGAATGATGTATTGGATTACGGAGTTGGAGCTAAATACAATCATCAGTGATGTTTGTTTATTCCTCGTATGGGGGATGTTTATTGGGTATTCGATTGCCATTGAATATACAAGCGCTAGAACGACAGAGGCTATACCCAACTCATGAAAGTTATGGTAAAATATCAAAGGTTAATTAGCAGAAAGCAGCTAGTTGCCTATGACGATTGTTTCGGGAGGATTTCGAATTGAAAAGGGTTCTAGTTTTGAATGGTCCGAATTTGAATATGCTTGGCATACGTGAACCTGGTGTATATGGAACCGTCACACTTTCTTCAATCATTGAAGGTTTGCAAGAGCTTGGAACCGAGCTTTCGCTCGAATTGGAGAGCTTCCAATCTAACCATGAAGGGGAGATTATTGACAAAATTCACGCTGCCTACGGTACAAAGGATGGCATTCTTATGAATCCTGGTGCCTTCACGCACTACAGCTATGCGATTCGTGATGCGCTGTCTACGGTTCAATTGCCAACGGTAGAGGTTCATATTTCGAATATTCATAAACGTGAAGAATTTCGTCATCATTCGGTCATTGCACCCGTCGTAATTGGTCAAATATGTGGATTTGGCGCAGATAGCTATGCGCTTGGTTTACGAGCATTACTACCCCATCTGTAAGCATTTGCTTACGTAGCTAGTTTTGCCATAGCAAAACTTTAAAAAGGAATGGTGATTTGGATGCAGGAGAAACGTATTGAACGTCTACGCGAGGCTATGCAGCAGCAGGAATTACCGGCACTACTCATCACGAACGCATATAACCGTACATATGTATCTGGTTTCACCGGTTCATCTGGCTATGTACTGATTACGTTAGACCGTGCCATCTTATTAACTGATTTCCGTTATATGACGCAAGCGCCGCAACAAGCTAAACTGTTTGAAGTGGTAGAACATAAAGCAAAGGCGATTGAGTCCGTAAGAGAACTCTTGCAACAGCAAGGGATCACGAAGCTTGGTTTCGAGCAAAGCGACGTCTCTTATGGCGATTTTTTAAACTACCAACAAGGTCTTCCTGGCATCGAAGTCGTGCCAACTTCACGTCTTGTTGAATTGATTCGTATGGTAAAAGATGAAGCAGAACTGCAAGTGATGCAGGAAGCGGCTGATTTGGCCGATCAAACTTTCTCACACATCCTTAACTTCATTAAGCCTGGTGTCAAAGAGTTAGATATTGCCCTAGAAATTGAAGTGTTTATTCGTAAAAACGGAGGCACCTCGACATCCTTCGAGACGATCGTCGCGTCTGGTGAGCGTTCAGCGTTACCTCACGGTAAAGCAAGTGATCGCATTCTCCAATTAAACGAATTTGTCAAATTGGATTTTGGAGCGTATTATAAAGGTTATTGCTCTGATATCACAAGAACGGTTATGCTAGGAAAGCCGACAGATAAACATAAAGAAATTTATGATATTGTGTTGGAAGCACAGTTGAATTGTCTGGCAAACCTCAAACCAGGCATTACGGGCAGAGAAGGCGATGCGTTCGCACGCGATGTCATCGTGAAGCGCGGCTATGGCGATTATTTCGGTCACGGGACCGGACATGGGCTGGGGATGGAAGTCCACGAATCTCCGCGTGTGTCGAAAACCGAAGATATGATTTTAACTCCTGGTATGGTTGTTACTGTTGAGCCTGGTATTTATCTCCCTGATTTTGGCGGAGTTCGAATTGAGGATGACGTAGTAATTACTGAGACCGGCATTAAAATACTTACACATTCTACCAAAGATTTTCTTATCATTGACTAGCGGAGGGATTTACAAGTGATATCAGTAAACGATTTTAAAACAGGTCTGACAATTGAAGTAGAACATGATATTTTTACAGTTCTAGATTTCCAACACGTGAAACCAGGTAAAGGGGCTGCATTCGTGCGCTCTAAGCTCAAAAACCTACGCAATGGTAACACCGTTGAGCGTACGTTCCGTGCAGGTGAGAACGTTGGACGTGCTCACATCGAAAACCGTGAAATGCAGTACTTATACGCGGCTGGCGACGAGTACACGTTCATGGATACGGAGACTTACGATCAGATTTCGCTTGCCCACGAGCAATTGAAATGGGAATTGAACTTCTTGAAAGAAAACATGAATATCAAAATCATGAGCTATCAAGGTGAAATTCTAGGGATTAACCTTCCGAAGAGCGTTGACTTGAAAGTTGTTGAAACTGATGCAAGCGTTAAAGGAAACACAGCACAAGGCGCATTGAAAAATGCGAAAGTGGAAACAGGTCTTAATGTAATGGTGCCACTTTTCATCAACGAAGGCGATGTTCTTTCCGTTGATACAGATGATGGCAAATACCTTTCACGCGCTAGCAACTAATTAGCAAAGCCTTTCGGACTCATCGGAGTCCGAAAGGCTTTTTTTCTTTTCTTACCACAGCCCGACAAATGTATGCTATAATATTGAATTGTTATGCACTAGTATGCGTTAGGAGTGGGTCAGCTTTGTCTCTTATAGTGATGAAATTTGGCGGTAGCTCTGTCGGTGATGCGGAGCGAATGAAACGAGTTGCAAAAAGAATCGTGGAGCGTAAACAAGCTGGACACAGCTGTGTTGTTGTCGTTTCTGCGATGGGTGATACAACGGATGATTTAATCGACTTGTCCAAGCAAATTTACGATGGAGCCCCACCGGCTCGTGAAATGGATATGTTGTTGACGACGGGCGAGCAAGTTTCCGTAGCGCTTTTATCGATGGCTATACATAATCTTGGTGAACAAGCGGTTTCGTACACCGGGTGGCAAAGTGGCATTTATACGGAGCCTGTACATGGGAAAGCAAGAATTACGGATATTCAGCCTCATCGTGTTCTGAACGCGATTGAGCAAGGGAATGTCGTCATCGTAGCTGGTTTCCAAGGGATGACTGAAGCGGGTGAAATTACAACATTAGGCCGCGGCGGGTCCGATACAACAGCAGTCGCGCTTGCTGCAGCGATCAAAGCCGATCTTTGTGAAATTTATACAGATGTTGATGGCATTTATTCAACAGATCCTCGAATTGTGAAAGTAGCTAGGAAGCTTGCTGAAATTTCCTATGATGAAATGTTGGAGCTCGCTAACCTTGGAGCTGCAGTTCTTCATCCTCGCGCAGTCGAGTATGCGAAAAATTACAACGTGACCCTCGTGGTGCGTTCAAGCTTTAATTACAATGAAGGCACCAATGTGAAGGAGGAAGCAGTGATGGAGCAAGGAATCGTAGTTCGTGGCATCGCATATGACAAAAATGTAGCAAGAATTAGTATTCTGGGTGTTCCTGAGAAACCAGGTCAACTTGCTAAAGTATTCTTAGCACTTGCTGAAGTGCAAATTGACGTGGACATTATCGTTCAAAGCGGTGTGATTAACGGATCTGCGGATTTCTCTTTCACAACGACATTGGCGGATCGTGAGAAAGCGCTAGATGTCATTGAACAAATTCGTGCTGAAGTTGGTTTCCGTGAAGTGACGTCCGAAGTTGATCTTGTTAAAGTTTCAATCGTTGGGGCTGGAATGGTTAGCTCACCAGGTGTTGCAGCTACGATGTTCAAAGTCATTTCTGATCTTGGCATTACGATCTCATTGGTAAGCACATCAGAGATTAAAATGTCTTGTGTCATTGACAATACGAACTTAACCGACGTAATCCGTGCTCTTCACACAGCATACGGCTTAGACACAGCGGAGCAAGCTTTCGTTGGTGGTCCAGAAGATCGCAGATAATTTGAAATCTTAATGAAGTTTGTCTGCTATGAAATAAGCAATCTTCAATAGAAATGCCGTTATTCCGGCAGCCATTAAGGGTCCTACCGGAATGCCGCGCATAAATAAGATGCCAAATATAGAACCAAGGACAAGACCCACAATTAATTGTGGGTCTACTTTTAGTAACTCCAAGCCTTTCCCATTCATATAGGTGGCAATCGCCCCTCCCACGAGGGCGATGATGCCAGGCCATGTAGTGAAGACAGAGAGAATATCTTTCATCGAAATACGGTCACTTGCAAATGGAATCAAAACACCGATCGTCAGGAACAGCAAGCCGAGCTCAAGACCTCTACGTTCCATGGTAGGGAAATAGCGATCGAGACCAATTAACTTAATGGCCAGTAAAAGACAAGCCGCAGTTGTAATGATCGGCGAACGGCCTATGAGTCCAATTATAATTAGAATAACTAAGAGCATATCACCATTCATATACATAACCCCTTGTCCTCATCATCGTCATTTAAGTTTATGAAAGGGGCTTGTATTTAGAACGCATGGTAAGGTGGACTATCGCCCAAAAAGAACCATCTGATCGTGTTCCAGAACGGGAACGCATTCCGCACTATTCGTCTTGGCACAAAGTTCGACATCCGCGAGGAAGCCGGACTTTTTCATTTTTTTACCGTTGCTGCAAGAGAGAATGGTCTCGAGCAAGTGATCCTTAGCTTCGAGATAGCAACCTCGCATTGCTAGACCGAAGTCATTCGTTATCATGTGCTGCTCGCCTATTAGAATTGCAATTTCATTCAGGATGAGGCCGGCACAGAGGCCGTCCTCCAAAGAGAAAACATCCTGCGTACCTGCACAGACGATCACTGTGTCCCGTTTAAGCTCGATAGCTGCCGCAGCAGAGGCTTTGCCGTTAATGATGGCTCCCGCAAGCACACGATCGGCTTTTATCGCTTTTTGAATCCCTCTTGTGCCATTGGTAGTCGTCAAGATGATGCGTTTGCCTTGAACGACTTCGCGTGTGTACTCAAGTGGTGAATTGCCAAAATCAAAGCCAGGAATTTTTTTGCAATAGCGCTCTCCACCAAGTAGATCGCCTTCTCTCGCCAATTCCTTCGCTTTTATAACCGTATCAACAGGGACTACACCCTTGCTGCCATTCATCAATGCGGTGATGATTGTGCTGGTTGCACGTAAAACATCAACGACAATGACGGTTTTATGGAGAAACTCGTCACTTCTTGCTTCGCCGATGTTGGCGATCACCTCGATATGCATGTGTTAATCCTTTCTGGCACCCAAGGACAACGTATCTGAACGCAGTCCTCTCCTCAAAGCTTCTAATGCAATAACTTCATCTGGGGAAATATTTCCCAAGTGAATATCGGGACCGAGGGAGTTAATCAGGTGCACTTGTTGGCTTTTTAGCGGTGCCTCCCATAAGAGCTTATCACCTGAAATGGAAGCAAGCACACTTTGCAGTTCCTCATCTTTGCATTTCCCCTCCCCATCAAAAATGCCAACACCCATGCCAGACTCACGCGCTTCAATCGTGACAAGGGAAGCACCTAATTCCGAATCGATTAAGACCGTTTCAATTAATTCTGCTAATTCTATGGAGGAGCCCCATCCTTTTTTTCCATACTCCGTAACGACTTCTAACCCTTCATCTAATCCTCTGCTAATTAACTTATTCCGTTGTCTACGATCCATTTGAATCGTGCCGTCAGATATTTCAACGCCATTAAAGCCGAGTGCAAGGATCATGTCAAAAAATGAATCTACTGCATGCTGGCTTACAGCCACTTCCAGAAAAGTACCTCCTGGATAAATGAGAATGTTATTCTCTTTGGCTAGGTTTATTTTGCTTCGCAGTACGGATTGTGGATAAAGCGGTGAAGTCCCGAATCCAAGTTTGATCATATCCACATGGCTGCTAGAGGTTTGGAGCAAATCCTGAAAGGCAATCATGCCAAGCCCCTTATCCATCACCATCGTTTTCCCCAACGTTCTTGGTTTCTGCTGCCTTGTTCCTGTAGGGTCGGCTAGAACGGGGTTCCATTTTAATTGAGAGGTCACTTCCATCGGTATTTCTCCTCACTGTCCTTCGAAGGATCAATTATGTGTACAGCATATGCATGAGCACAAATGGAGGTGCCCAGCATGCCTAAAATGAGACGAGCTCGCATAAGGTAGGGAAAAGCGTATGCTTCCGAAGCTAGTTTTGACGATGCACTATTCCGCTTCGCTTGCATGGGCTACAAAACTATTGGGAGGTGTATAGTTCATGAACAAGATTGTACTCACGATGGCTTCCTTGCGGGTGATGTCAGGAAGCATCGAAATTATTGCTGCTATTCTTATGATCAGATTGGCTACGATCGAGAAGGCGCTGTTAGTGAATTCAGCTCTAGCACTAGTAGGTCCTCTAGTACTACTAACTACGACAACAATTGGATTAGTAGGCGTAGCAGACAAACTATCATATGGGAAGATGTTATGGATCATAGCAGGGGTCAGTTGTTTGTTTATTGGGATTATTAAAAAGTAATCGGTCATATTTCTTTCTAGTAAGCATAGAAATGAATATAGAAGACTGGACAACTTGGAGGGCTGTCTCTCAATGCTAGCGAGTATTATACATTTGTTGCCGCAGAACATCCGATTCATGCTGAGCGAACTTCCTCCGAATGTACAAGCTAGTGTGGAGGAGATCAGGGTGAGAGAGTCACGTCCTCTGGAAATTAGTTGGGCGGACCGATATGCCTTCATTAGCGAGCGTGGTCAAATGATCACTCAGGAAGCTTTGGCTTACAAACCGACCAGGCAAGATTGTATGACACTACTTGAGATCTTAACGAATCATTCGTTGTACACGTTTGAGGAAGAACTGCGCAGAGGCTATATCACCGTTTCAGGAGGTCATCGAGTTGGACTTGCTGGTCGTACGATTCTCGATCAAGGTCAAGTGAAGCAAATACGCGATGTGAGTTCCTTTAACATTCGGATCGCGCGCGAAATTCAAGGTGTGGGTCAGGAGATTTTACCGTATTTGGTAGATCCAAGCTTGGGAAATATTCATCATACCCTGATCATCTCTCCGCCGCAGCAAGGGAAGACCACCTTAATTCGTGATTTGGCCAGACTGATTAGCCGAGGGGAGTGGGGAGCTAGGAATAGCTCACTAACAGGAAAAAAAGTAGGCATCGTAGATGAACGCTCCGAATTGGCTGCTTGTGTTAAAGGCGTACCGAGATTCGACTTAGGGCCTCGCACAGATGTGTTAGATGGTTGTCCGAAGGCTGAAGGGATGATGATGATGATTCGTTCCTTATCTCCTGAGGTGCTCATCGTGGATGAGATTGGAAGAGCCCAGGATGCGAATGCGATTCATGAAGCGGTTCACACGGGGATTCGTGTGCTAGCGACAGCACATGGAGCAAGCTATGAAGATGTCCATGGACGACCAGTACTTAGGGAGTTGATGGAGGCAGGTGTGTTTACGAAATACGTGATCCTACAGCGAAGAAAAGGTGCGTCAGCTTCCTTTCGGATCTTGGATCATCAAGGTAAGGCAATGGGAGATGGATGACGAACGCAAAGGACGATGGGTATGCTGAAATTCGTTGGAGGGGTACTGATCTTCGGAGCAGCGTCGATGTATGGGTTTCTGCAAGCTGCTCACTATGTAAGGCGACCCAAGCAAATTCGTATACTGATTGGCGCGCTTGGCCGAATGGAGACGGAAATTGCCTATGCGCTTACGCCGCTTCCTGAAGCTTTCGCTTCATTAAGCAAGCAAGTTGCTGATCCACTTTCGACTTTATTTCGATTAATGTCAGAACGTTTACTGGGAAGCAATGGGGAATCAACGAAGGATCTATGGCAAAAGACAGTCAAAGAAGTCTGGGCAAGAACCTCTATGCGGCAATCAGAGCAAGAAGTGATTCTTGGGCTAGGCCCTGTGCTAGGGCTCTCAGATCAAAGTGACCAAATCAAACACTTGCGTCTTGCGATGAGCCAACTTCAATCGGAAGAAACGGATGCCAGAGATGAGCAACAGCGCTACGAGAAAATGTGGAAAAGCTTAGGCGTCCTCATCGGAGCGTTAATCGTAATTTTAATGTATTAGTGGGGGATCATGTATCCGTGCTTGACAAGTTCCTTGAAGGCGGAGTGAGGTGCCAGGAATGAATGTAGATGTGAACGCCATTTTCCAAATCGCCGGCATCGGAATCATCATTGCGATGATCCATTCGGTGCTGAAACAGATGGGAAAAGAGGATATGGCACATTGGGTCACGGTCATAGGCTTCGTGGTCGTGCTTTTTATGGTCGTTAGTATGCTGGATAACTTGTTCAAAGAAATTAAAACTATATTCCTATTCCAATGAGGTGGTCTGATGGAAATCATCCAAATCGTAGGTTTAGGACTCATCGTTACGATCTTGACGCTTATCATCAAGGAACAGAAGCCGATGTTCGCCTTTCTATTAGCTGCTTTTACAGGCATAGTCATATTCTTGTTCTTAATAGGCAAAATTTCTTCGGTTATCCAAGTCCTTGAGGACTTAGCAGTGAAGTCGAACGTAAACCTCGTTTTCCTCAAAACGATTCTGAAAATTATTGGCGTTGCTTACATCGCCGAATTTGGCGCTCAAATCGTTAGAGATGCCGGTCAAGATTCCATAGCTTCCAAAATCGAGCTGTCGGGTAAGGTACTCATTATGGTTATGGCTATTCCAATCATAACAGTCATTATCGAAACCGTGGTTAAACTGCTCCCTGCTTAGAAGATTCGCCTAAGGAGTGACACGCATGCATCTACTTTATTCGCACCAGAAGCTGAACAACCGGTGGATCTTATTATTTATTATAACGATGGGTCTTTGGCTCGGCTTGTCGGGTTCCTTAACGGCCGAATCGCCTACAGATATCATCATCCAAGAACAAGCGAACCGCTTGAATACGGAGCCGGTCGAGCAATATTGGGATAAGCTGATGAAGGAATATGGCGGGTATTTCCCGGAGAGCAAACCTCCAACCTTCATGGAACTTCTCCTTGGGACCAAGGGCATTAGCATGAAGAGTATCTTTAAAGGACTTCTGAGCTATGTATTTCATGAGATTATCATCAATGGCAAGTTACTAGCTTCCATCGTTGTTTTGACCGTCTTTAGCATGATTCTGGAGACGCTGCAAAGCTCTTTTGAACGAAATACGGTTAGCAAGCTAGGTTACACAATCACGTATATGGTATTGATCATCATTGCCATCAATAGCTTCAGCGTTGCGATCGGGTACGCCAAGACAGCCATTTCGTCTATGATTCAATTCATGTTCGCCATCATGCCTTTGTTACTAACTTTATTAGCTTCTATGGGCAATGTTACTTCCGTGGCTATTCTTCATCCTCTGATCGTATTTATGATCCACTCGGTGGGAACAGCGATATATGTGTTTGTTTTCCCGCTCTTGTTTTTCTCGGCTGTGCTGCACATCGTTAGCTCACTCAGCGACAAGTTTAAGGTTACCCAGTTAGCAAATCTACTACGTACCGTCAGTTTAAGTATGCTGGGTGTGTTCGTAACGGTTTTCCTTGGTGTCATCTCTATTCAAGGGACAGCAGGTGCGGTTAGAGATGGTGTAGCGATTCGGACAGCGAAGTACATTACTGGGAATTTCGTGCCTGTTGTAGGACGGCTGTTCTCGGACGCAACGGAAACTGTGATAGGCGCCTCTCTCCTTGTCAAAAATGCAATAGGACTCGTTGGCGTTGTCATCCTCGTTCTCTTGTGCGCGTTTCCAGCGATCAAAATCTTGACGCTAGCTTTTATCTACAACTTATCAGCTGCATTGATGCAGCCTTTAGGAGATAGCCCGATCATTGCTTGTCTGCAAACGATTGGTAAAAGCTTAATTTACGTTTTTGCAGCGCTAGCGGCAGTAAGCTTAATGTTTTTTCTTGCCTTGACCATCATGATCACAATTAGCAATGTCTCCGTCATGATGAGGTGAAAGGAGCTAGGCGATGGATTGGTTAGCAGGATGGCTGAAAACCGTCATTATGGTCATTATGCTCGCGACGTTTGTTGATCTTCTACTCCCAAGCAATACGATGCAGCGGTATGTGAAGACGGTTTTGAGCCTATTCATTCTACTGACGCTACTCACCCCTGTGCTTCAGCTGTTCCAGAAGGACTGGGATATGGATCAGCTGCTCAGCCAAGCGGAGAAGGAGCAGAGTGAGAAAACGATGCTTGCGGGTGGTTTTGGCGGCAATCAAACACAAATGAAGTCATTGGCAGCCATCACGAAAGATGCCAATAAGATTCAAGATGCAGAACAGAAGAAAACACAACAATTAGTACAAACACAATTAGCAGGGCTAATTAAAGAGGATTTGCAGAAGCAAACGGAATGGCCGGTACAGGAGGTACAAGTTCATGTAGATGTAGACAATAATGGGAAACCCAGCATTACCAATGTGAAGGTGACCCTTGATGATATAGAAACGAAGAAACAAACGACGCCGAAGAGTAAAAGCATTGCTGCGATGGAGCCTGTCAAGCCTGTAGATCCCATCAAAATTGGGTCTACCGCGATTGCACAAGATCGTCAGACTTCTGCTCAAGGCGACTTGCAGTCAAACCTTAAAGCATTGCCTAGCGAGCAAGAAAAGGATCGACTCAAGCAAGATATTTCACGGAATTGGTTAGTGGATCCTGCCAAAATCGAGATCGAAACGATACAAAGCAAAGGATGGATGGCGAGGTGAATCGATGGGAACATTGCTGCAATGGATGGAGAACAAATTCGGCGGCGGACCAGGTGGACCTAAACGTAAGAATACGTTGCTTTGGGTCATCATGGTTGGGCTTTTAGGAGCCGCGCTAATGATCATCAACGCATTTATAAATGTCAAAGATCTGGATCCCATCAACACAGGCAGAGCGTCTCCAACAGCGGAAAGTAAAGAAACCTTTGCAGGAAGCGTGTCTAAGGAAAACGCAAGCTTTCATGATTATGAACAAGCTTATGGTGACCAACTGAAGGGCATCCTGCAACAAATTGTCGGTGTTGGCGAAGTGGAAGTGCTCGTTACTATTGAATCTACGGAGGAAATGACCGTAGACAAAAATTATAACGATAATCAGAACATGACGACAGAACGCGACAATGGTGGCGCAACACGCAACATATCCCAGGTAACGCGAAGCGGTGAAGTCGTTATTTATCAAGTATCAGGCGACCAGAAGCCGCTTGTGCTCAAATACATTAAACCCAAAATTAGAGGTGTCATTGTTGTTGCAAAAGGTGCAGAAAATCTCACGGTGAAGAAAATGATCTTGGAAGCCGTTGAGCGAGGAATGGATGTTCAAGCGAGTAAGATTTCGATATTACCGCGCAAAACAGGGAATTAATTCAGCAAATTATCTAACTATTCTAAGGAGGAATAAACAATGAATGCAAAAAGACAAACAATTTGGCTCGTATCGATGCTTAGCTTGATGGTAGTACTATCCGCGTATTATCTCTTTACAGAGGACGTCAATAAGCTGGATCTCGCATCGTCTGATGCCATCAAGCAATCGCAAGAAGTGAAAATTGATATGGCGCAAGTGGATCCAGTTACAGGCGCAAAAACGGATGTAAAAGCAACATCTGGAACAGGAACACAATCCGACACAAAAGCGACAACGCCGCAAACTTCTACAAAAACAGACGCTAAAGCGACGACGACACAAGATAGCTCCAAAACTACGACAAAAGATGCAACCAAACCAACAACGTCCAAAACAGATGATCAAGTGTTGAAACAGGTAGAGGAGCAAGCCAAAACGACTTCGGCAAACGACTATTTCACGAATGAACAAGTGAAACAAAACAACTACTTCAGCAAAGTTTCCACGGATCTGATGACAATCATTTTGGATACGAAGAAAACGCCTGAAGCGGTAGCAAAAGCAACTAATGATTTGTCTGCCTTGTCAGATCTGCAAGATAAAATTGAAAATCTTCAAGATCTTTTGATTCAAGATTTCCCGCAAGCCGTCATTAATCAAGATGGGAACAAGTGGAAAGTAACGGTTCAAGCAGATGAATTGGAAAAAAGCCAAGGTGTTTCCATCGTCGACATGGTTGTAAAAGAACTGGGAGCTATGCCAGAAAATATTAAGATCCAATACGTACGTCCGTAAGGATTCTAGTGAAGTTTTTGCTTCACAAATGGGTAGTGGAAAGGGTCCGGATAAACTGGACTCTTTCCATTTCGTGCGTTTATGGGTATAATACATACGTTGCGGCTATGAAAACGCATTTTTTAAGGGTTCACCAACGTCTAAAGGAGTGACTTGAATGTTTAAATTGAGTGAAATCAAAGAGTTAATTAAACTCGTCGATCAATCCTCTTTACAAGAACTTGAAATTGAAAATGAAGGTGCACGCCTTTCTATTCGTAAACCGAATAAAGTGGAGCCTTTGTATGTATCCGCTCCAGTGCAACACACATACGCACCGATTGGTCAACCAAACTACACAAATACAGCGCCAGCAGCTGCTCTTGAAGTGCCAGTAACTGCTAACGGACAAGCCAAGCAAGAGGATTCATCTTTACATAAGATCGTATCTCCGATGGTAGGGACATTCTATCAATCCGCTTCGCCAGGATCAGCGCCATTCGTAAGCGTTGGCTCTAAAGTAACGGACAAGAGTGTTGTTTGTATTGTGGAAGCTATGAAATTAATGAATGAAATAGAAGCCGAAGTAAAAGGCGAAATCGTTGAAATTCTCGTTGAGAACGGACAGTTAGTTGAGTACGGACAACCTTTATTTTTGGTTAGACCGGAATAGTTGCGTTTGCAAGCTTATGCTGACAGCGCAAGCTTTTCGCAGGAAGAGCTCTTAGGAGGGCAAATCATGAAATTTCATAAAATACTTATTGCGAACCGCGGAGAAATTGCAGTTCGTATTATCCGAGCATGTCGTGAACTAGGCATCTATACGGTAGCTGTGTACTCGGAAGCAGATCGAGAAGCATTACACGTTCGTTTGGCAGATGAGGCTTATTGCATCGGGCCAACAGCGTCCAAAGACAGCTATTTGAACTTCACTAACTTGATGAGTGTTGCAACGTTAACGGAATGCGATGCGATTCATCCTGGATATGGGTTCCTTGCTGAAAATGCAGACTTCGCAGAAATTTGCGAGAGCTGCAATATCACTTTCATTGGTCCTTCGCCAGACGCGATCTCCCGAATGGGAGATAAAGCGGTTGCCAAACAAACGATGAAGGAAGCAAGAGTTCCAATTATCCCAGGTTCTGATGGGTTGGTTGAGGATATTGATGATGCTGTGATTATTGCACGTGATATCGGGTATCCGATTATTATTAAAGCAACAGCAGGCGGCGGCGGTAAAGGAATCCGTATTGCAGAGAACGAGGAAACACTTGTTCAACAAATTACGGCAGCTCAACAAGAAGCTCAGAATGCCTTCGGTAATGCAGGGATCTACTTGGAAAAGTATTTAACGGGTATGAAGCATGTTGAGATTCAAATCCTAGCTGATAAACACGGCAATGTCGTTCACCTAGGCGAACGTGATTGCTCTGTACAGCGTCGTAGACAAAAGCTTGTCGAAGAAGCACCTTGTCCTATCCTTACAGAGGAAACGCGTAAAGCTATGGGGCAGGCAGCAGTGCGTGCAGCGAAAGCCGTGAATTATTCCGGAGCGGGAACCTTGGAATTCTTGTTAGGTCCAGATGGTAATTTTTACTTTATGGAAATGAATACACGGATCCAAGTTGAACACCCTGTTACCGAAATGATTACGGGGATCGATATTATTCAAGAAATGATTCGCGTTGCTGAGGGGAATCCGTTGTCATTCAGACAAGAGGACGTTCGCATTAACGGATGGGCCATCGAATGCCGTGTCAATGCAGAAGATCCGAATCGGAACTTCATGCCGTCTCCAGGGCAAGTGAAATTTTATTTGCCTCCAGGTGGATTCGGTGTTCGTGTGGATAGTGCCGTGTATCCTGGGTATACGATACCGCCACACTATGATTCCATGATCGCGAAGCTTATCGTCTGGGGAAGTACGCGTGAAGAAGCTATTAACCGTATGAAAAGAGCTCTCAATGAGTTCGCGGTGGACGGCGTAAACACGACGATTCCGTTTCATTTGAAACTGCTTGAGCACAAGAAATTTATCAGTGGCGATCACGATATTAAATTCTTAGAAGAGCACGACGTGAATGATCCAGAATCGTAGACAATCATTTGTCATATTTTTACCGAAATGTTATACTAATAAATTAAGATGGCTTATCCCATTTATATTTTAAGCTTATGATGCAAGATTCTTACAATCACAAGTTTAAGCTTTTCAAGCCAGTTTTACTGGCGCAAAACAAAGACTATGCTTACGAAGTGAATTTTGCTTCACAAAATTTTTAGGAGGTGCCACAATGAGCACAATCGCTCCGGATTACGTCAAGACAGACATGGGCAGCATCCAGATTGCCCCCGAGGTTATCGAAATCATTGCCGGATTGGCAACGGTGGAAGTGCAAGGAGTAGCGGGGATGAGTGGCGGATTAGCTGGCGGCATTGCTGAATTACTTGGACGCAAGAATTTGTCCAAAGGCGTAAAGGTAGAGGTCGGACAACGTGAAGCTGCCATTGACGTCTCCATCATTATCGAGTATGGAAATCGTATCCCAGAAGTTGCAAATGATATTCAGAACAATGTGAAGATGGCTATTGAATCAATGACAGGTTTGAATGTTGTTGAGGTCAACGTACACATTCATGATGTTCACTTTAAACAGGCAGAAAAACCGATTGACGAAGAACCAGCGGCTGCCAATCGTGTGAAGTAGGCGGTAAAGCTGAGCCATATGGATCAATTGAAACCCCCTACAGGTTGCAGGGGGTTTCCTCTAACTTAGGAAGGGGACAAGCGTAGTGGGTAAAATTGTGGACAGGCTCTTGCTACTTTTCTATAGCCTGATTATTTTCGTCGCATCGATCTTTGTATTGTTCACAGCATCTAGCTGGATCCCACTCGATCAAGCAAGTACAACGCTTAGCCATTTCTACTACGAGAAGAGCTACGCTTATCCAGGCATTATCATTAGCTTGATTATGCTGCTGATTTCCGTACGATTCCTAATCGTAACGCTTCGTCGCGGACGTTCCCAGGCACCATCGATTGATCAGCGCACCGATTTTGGGGATATTCGAATTTCCATCGAGACGGTTGAGAATCTTTCACTGAAAGCAGCGGGTCGCACGAAAGGTGCCAAGGACTTGCGTGCACGAGTTAGAGTGAATCAATCCGGGTTAGAAATAACGATTAGAACCATTGTAGATGGGGAAAGCTCGATTCCGGAATTGACTGAAGACATGCAAGGTACAGTGAAAAGTTACATAGAAGATATTACCGGTATTCCTGTAGCTTCCGTAACCGTATTCGTTGCGAATATCGTGCAATCTGCCCCAACGTTTAAAAGCCGGGTCGAATAGAGGTGAATCCACATATGTGGAATGAACTGTGGAAATTCCATAGGGGCAAAGTAATCGGAGTGACAGCGGGTATATTTTTCGGTTTTATTTATTTATTTTTTGGTTTTTGGGATATGTTGATCTTTGCATTTATCGTTCTTGTTGGTTTTTATGTTGGAAATAAGCTGGATCGCAAAGAAAGTTTCGTCATGCTGGAAGACATTTGGCGCTATCTCACACAAAAATGGAGAATGTTTCGCTAAAATCCCTGGTTCAACCATGGATTTTTTTGTTTGGATTGGATCCAATTTGACGTATACTAGGAGAAAGAGTTTTTAGGAGAAGGTCGCTTTGCAGGAGTAAAGCACTTAGGAGGAACAGAATGAAACGCAGAATTGCACGTGAAATTGCTATACAAAGCTTATACCAAATCCAAATGAATGAGGCTACTCCTCAGGAGGCTGTTCAAGTTGCGATTCATGAAGCTGAGCATGATAATGAAACGCAGCTGGATTTCTCCGGAGATAAGATAGATCCTGTCTATATTGTTGAACTTGTCGAAGGAACTTACAAGAACAAAGTAAGCATCGACGAGTTGTTGGAGGAGTATTTGAAAGGGTGGGCAATGGACAGACTGTCTCGCATCGATCGGGAAATTCTGCGACTGGGTGCCTATGAGATGCTGTATCGCGATGATGTTCCACCGAAGGTTGTTGTCAATGAAGCCATTGATTTGGCCAAGCATTACGGCACGGAGGAATCGGGCAAATTCGTAAATGGTGTGTTAGGAAAAATGATCAAAGAAATCGACGAACTGAAAGAGAAAGTTCTGCGTACGCTTTGAACAACGTTATTGAGATTAACGTCATTGTTAAATATAGGTAAGGCTTAAACGGCTAAGGGGGAAATAACATGTCAGCACAAGTAATTAATGGGAAAGAACTCGTGAGCTCAATTCGTGAGGAAATTAGATCTGACGTAGCGGTACTTACAGCTCAGGGAAACCAGCCAGGTCTTGTCGTTGTTATTGTAGGTGAAGATGCAGCTTCGCAAGTGTATGTTAGAAACAAAGCGAAAGCTTGCGATGATGTTGGTATTTATTCCGAAGTACACCGTCTGCCTGAAGAGACGACACAAGCAGAATTAATTGCACTCATCCATGGTTTTAACGCGAATAATCGAATTAACGGGATTCTAGTTCAATCTCCACTGCCCAAACATATCAATGAAGAAGCAGTTGTTGATGAAATTGATCCAGCGAAAGATGTAGATTGCTTCCATCCGATCAATGTAGGTAACCTGATGATTGGTAAAGATGGTATGAAGCCTTGTACCCCGCACGGTGTTATTGAAATCCTTAAGCGAACTGGCGTAGAAATCGCAGGTAAGCATGCAGTAGTTGTAGGTAGAAGCAATATCGTTGGTAAACCGATGGCTATGCTGTTGTTGCGTGAGCATGCGACGGTATCTATTGTTCATTCCCGCACGCCTAACATGGAAGAGATCACCAAACAAGCCGATATTCTTGTTGTAGCGGTTGGGAAAGCGCATTTGATCAAAGCCAATCATGTGAAACCAGGTGCAGTCGTTATTGACGTTGGGATGAATCGTCCTGCAGACGGCAAATTAACTGGTGATGTTGATTTTGAAGCTGTGAAAGAGATTGCAAGTGCGATAACACCTGTTCCAGGTTGTGTAGGCCCAATGACGATTACGATGCTGCTTCGCAATACAGTTGATGCGGCTAGCCGTGCAGCTAAAGCGAATGTGAGCGTATAGTCACCTTATGGCGAGAAATGAGACCAAGATTTTATCCGTAAAAGATTTAAACCGTTATATAAAGCTATTGCTGGAAGGAGATTCACGACTCCAGGATGTGTGGGTACGAGGCGAAATTTCGAATTTCACACATCACTCCAGCGGTCATATGTATTTTACGTTGAAGGATGCGGATGGTCGCCTGAAAAGCATCATGTTTGCTTCGCATAATCAGAAACTGGGATTTATCCCGAAAGAAGGCACGAAAGTCATTGCTCGCGGCAATATTTCCGTGTATGAGCGAGACGGTGCCTATCAGTTTTATGTGACGGCGATGCAGCCTGATGGCATCGGCAGTTTGTATTTGGCTTTCGAGCAGCTGAAAAAGAAGCTCGAAACAGAAGGGTTATTCGCGCCAGAGCGCAAGAAACCGATTCCTCGGTTTCCACGTGCCATTGGCGTGATCACGTCCCCGACGGGGGCCGCCATTCGTGATGTCATCATCACGCTGCAGCGGCGCTTCCCGTCGATCCCGATCTTGCTGTACCCTGTCCTCGTACAGGGTACACAGGCGGCACCTTCGATCGTGAAAGCGATCGAAGCCATGAATCGGCTTGGTGAAGCCGATGTGCTCATCGTGGGTCGCGGCGGCGGCTCACTGGAAGAGCTGTGGGCCTTCAACGAGGAGATCGTTGCGCGGGCTATCGCAGCCTCCGCGATCCCCATCATCTCGGCCGTCGGCCACGAGACGGACTTCACGATCGCCGACTTCGTCGCCGATCTCAGAGCGCCGACGCCTACGGCGGCGGCAGAGCTCGCGGTGCCGCACCACCTCGAGCTGAAGCAGCAGCTGTCGCAGCAGGCTCAGCGCCTGCATTACGGGCTGCTGCAGCAGCTGCGCCGCAAGCAGGAACGGCTCGAGCGCGCGAAGCGCTCGCCGTTCCTGACGAACCCCCGCAGGCAGCTGCTCATGCAGCCTGCAGAGCGACTCGACCGGCTGGCGGAGCAGCTCGGTTACCGTATGCGTCAGCGCCTTACGGAGCTGGCGCAGCGTCGATTGAGGCTGGAGCGTCGCTTATCCAGCTTCAATCCAACGGAGCAGGCCGTGATGGCGAGACGACGTTTGGACACGTCCAAACGTCAGATGCTCACGGCCATGCAGACCCTCCTGCGCTCGAAGAAGCAGGAGTGGCAGTCCAGCGTCCGTCATCTGGACGCCCTCAGCCCGCTGAAAGTTATGCAGCGGGGCTACAGCCTTGCTTATGACGAACAAGAAAAGCAACTTGTGAGATCGATAACGCAAGTAAACATCGGTGATCGATTATCCATACGTCTTAAGGACGGTAAAATACAATGTCAAGTTTCGGGGATGGAGGCGAACATTGATGTCAACAAGTGAAACTGAAGTAAGTTTTGAAGTAGCAATTGAGCAGCTAGAGCGTATAGTAAGTCAGCTGGAGAGCGGCGACGTTCCTCTAGAGAAAGCCATTGAACTGTATCAAGAAGGTGTAAGACTCTCCCATATTTGCGGCGTTAAGCTGGAGCAAGTGGAGAAAAAAATTGAGATGCTGGTTGAAGGGGAAGCTGGGGTAACAAGGAAGCCTTTCCAGCCTGTCTTGGAAGATAAGGGGAATTAGTTTGAATAACACGACGTCTACTATTCATACATACATCGCTTCCCATGCTGAATTGGTCGAAGCCGCATTGCGTCAATCATTGCCAACTGCTTGGGAGGTACCGGCTTCGTTACGTGAGTCCATGGACTACTCCTTGATGGCAGGTGGCAAACGACTGCGTCCTATTATGGTACTTGCTGCTGCAGAGTCGCTGGGGGGCTCCCTGGAGTCTGCTATGCCTGTTGCATTGGCCATCGAAATGGTTCATACCTATTCGTTAGTTCATGATGATCTGCCAGCAATGGATAATGATGATTATCGGAGAGGCAAGTTAACGAATCACAAAGTTTATGGTGAGGCAATGGCTATTCTTGCTGGCGATGCGCTGCTTACGCACGCCTTCTTCTGCGTTGCGCAATCACACAAAAGGTTTGGTGTTCCTGCTGAACGCGTACTAGCCATTACTGAAGAGCTTGCCGTACTGGCAGGTGCTCGTGGCATGGTTGGCGGCCAAGCAGCGGATATGTTAGGAGAGCAAGGTTTAACCAAGTTAGAAGAGCTCACTTATATTCATACACACAAAACGAGTGATCTTATTGTGTTCTCATTGCGTGCCGGTGGACATATAGCTGGGGCGACCGAAGCGCAATTGGAAGCGCTCAGTGAGTTTGGACATGCACTTGGACTTGCTTTTCAGATTCAAGATGATATTTTGGATATTATCGGAGATGAAGCGAAACTAGGTAAGCCTGTGAAGAGCGATGAGAAGCAGCAAAAGGTGACATTCCCTTATTTTATCGGCATGGAAGCTTCAGAGCAGAAAGTGCAAGAGCTGACGAATCAAGCGAAAGATGCCTTAATTCGATCGAACATACCGAACCCTGAACGACTGCTGCAGATCGCAGATTACCTGATGAAACGGGATCATTAAACGTACGTATACAAGTAGTATGCCGTTTCGGAAGGTAGTTTCACACGAAATACCCAATAATATGATATAATGGTGAAATCTTAGTATTTTCACATTGAAAGTGAGGAAACAAGCGTGCTGCTCGAACAAATCAATCGGCCTGCAGATTTGAAGCGGTTATCCTTGACGGAGCTCGAAGAATTGGCAGGAGAAATCCGTCAATTTCTTATTGAGAAGCTTTCCGTTACTGGTGGACATCTAGCCCCGAACTTAGGCGTGGTTGAACTCACGATAGCTTTACACACCATGTTTCACAGCCCGTATGATAAACTGATTTTTGATGTTGGTCACCAGGCGTATGTACACAAAATTTTGACTGGTCGTAAAGACAAGTTCGATACGTTACGCAAATATAAAGGGCTCTGCGGGTTTATTAAACGTTCCGAGAGCGAGCATGATGTCTGGGAAGCCGGACATAGCAGTACTTCCCTGTCAGCTGCCATGGGTATGGCAATGGCACGTGATCTCAAGGGCGAACATAATAAGGTTGTTGCCATTATTGGTGATGGTGCGCTTACAGGCGGCATGGCATTAGAAGCCATGAATCATATTGGTCACGAGAAGAAGAATATTACGGTCATTCTGAATGACAATGAAATGTCGATTGCGCCCAACGTAGGGGCTCTTCATAATTATTTAAGCAAAATTCGTTCGGACCGTCATTATTTGAAAGCTAAAGAGGAAGTCGAATATTTACTGAAGAAAATTCCTGCCATCGGCGGAACGCTAGCTAAAACAGCGGAGAAGCTGAAGGATAGTCTTAAATATTTTGTTTTAAATGGCGTGTGGTTTGAAGAACTAGGCTTTACTTATATTGGTCCTGTAGATGGACATAACCTCCAAGTACTCATGGATACGTTGAAACAGGCAGAGAAAGTTGCAGGTCCTGTGCTCATTCATATCGTTACGACGAAAGGAAAAGGGTATAAACCTGCAGAGAACGATTCCCATACTTGGCACGGCTTAGGGCCTTACAAAATGGAGTCTGGTCAAGTTCTTAAGTCTTCCGGACCGCCAATGTATACGCAAGTTTTCGGAGACACATTAATTGAGCTTGGCGAGAAGGACTCTCGTGTGGTTGCAGTTACACCTGCGATGCCAGGTGGATCCGGATTATTGAAGTTTGCAAAGCAATTTCCAAATCGGATGATTGATGTTGGTATTGCGGAGCAGCATGCGGCTACGTTATGTGCAGGACTCGCGAGTGAAGGCTTGAAGCCGGTATTCGCTGTATATTCTACGTTCTTGCAGCGTGCGTATGATCAAGTTGTTCACGATATTTGTCGTCCTAAATTAAATGTAACCTTCGCCATTGACCGTTCCGGCTTCGTTGGTCCGGATGGTGAAACGCATCAAGGGGTTTATGATATTTCATTTTTGCGAACAATTCCTAACATGGTCTTAATGATGCCGAAGGATGAGAAGGAATTGCGTGATATGATGCAAACGGCGCTTGAATATAATGATGGTCCGATTGCATATCGTTATCCGCGTATTAATGGCACTGGCGCTCCTATTGATGAAGCTCCAAAGGCAATTCCGCTCGGTACTTGGGAAACTGTACGTGAGGGTGATTATGCAGCAGTTCTCGCAGTTGGACCTATGGTTCAAGTAGCAGAGGAAGCAGCGGCTCAGCTAGCGCAAGAAGGTATTGAACTTCGTGTCGTCAATGCAAGATTTATTAAACCATTGGATGAAGCTTATTTGCTACAGTTAGCTAAGGAATCGATGCCGATGATCACGATGGAAGAAGGTTCAATCCAAGGTGGTTTCGGAAGTGCGGTATTGGAGTTCTATGCAGAGAAGCGAATTGTTGGTTTGCAGGTTGAATTGATGGGGATTCAAGATTACTTCGTAGAGCATGGCAGCGTGCCAGAACAACGCGAAGAGGTTGGGTTAACTGCCCACCACTTGATTTCCGAAGTGAAGAAGCTAGTCCCGCGCAAGGTCTTAAGGGCGAAGGTCTAGTAACCGATTTTGAATAGGAGCAACACATTATATATGTCCTCGGATAAAGAACGATTAGACTTATTGCTACTTGAGCAAGGATATTTTGAAAGCAGAGAAAAGGCAAAGGCCGCCATTATGGCAGGCCTTGTTTTTGCAGATGAAGAACCAGCTGACAAAGCGGGGATGAAGATCAGTCGCAAAGCCGTACTGAAAGTAAAAGGTGCGCTGCATCCTTACGTGAGTCGTGGCGGATTAAAGCTGGAGAAAGCGTTAAAGCATTTCGCAATCGACTTACATGATGCGGTCATGCTCGACATTGGAGCTTCTACGGGCGGATTCACAGATTGTGCGCTGCAAAATGGTGCGGCCTCCGTCTACGCTGTGGATGTTGGCTACAATCAATTGGATTGGTCGCTGCGCAATGATGAGCGTGTTCATGTCATGGAGAGAACGAATTTCCGTTACACGAAATTGGAGGATTTGAACGGTCCAAGACCTAGTTTTGCCAGTATTGACGTTTCGTTCATTTCGCTTCGTATTATCCTGCCACCACTGAAGGAAATCTTAGGGGATCAGGGTCATGTTGTTGCTTTAATTAAGCCGCAATTCGAAGCTGGTCGAGAGAAGGTTGGGAAGTCGGGCGTTGTTCGCGACACGGATGTACATATTGATGTTTTGACAACGGTGCTTTCATTTGCTGAGGAGCTCGGCTTTCGCTTGAAGGGACTCACATACTCGCCAATAACGGGTGGTGAAGGGAACATTGAATTCCTTGCGTACTGGTCGAGCAACGAGACGGAAGCGTCACTTGCAGCGCCAACTTCGATCAAAGCTCTTATTGCCGAGACGGTTAAAGAGTCTCAGAAATTACACGGAAAATAAACTCATCTTTGAGAACGCCTTTTGCGGCCCTGAGATGGGTTTTTTCAAATTATAAGCTTGTATATGTTTCACTTCACTTAAAGGATTTCCCTTCTGGTTTCGCGAATACTATGGCGAGGTGAAGGACATGGAACAAGGCGATGTAAGAGTCATTTTGTTAATCCTGATCGTTGTTGTTTGTATCGTCTTTTGGCGATTTCAGAAGTGGTCAGCGGGTTCAAGTCGAAGAAGAGGACGTATTCCAAGGCAGGCGAATATCCCCGAGGACGATGTTGTTGATCTGCTTGAGGCTGCTGGATTCGAAGTGCTTGCTGGTAAAACCAAAATTCCAATTACCATGACCGTTGGAGAGAGAGAGCAGCTGGAAAGCCGCTTATTTATCGATTATTTTGTGCAAAAGGAAGATGATGTTTATCTCGTGAAAGTGGCAAGAGAACGCAAGCCACTTGAGATGACTGGGAGCGCTGTGCGTGACATGCTGCTACCCTACAACCTCATTTATCCGGAGGCACAGGGTATCCTTTACGTTGATATGACCGTTAGCAAAATCAAAAAAATCACTTTTCACATAGAGGTGTAAGGATGAAGGGTCAAAGGCATGTAAAAATCAGAGAAATTATAACTAATCATGAGATTGAAACGCAGGATGAATTGGTCGAGGCGCTGCGCGCGGCAGGATTTCATGTCACACAGGCGACAGTTTCGAGGGACATCAAGGAACTCCATCTCATTAAAGTTCCGCTAGATGATGGCAGATATAAGTATTCCATGCCGGCTGATCAACGATTTAATCCTATGCAGCGACTTCGTCGGGCATTAAGTGACCATTTTGTCAGCATCGACTATACGGATAATTTGGTCGTTATGAAATGCTTGCCAGGCACGGCGAATACGATTTGTGCTTTAATTGATAATTTGGAGTGGAATGGCGTTATGGGAACTATCTGTGGAGATGATACGATTCTTGTTATTTGCCGCGGGAAAGAGAATAGTGCAACTTTTGTAAATGAAGTCATGTCCTTATTATCTTAAAATCAGGAGGCATTCATGCTTACAGAGCTTTCAATTCGTAATTTAGCTGTCATTGAACATGTACATATTCGGTTTAAAGCAGGTTTTCACGTCCTGACAGGGGAAACTGGCGCTGGGAAATCGATCATCATAGATGCATTAACACTAATTGTCGGCGGTAGAGGTTCATCGGAATTAGTTCGTTATGGAGCTGATAAAGCAGAAATTGAAGCCATGTTTGACTTACCTGCTTCTCATCCGGTTTGGCATACGCTTACAGAGTTCGGGATAGAATCCGATGCTTCCGAGCATCTCATTATCCGTCGTGAAATTACGGCGACTGGCAAAAGCTCAAGTCGAATAAATGGTCAGCTTGTGAATATGACGATGTTGCGCAAGACGGGAGAGTGGCTCGTTAATATTCATGGTCAACATGAGCATCAATCCCTGCTTCATGTGGACGAGCATATTCATTCCCTGGATTTGTTCGGAGATGCTGAGATTGCGTCAGCGAAGAAGACGTACCAAGCTAGCTTTGATCAGTATATGAAGCTTCAAAAAGAGCTGAACGATCTTCAAGAAACGAGCAAGCAGGCGCTGCAAATGTTAGACTTGTATCGATTCCAGATTGAAGAGATATCATCAGCCAAGCTGAAATTAGGCGAAGATGAGACTTTAGCTGAGGAGAAGCGCAAGTTGGCTAATGCAGAGAAGCTTTATCAAAGCTCCTCCGAAGCTTATGATTTTCTCTATGCCACGAATCGAGGTCTCGATGCTGCAGGCAAAGCAGTCTCACGCCTGCAGGATATCGTGCAGCTAGATCCAACGAATTTAAGCCCAATACTTGAACAGGCGCAATCCGCCTTTTACCAGCTGGAAGATGCAGCTTATCAAATCAGAGATTATCGCGACAGCATTGAGTTCAATTCGTCTCGATTAGATTATATCGAACAAAGATTAGATACCATCACGTCTCTTCGCCGAAAATATGGAGAGAATATTAAAGAGATTCTGAGCTATTTAGAGAAGATCAAAAACGAAGTCGATACGATTGAAAATAAAGATGAAATTATTCGTAAATTAGAAGACAAGCTTGTGCTTGCTGAGAAACAGGTTGGCGTGCATGCACTAGACCTGTCTAACCTGCGTAAAGGTATTGCAAGTGATCTCTCTGCTCAGATTGAACATGAATTGCGTGATCTTCAAATGGAACGAACACAGTTTCGAGTGCAGATCGCTCATATTATCGATGACCGCGGCGTTGAGGTTGACGGCAATAAGGTTCGGTTCTCCAGACAAGGCATTGATCAGGTTGAGTTCCTAATGGCTCCTAACCCAGGGGAACCGTTGCGCGGATTAAGTAAAATTGCCTCAGGTGGCGAGCTCTCCCGTATTATGCTCGCAATGAAGGCAATTTTTGCACGGATTGACCAAATC
The DNA here is from genome assembly GCF_056398345.1 of Paenibacillus sp. 01T442. Lineage (NCBI taxonomy): Bacteria > Bacillati > Bacillota > Bacilli > Caryophanales > Paenibacillaceae > Paenibacillus > Paenibacillus sp. 01T442. Next base: position 119,411 of record NZ_JBFTPF010000009.1, read on the forward strand.
CCAGTGCTTGTATTCGATGAGGTTGATACGGGGGTTAGCGGACGAGCGGCACAAGCAATTGCTGAGAAAATGTCCGTTCTATCACAAAGCTGTCAAGTCTTCTCCATTACTCATTTGCCGCAGGTTGCAAGCTTTGCAGATGTTCATTTCTATATTCGGAAAGAAGTGGATCATGAGCGAACATTCACGCGTGTTCAAGATATGCCAGATGCTGGCCGAATTGAAGAGCTTGCGAGGATGCTTGGCGGTGTAGAAGTGACAGAAACAACGCTTCATCATGCGGGAGAAATGCTTACCATGGCAAAAAATAAGAAAGCAAAGGTATGAAAGTATAGATAGTCATCATTTACAGTTATAAAAGAAGGGGACTGGGGTTAACTTATAGGTACGCAATTGACGAGGTTATTCGTCAGGGCTCAAGGAATTTTGAAGGAGCGTGTTGATAGTGCAATCCAACAAAAGAAAAAGATTGTTCGGACTCTTGCTCGTCTTCTTCGTTTGCTTGGTCAGTATGTCCCCGCCTTTTCAGAGCTTTGCCTCCTTTCCACAAGAACTCCGCTTGTTTAGCGGCCAAGGGAAGCAGCTTCAGTTAACGATGCCGGTCAGTGCCCAGGTCACGGTCAAGGATACGGATATTGTAAAGGTAAACGGCAACGCCGAGCACTCATTTCAAGTTAATTTGAACGAACCTATCTCTTTGCAATCCGACCATTCTGGGCAAACAGAAATGAAGCTCAAGCTGTTCGGAGCCATTCCAATCAAGACTGTCAAAGTGAATGTCGTACCTGATTTAAAAGTAATCCCAGGGGGCCAGACGATCGGTGTGAAAATTAAGTCTGCCGGTATCTTGGTAGTAGGTCACCATCTAGTGACTGTTGCCTCTGAACAAAAAGTTTCACCTGGGGAAGAAGCAAAAATTCAAGTTGGAGATTTAATTACCAAAATTAACGGCAAGGATTCTAAGGATGTTAGTAAGGTCGCAGAGTTAGTGGCCAAATCAGGCGAAAGCAAGAATCCTCTTGTTCTGCAAATTTTAAGAAACAATCAAGAACTTGTTGTGAAGCTGCAGCCCGTTTATGATGTCGTAGATAAGTCTTATCGCTTGGGTCTGTACATTCGAGACTCCGCGGCAGGGGTAGGGACGCTAACCTTCTACGCACCAGATCAAGGCGTCTATGGGGCTCTTGGACATGTCATCACGGATATGGATACTCAGACACCCATTATTGTAGGCGATGGTGACATTGTCTATTCGAATGTGACGTCGATTTCCAAAAGCCATAATGGGGATCCTGGTGAAAAGCATGCAACGCTTTACAAGGACAGCAAGGTGATTGGTAATATTGAACGGAATACGGCTTTCGGGATTTTTGGGAAAATGTATGGACCTCCTGATCACAGCTTAGATAAAGAGGCGATTCCCGTTGCCTTCGCAGAAGAAGTTAAAGAAGGACCAGCACAGATCTATACGGTGTTAGAAGGTCAAAAGGTTGAAAAATTCGATATCCAAGTGGTTCATGTTTCCAAACAAGATGTTCCTGGTACGAAAGGCATGGTTATCAAAATTACGGACCCACGCTTATTGGATAAAACAGGTGGCATTGTGCAGGGTATGAGCGGTTCTCCCATTATTCAAAATGGAAAATTGATTGGAGCAGTCACGCATGTTTTCGTGAATGATCCGACTAGCGGCTATGGCTGCTTCATCGAATGGATGCTTCAGGACTCTGGAATCATTCTTAGGCCGACCTCGGGGAACACAGACAAAGAACTAAAGGTGAGTTAGTAGCCTTTAGTTCTTTATTTCTTTTTAACCTCATTTTACGAGAGAATAGCGAGTTTAGTGACTTCATGTCGAATAATGTTGGAATTAGAAGTTAAATATTATAGTATATAAGAAACTCTAACAAAAGAAAAGAAAAATAATATTCGACAGAAGGATTTTAAAAAGAGCTGTCGAATAGTTTACATAAGAGAGATAAATACCAACTTGTTTCAGTAGCTAAAGGAGGAAATTCAGTTGCAAAAAATTCAGGTATTACTTGCAGACGATAACCGAGAATTCACCCATCTATTGTCAGAGTTCATTGGTGAACAAGAGGATATGGAAATTATGGGCGTTGCGTACAATGGTAACGAGGTTCTTCGGTTTTTGGAGCAACAGCGTGAGCTGCCCGATGTTCTCATTTTAGATATTATTATGCCTCATCTGGATGGACTAGGTGTTCTGGAAAAAATGCGAGAGATGAATCTTCCTTCTCAGCCCAAAATCATTATGCTTACGGCATTTGGTCAAGAAAATATTACACAAAAAGCCGTGCAGCTTGGAGCTTCCTATTACATATTAAAGCCATTTGATATGGAAACTCTTACGAATCGTATTCGTCAGCTTGCAGGCAATTCATCAACAACGACTACGACTTCGTCAACGCCTCGTGCGAATGTCGTACATATGCCTAAAGGCAAAAATTTGGATGCTAATATTACGAGCATTATTCATGAAATCGGCGTGCCTGCGCATATTAAAGGCTATCAATATTTACGTGAAGCCATTACGATGGTTTACAACAATATTGAAATTCTTGGTGCCATCACCAAAACACTTTACCCGGCTATTGCTGAAAAATACAAAACGACGCCGAGCCGCGTCGAACGTGCCATCCGTCACGCGATTGAAGTCGCTTGGACGCGCGGCAACATCGACAGCATCTCCTTTATTTTCGGATACACAATTAATATCTCGAAATCTAAACCGACCAATAGCGAATTCATCGCGATGGTGGCGGATAAGCTCAGAATTGAGCATAAAGTTTCTTGAGACAGTTAGGAGCTTTATAATATATGTCAAGTTAAGGACGCTCAATTTGAGCGTTCTTTTTCATTTGCATGAATGAGAGGGGAAGCAGAAAAACTACCTAGACAGTCTAGGTAGTCCTTCTGTATTAGTTTTGAATTACCAAACAAATGCGCTAGTGATAATAACCAATAAGATGAAAAGTACCAAGACAGCTGCAGCGGAAGTACCATACCCAGTTCCACAACTCATTCGAATCAACCTCCAATTGGATATTTGGTGTTTCGAGATAGCTTATGACTATTTCTGAGGAATGTTTGGGCAAAACGACTGATTGTGCTAATGTCCCTGTCCTCTGATATAAATTTGGGTAGGGAAGGGGCAACATGAAAAATTGGAACCAAGGGATAAGTTGTTACGTTATTACATCGTAGCTTATTCTTTTCAACAAGAGATCGTGTAAGCGGAACTAGAAGCATGGAGGAAACGAGAATGTTATTGACGATAGTGATCATTGTGATTTTGATTGGTGTGTATGTCCTCTTTATGAAACTGTATCCGGTATTCGGTCGCAGACCTTCTGAAGGTGATATTCGAAGGTTCGCTCAGTCTCCGCAATATGCGCAAAACAAGTTCGAAAATCCAGTCCCAGCGATGATGAATATGAGCTTTCGAACAACGCTCGGGATTTTGCGTGATATGATCAAAGGAAGCCCACACCGACGTCCCAAGTCCCCATTACCAATGGAGAAGCCACAGTTTAGCGTGAATGGTGATACTAGCGTCACTTGGTTCGGACACTCGGCTACCTTGCTTACTATCGATGGGAAAGCCTTGCTGCTTGATCCGATGTTTGGTAGAACGCCTTCACCATTTCCGTGGGTAGGCAAAAATAGATACAGCGGCGGAATCCCATTTGAGATTGCAGAGCTCCCGCAGATTGATGCTGTCCTTCTATCACATGATCATTATGATCATTTGGATTATGGTTCGATTATGAAAATAAAACATAAAGTGAAACGGTTTTTTGTCCCACTAGGTGTAGGTGCTCATTTAATCCGCTGGGGAGTTCCAGCAGACAAGATTGAGGAGCATGATTGGTGGGAGGAAATGTCGTTTGAAGGGCTGGAGCTGGCTTGTACGCCTGCCAATCACTTCTCAGGACGCAGTACGAATGATCGCGGGGCGACCTTATGGTGCTCATGGGTGATCAAAGGCAAGAACACCAGCCTTTTTTTCAGCGGCGACAGCGGGTACACGCCTCATTTTAAGCAAATTGGGGATAAATACGGACCTTTCGATCTAACCTTGATGGAATGTGGGCAATATGATGAGCGTTGGGCGGATATTCACTTAATGCCGGAAGAAACGGTTCAAGCCCATTTGGATGTAAGAGGGAAGGTGATGCTGCCGATTCACTGGGGTGCCTTCACACTAGCGATCCATGATTGGTATGATCCTGTGACCCGCGCCGCGAAGGCTGCTGAGGCCAAAGGGGTTCAGATGGTCACGCCACCTATCGGACAGACCGTTATTATAAAGGGATCCGATGTGCAGTCCTATCCGAAAGCGAATTGGTGGGTACAGTCATAGATCGTACTGAACTAGCTACTAGGGATTTCACATGGTATTATGGATAGGTTAATAGTCAGATGTGAGCAGGAGAGAAGATAAGTCTATGTCGGAACAAAAAAGTGTACGAAAATTTCATTTTCTAGCGGTTGTGCTAGGAATAGCTATTGATAATATCGGGACGATGTTATCGTCAGGAGTGATTGGTAGTCTATATTTTGCTAACCGGCCGTTGGAAGATCAAGATGTAAATGCAATTTATTCAAATGCAGCTCTCTTACTTTTATTTCTGGTCGTTGGCTTGTTCTGGACGTTCCTAGCTAGTTATTTCACAGCGAAGGTTGCCAAACGAGGCGAACTATTCAACGCAGCGATCATTGGGGTCATTGGCGCAGGGATTGGGTTTGATTCGATATTAACACAGGATGTAATCCCACTATGGTACGAACTGATTGGTTTAGTAGCCATCGTACCGGTATCGCTCCTAGGTGGATATTTGGCATTGAAGAGGAAGAAGACATCCCAATCCTAATTACCTGATGGGTAATTAGACAGGGTGATCTGCTGAATCTAGTGAAGTGAATTGTGCTTAGGAGGTGGAAGTATGCCTAAGTTCGCGAATGAGAGTGAAGAAGCGACGGCATTTCTACGCAAACAGACAGGCAGCAGTCAGTTGGTGTGCTACACATATATTGATGCTGAGAATAGCTTAGAAAGTTTTTTTATTGTGAAAACAAGTAATAAGGTCATTCAAGTATCCTTTGCGGAGATTTCATATGATCCAAGAAATTACCAGAGCTTGCTAGAGGGGCTCTATCGTGTTATCTACGAATAAACAAGAACCCCCCCTAGCCAATGCAGCTAAGGGGGTTTCTCATGTTCCTGCCAATTACTTAATGAACGTTAAAGCTTGATCAGCGATGGAGAACTTGTAGCGATCAAGGCAATTGCATAGGTAATCTTTGCGGCAAATTGGGCAAGGTTCTTTCATCAAACGATTCAAGTCCGTTACGCGGCCGATGCCAGTTTCAGCATCTCTTTCAAAGAAAAGACGGCATTTGTTGCGGTCTTTCAAGGAAACGACAACCTCGAAAAGTCCGTTCTTTTTATTATCACTGACTATTGTTGCATCAACTACCTGCGGATCGTAGGCCATATGTATTTCCTCCTAAGAGTTTGCTCAGCTAGACATTCCACATCGCAAATTCATAAATTAACATGCTTTTCGCTTTGTTTGCTCAGTTGCATTAGTATATTATATAAATAAAAAAGATTTTATTCAATAGGAGGTCATCTGGACATGATCATGGACTATTGTGAACAAGAAATTTCAGAAGGTCAGACATTCATTCACATCGGTTTACAGTTCGAGGATGAGCCTGATTCTTTATATGTGGCAGAGCTTGAGGTCGACAATCAAGGGGTTGTTAGGCATTGGCAGTTATTCTTCAATGGGTTTGATTGCAAATATCATTTCCGCCCAACTGAGAAAGAAGAAATGATTCATTACGCAGCTCAACAAGGGATTTCCATTCGAGAAGTTGAAGACCCAGAATAAGAAAAGGAATTATCGCCATGTTCATGAGTATGGCTCAAATTCCTTGATTTGTGTTTATTCTGTTGTTTGTATTGAAGTTCTGTTCGTGTTGGTGTTGTTCGGGTTACGGGGTTCGTACCGTGCCAATGCAATCGCTGCATCATAGGATCCAGCTTGCCTTCACGCAGATTGCGTTGACGCAATTTTTGAGCTTGAGATCGGGACATCGTGATTCCTCTTTTCTTTTTGTAGTGTGTATACTTCTATTGTAACAGGTGATGTGGAAGAGGCAATGGAAAGTTTAGATGATAATGAAAAAGGGTGAACGACATGCGTATTCAAATCCAATTAGCGATAGATGGCGAAACGAAGAAAACAGATGTGCTCGAAATTGCCGAGTATAAACTTGGTGAAATGACAGACGAAGAGATCGAGCAAGCGATCGAAGTGAAAATTCGAACTTGGGTTGATCGCATGGTTCAAGTGGAGTGGGAAGTTCTTGATGAGTAAGACATAAAACAGCCCCGTAGGGAACTACCCCACGGAGCATTAGTGTACAACCTATGTATGTTAGTGAACGATGGTGCCTACTCCGGTCTTCTGTAAAGCATGTTCCCAGCTTGGGTAGTAATACAGGGCGTTTTTCATAAGATCAGGATGCAGCTTCTTCACATTTTTTTTGGCTAGCGATTCCCCTGTGCTGTGAAGCTGTACAATTTGGCCTAACACTTCGTCTGCGCTCATGTTTAGCTCCATAGATGTCCTCTCCTTTCTTTACGAATATAAACCAATGCTTGCCATTCAAAGCTTAAAATATACATAGAATTTTGTGGAATCGGGTAAATTAGATAGGCCATGAGACGACGTTAGGAAAGCTAGGTGTCTAACCATGAATTGGTCATCTTTATCTTTATTTGCCACAAAGCCAAACCTAATTTGCAAAGGGAAAATAGCTAAGATAACAGGTTCATTTGAAACGTTTGAACAGCTTTCAAGCGGTCGTATACTCGTGCTTTCGCAGAGTGATATGGAGGAAGAACAGGCACAAGAACTGTTAGTTCGAAGAGTGAAAGCCATCGTTCATTGTGGGCAAGCCATGAGTGGTGTATGCCCGACGGAAGGTCCGCTTTTATTGTTGCAGCAGCATATCCCCATTATTGAAGTGGATGCCGTTTATGCTGAAATCTTTTTACACGAAGTAGAAATGATCATTTATCATGATACGATCCATGTGGCCGGTCAATCAGTCCCATGCAAGCAATTTACGAGAGAAGACTGGTTGATAGCACAACGGGCTGCCCATGAGCTGGCGAGTGAACGGTGGGAGCCCTTTATTGAACACACGTTGGCCTTTGCCATGCGAGAAAAGCAAGCTGTCAGAGAGTCTTTACCCCACTTGCCGCTGCGCACACAATTCACGGGTAAACACATTTTAGTAGTGTCCAATGGAAAAGGGAATAAGAGGGATCTGCAAGCCGCTAGTGGATTTATAACGGCGTTTAAGCCGATATTACTTGGTGTGGGTGCAGGTGCAGATGTGCTATTATCTAGCGGCTATCAACCCGATGTCGTTGTTAGTGATGCAGATCAAATTTCGAATCGCGTGTGGAAAAGTGGTGCAGAAATCATTGTCCACACCTACCCAGATCCTCAAGGAATCCTTGACAAGTGTTCGCCTAGTGGTCTAACTAAGCATTATCATGTCTTGCCCTGTATTGGGAACAGTGAGGATGCTGCTCTATTGTTAGCCTATGAAAAAGGTGGAGAATGGCTGGTTACCGTCGGCGTACAATCGTATATGAGTGATTTTGTAGCCAAAGGTTTAGCAAATATGGGGAGTGCGTTGCTTGTTCGAATGAAAATCGGAGCTCGCCTCGTAGATATAAAAAGCTTACAAGCGCTAACACTTCAGCCAACGGGGTGGCGGAGAGAAGTGCTTTCCACTGTTGGTCTATCTTGTGTTTTCATTGGATTGAGTCTATTTCAGCTGCATTGGATACTTAAACGAGCGAGTCATGTCGTGTGGAAGCTTGTTGGCGTAGAATGAGGGCTTGTTCGAAAAAAAGGACCGGACGCATTGTCCGGTCTATTTGTTGCGTTTTGGTTTGAATCGTGGAGCTAAATAGTTTCGCTTGCGATCTCTGAAAAAGGTCCAGCCGCCAATAAAGGCAACACCGATCAGAAACAGTACCAAGCCTAAGAAGAATTTTCCCCATAACATACCGCTATTAGCAACGGTATCAAATTGTGCGAAAAAGGCATCTTTCATTGCGAGAAAGCCATAAGTAGCGGTTATTCCAGGAATAACGAGAAGTAGAATAGCTATAAAACGATAAAAGGGTGCTTTCATAGTAACTCCTTATGGGACATGAAACATGTTTTTTCTAACATCATACCCCGAAACCGCTAGCGTGTCTAATTCCCCGCATAAGATTTTATAAGTTTCCGGTGCTCGGAAAAACAAATTCTTATTGGCGATAAAAACAACATTTAAAACGCGGTCGCTCATCCTCGAATTGCTTCGATAGAAGTTTTTCTCACAAATAAGACTATGACTTCGATCCCAAAAAAGGGTAATATAATAGATACGCACGTATACATATAACAAGTAATTGTTTCATAGGAGGCTTACATACATGAATGAACATAGATATGATGTCGTGGTATTAGGTGGCGGAATCGGCGGGTATACCGCAGCAATTCGTGCAGCACAGCTTGGGAAGACAGTGGCGATCGTTGAGCGCGATAAAATGGGCGGTACGTGCCTGCATCAGGGCTGTATCCCAAGTAAAGCCTTGCTTAGAAGTGCAGAAGTGTTTGCCGCGATGAAACATAGCGAGGATTATGGCATCACAGCTCAATCCATCTCGCTGAATTTTGACCAAGTATTAGGACGCAAGCAACGAATTGTCGATCAGCTGCATCAAGGACTTCAATTTCTGATGAAAAAGAATAAGATTACGATTCACCATGGCAATGGACGCATTATTGGACCTTCGATTTTCTCGCCGCGCAGCGGTGCTGTTTCAGTTGAGAAGGAGGATGGTGATATTGAAACGCTCCTTTCAAGCAATTTAATAATTGCGACGGGCTCTAGACCGCGCAGTTTGCCAGGATTAGAAGTAGACGGTACTTCAATTATCACTAGCGAAGATGCACTGCGGATGGAAAGCCTGCCGAAGTCGATCATCATTGTTGGCGGTGGCGTCATTGGTGTTGAATGGGCTTCGATGTTAAACGATTTTGGCGTGGAAGTAACGATCGTGGAAGTTGATAAGCGTTTAGTCAACTTAGAAGACGCAGATGTGTCCAAAGAGTTAGAACGTTTATTCAAGAAACGTGGGATTAAGGTGGAGACGGGTACGAAGGTGCTCCCGGAGTCTGTGAAAGTGGCAGATGGCATGGTTACGATGCAAGTGGACAAGCAAGGTGAGGTACAGGAACTATCCGCGGAACGAGTTCTCGTTTCGGTTGGTCGTGTGGCGAATGTCGAAGCGATGGGGCTTGAGAATACGGATGTCAAAATTGATAAAGGCGTCATTCGCGTCAATCGCTATATGCAAACGACGGAATCCCACATCTACGCGGTTGGTGATGTCATCGGCGGACTGATGCTGGCTCATATGGCCGGCCATGAGGGAATTCTGGCTGCAGAACATATTTCTGGTCATCAGCCAGATGAAATTCAAACGCATCTTGTATCCAAATGTACCTATACAAGACCTGAGATTGCCAGTGTTGGTTGGACCCAGCAGCAGGCGATGGATCAAGGTCGCCAAGTGAAAGTTGGCAAATTTAGTTTCAAAGGAATAGGGAAAGCTCTAGTTTATGGGGACTCCGATGGCTTTGTGAAAGTTATTGCAGATAAAGACACGAATGATATTCTCGGCGTTCATATGATTGGCCCCCAAGTAACCAACAGCATTACAGAGGCAGCGCTAGCTCAGGTGTTGAACGCAACGCCTTGGGAGGTTGGACAGACCATCCACCCGCATCCAACACTTTCGGAAGCTTTGGGTGAAGCGATGCTAGCTGTGGATGGCATTGCAATTAGCGGATAAAAATTGTAATCATAAACGTTTGCGTTTATAATATGCTTATAGAGTCAAGTACTAGGACCAGGTATTAAGTTTTAGTAGCCATTTAATCTCACTAAGGAGGCAAACTCCATGTCCATTGGTCAGCTATATAAGCACAGAAGTTTAGGATTATCCGATGATGAAGCCGTACGTATGTATACGGTTATGAGCCTTGCAACTAAATTCGACGAGCGTGCCTTCATGCTGCAACGCGCTGGTAAAATTCCATTTCACGTATCCGGTATGGGACAATATGCCGGACAAGTTGGGATGGCCTTTGCGATGCAAGCTCAGAAAGACTATTTCTTGCCTTATTACCGTGATTATGCGTTCGTTTTATCGGTGGGAATGACGGTGAAGGATCTCATGCTCGCCATTTTCTGTAAAGCGGAAGATGTGAATAGCGGCGGCAGACAGATGGCAGGCCATTTCGGTGATCGTAAAAATCATATCGTAACGGCATCTTCACCTGTTACCACCCAAGTTCCGCATGCAGCGGGGATTGCTTTGGCAGCGAAGATGAAAAAACAGGATTTCGTTACTTTCGTTTCATTCGGAGAAGGTTCCAGCAATCAAGGAGATTTCCATGAGGGCTGTAATTTTGCAGGTGTACATAAGCTGCCGGTTATCTTTGTTTGTGAAAATAATCAGTATGCGATCTCTGTCCCACTTCATAAACAGGTGGCAGGCAAAATCGCGGATCGTGCGGTTGGATATGGCTTCCCAGGTGTTCAAGTCGATGGTACCGATGTTTTGGAAATGTACCGCGTAACGAAAGAAGCAAGAGAAAGAGCCCTTCGCGGAGAAGGTCCAACTCTGATCGAGATGCTGTGCTATCGCATTATGCCGCACTCCACCTCGGATGACGATATGTTGTACCGTACGAAGGAAGAAGTCGAAGAGAACCGCAAGAAGGATGGCATCTTGAAATTCAAGGAATATCTCATCGCTTGTGAGCTTTGGAGTGAAGAGCAAGACCTAGCGCTTCAAGAACGTCAAAAGCAAGAAGTCAATGATGCAACGAAGTATGCTGATCTTGCCCCTTATCCGAAGCCGGAAGATACGCTTCTTCATGTTTACGCGGAAGGAGATGGCAAATAGAGATGGCTGTTATAACATATTTGGAAGCAATCCGTTCTGCGATGCAGGAGGAAATGCAACAGGACGACAACGTATTCGTCTTAGGTGAGGACATAGGGAAAGGCGGCGTTCTTAACACGACCAAGGGACTTCGCGATCTATTTGGCGAAGAACGCGTGATGGATACGCCGCTTGCAGAGTCCGCAATCGTTGGTGTTGCCATCGGCGCAGCCATGTATGGCATGAAGCCGATTGCCGAAATCCAATTTGCCGATTTTATTTTCCCGGCAACGAATCAAATCCTGAGCGAAGCGGCGAAAATTCGCTATCGTTCGAACAATGACTGGAGCTGCCCGATTGTCATTCGAGCTCCTTATGGTGCAACAGGCGCTGGTGCTTTGTACCATTCCCAATGTCCAGAATCGGTGTTCTTCGGTACGCCAGGCCTGAAAATTGTAGCACCATCGAATCCGTATGATGCCAAGGGTCTGCTGAAAGCGGCAATTCGCGATGGCGATCCTGTGCTCTATTTTGAACATAAGAAGTGTTACTTGGCATTATCGGCTGAAGTTCCGGAAGAAGACTACATCGTACCTATCGGCAAAGCTGACGTCAAGCGTCAAGGAACGGATATTACTGTTATCGCTTATGGCATGGTAGTCAATTATGTGCTTCAAGCCGCAGAGGAGCTGGCCAAGGAAGGTATTTCGGCACATGTCCTTGATTTGCGTACGTTGCAGCCGCTCGATCGCGATGCGATCCTAGAAGCCGCTAGAAAAACAGGCAAAGTACTCATTACCCATGAGGACAACAAGACCGGTGGTGTCGGCGCAGAAGTATCTGCGATTATCGCGGAAGAAATGCTATTTGAGTTAGATGCGCCGATCGCAAGATTATGCGGCCCTGATGTGCCAGCCGTTGGCAGTAATCCTCCGATGGAGAAGTTTTTCCTTCTGAATGCTGATAAGTTGAAGGATGCCATGCGTCAGCTTGCTTTATTCTAAATAGTTGTTCTTATTCGTTGATCTTTTCCGAAATTAGGAGGTACTTGTATGAACCAAACCGGCCGCCTCACCGAGGTTACTGTTCCGCATTTGGCGGAAAGTCTCGTTTCGGCTACAATCGGCAAATGGCTGAAAAAGCCAGGCGATTATATTGAACAATATGATGTTCTTTGTGAGCTTTTCACAGAGAAAGTAAATACAGAAATGCCTAGCCCCATTGAGGGCAAGCTGATCAAAATTATTGTCGGCGACGGTGAAACGGCTGCCGTTGGTGAAGCGATTTGTGTCATTGAGGAACCTGTCAGCTCCTCAGCGGCGGCTTCAGCAGCGCCAGTTGCTGTCACGGATACAGCTGTTGCGTCCGAAGATGCGGATCAAAGCATGCGTGGACGCTTCTCTCCAGCGGTCCACAGACTTGCCCAAGATAACCGCGTCGATTTGTCACGCGTTGCAGGGACAGGCCTTGGCGGACGCATTACGCGCAAGGATGTAGAGACCTTCATCGCATCAGGTGGGGCTAACGCGGCACCTGCGGCTGTTCAAGTAGTCTCAGCAGCATCGCCTGCAGCAGCATCTGTTGTCCCAGAAGAACCAGTTAACCAGCCTGTTCGCAGCTCGGGTATCCATTTGTCGGCGAGTCCACAAACACCGCTGATCGAAGCAGAAGGCCACAACCTGGATGCTCGAAACGAACATTTCATTGATGTAACACCGATGCGTAATGCGATTGCTACGAAGATGCGTCAAAGCGTCACCGAAATTCCACACGCTTGGACCATGATCGAAGTGGATGTAACCAATCTAGTTGTCCTGCGGAACAAAGTAAAGGATGAGTTCATGCGCCGCGAGGGCATCAACTTGACTTACCTCGCGTTTATGCTGAAAGCTGTCGTTAACGCGATCAAAGATTATCCGATTATTAATTCCGTGTGGGCTGTTGATAAAATAATCGTGAAACGCGACATTAATATTTCCTTGTCTGTGGGAACGGAAGATTCCGTTATGACACCGGTGATCAAGAAAGCAGATCAAAAGAATATCGCAGGACTTGCAAGGGAAATTGATGAGTTGACGAAGAAAACGCGTGCGGGGAAATTAGCTCTTACGGATATGGTTGGCGGTACATTTACCGTTAATAATACAGGCTCCTTCGGTTCGATTTTGTCGTACCCAATCATTAACTATCCGCAAGCGGCGATTGTGACGTTCGAATCGATCGTGAAGAAGCCTGTCGTCATTCAAGATATGATAGCGGTGCGCTCCATGGTTAACCTTTGTTTGTCGCTCGATCACAGGATTCTGGATGGTGTGATCTGTGGAAGGTTCCTACAAAGAGTGAAAGAAAATTTAGAAAGCTACAACGCGGATACTAAAATTTACTAACTTTTTATGACGTGAAAAATAATCCGGCTGTAAACAATAAACTGGATAACAGCATAACGATAAGCATAATGTAAATAACGACTTTAAACCATTTCTTATTCTGTAGCACGGGATTCACTCCTTTTTCATCCAAGCTTGTACCGTTTTATTGTAACTCAAAGTGTGTATCGGAGGAAAGTACATGATTCAACAAGATCGTTTAGTTCAAGAATTCATTTCCCTCGTTCAAGTGGATAGTGAAACTAGATTTGAGCAAGAGATCTGCGTTGTGCTCAAAGAGAAATTCGGCAAGTATGGCCTAAATGTTGTCGAAGATGCATCGATGTCCAAGAGTGGACATGGTGCAGGTAACTTGATTTGCACATTGGAAGCGACAGACAGCAATCCGGCGATTCCTACCATTTTCTTCACATGCCATATGGACACGGTTGCTCCAGGGAATGGCATTAAGCCGCAAATTGGCGAGGATGGTTATATTCGCTCTGATGGCACCACGATTCTTGGCAGTGATGATAAAGCAGGTATTGCTGCTATGCTTGAAGGGATTCAAGTTCTGAAAGAACAGAACATTCCGCATGGCCGTATTCAGTTCGTCATTACCGCAGGTGAAGAGAGCGGCTTGAAAGGTGCTCGTGCCATGGAACGCAGCTCTATGGAAGCTGAATATGGCTTCGCGTTAGATTCCAATGGAAATCTAGGCGCTATTGCTACTGCGGCACCTGGACGTGCAGAGATTGAAATCATTTTCCATGGCAAAACAGCGCATGCTGGTGTAAATCCAGAAGATGGCATCTCGGCCATCCAAGTGGCTAGCAAAGCTGTTTCTCGCATGTCACTAGGTAGAATCGATAATGAAACGACAGCTAATATTGGCAGCTTTTCCGGTGTAGGCCCGCTGAATGTCGTATGCGATAAAGTGAAGATGGAAGCGGAAGCACGCAGTATTGTTCAGCACAAATTGGAAGCGCAGATCGAAGCGATGAAACAGGCTTGCGAATCCGCTGCTGCAGAAGCGGGCACGACCTGTGAATTCCATGCGGATATCGTCTACGCATCCTATATGCATGATGATTCTGCACCGATTGTCCAATTAACTTCACGTGCGATGAGCACGATAGGGTTAACAGCAAGCACGTTCCACTCAGGTGGCGGCAGTGACGCGAATGTTTTCAATGGGATGGGAATTCCTACTGTGAATTTGGCCGTTGGTTATTTAGACATTCATACGGTCAAAGAGCGCATTGCGATCAAGGATCTCGTCAAAACAGCTGAACTCGTCGTGGCGCTTGTGAAAGAAGCTGCTAAGGTTTAGCTCCAGAAACAAAATAAAAACCGATTCGTCCGCCAACTGGCGCGGCTAATCGGTTTTCGTTTTTGTTCATGCATGGATGATTCGAAGTTTATGTGAAGGTCCTTGTGATGAAGTCTTCTGAGATATGTTCATGCCTGCTAAATAATCAACCAATGGTATCTTCGGATCTCCTTGTTGAAGCATTTGCTGAAGCAGATATTTGATCTCCCAGGCTTTACCTACAAGTCGGATTTGTTTGGCACTCACATAGCTCTTCATATCTCAGACCCTCTTTTCAGGAAAATATTTGATATAATGAACGATATGCGGCATGTGGACAAGTTAGACCAATTAATGAGGATGAGGTGCACGAATGACGGACCATAAGAAATTTGAAGAAGTGACGATAAGCAGCGAAATGATTTTCAAGGGTAAAATAATTTCCCTGCAAGTAGATCAAGTGACATTGCCCAATGGAGGAACAGCTTCTCGTGAGATCGTTAAGCATCCAGGCGCAGTAGCGGTGATCCCGCTCCTACGGGATAAGATGATCGTCGTAGAGCAGTACCGTAAGCCGCTTGAGAAGAGTCAGGTGGAAATCCCTGCGGGGAAGCTCGACAGCGGTGAGGAGCCTTTGAGAGCGGCTTTGCGTGAGCTTGAGGAAGAGACCGGATATAAGTCAGATAACATACGATTGGTAAGCTCTTTCTACACGTCGCCTGGGTTTGCAGATGAGATTATCCATTTATACATAGCGGAAGATCTAGTAAAGGGGACAGCGAACCCGGATGAGGACGAATTCCTTGATTGTGAAGCGATCACCTTAGAACAAGCTCAGCAGTATATGCATGAGGGACGTATCAGTGACGCCAAAACGATCATGGCAGTGTATGCTTGGCAGTTATATAAGTTAACGGGTCAGATCTAAATGTTGAAGGATTACTATGTTGATCTGCATATTCATATTGGCCGGACGGAGAAAGGTCAAGCTGTCAAAATTAGCGCAGCGAATAATCTCACATTTTTCAATATTGCCCATGAAGCTGCGAACCGCAAAGGGATGGAGATGATCTCCATCATCGATACGCACTCTCCGTCAGTCCAAGAGGAGATTATGATGTATTTGGATAAGGGAGACATGGCAGAGCTCGAAGGTGGAGGAATTCGGTATCGGGATACGTCCATCATCCTGGGGAGTGAAATTGAAGTCAGAGACCCTGGTATGGGTCCAGCACATGTTTTGGCCTATATGCCGAACCTTCAAGTGATGCAGGAGTTTACGGGATGGATGAGCCGGCATATGAAAAATGTGGAGCTTAGTTCTCAGCGCATCTACGTGCCTGCACGTGACCTTCAGGAAGAGGTACTGGGCCGAGGAGGCATCCTTATCCCTGCGCACATCTTCACGCCGCACAAAAGCGTCTATGGCAGCGCTACAAGCTGCATGAACGAATTGCTTGATGTGAAGCAGATACCTGCCGTTGAACTCGGGCTAAGTGCGGATTCAGAAATGGCTGGGTACATCTCTGAGCTGGATGATTTCACCTATATAACGAATTCAGACGCCCATTCCTTGGCCAAAATAGGTCGTGAATACAACCAGATGAAACTTGCTGCACCAACGTTTGATGAGTTAGTTAAAGCGCTTCGACGTCAGGATGGACGAGGTGTCACAGCCAACTATGGCCTGAACTCGCGATTAGGCAAGTATCATCGAACCTATTGCAGCGTCTGCGAAGCTGTACTAGACGATGGCGAAACGGCTGTGGAACGCTGTGTGAATTGCGGCAGTGCCAAAATTGTGCGCGGCGTCATGGACCGAATCATGGCGATTGCAGATCGGGAGATGTCTTATCAGCCAGCGCATCGACCACCGTATCATTTTCAAGTCCCCTTAGAGTACATCCCAGGATTGGGGCCGAAGAAGCTGGACCAATTGCTAAGTCATTTCGGAACGGAAATGCAGGTCTTGCACCATGCAACGCCGGAGGCGTTAGCTAGTGTCGTTGGGGACGAGATTGCAGCGTACCTTGTGAGTGCTCGAGAAGGGACCTTACATCTCGAAGTTGGCGGCGGCGGAAAGTATGGCAAAGTGAAAAATCATTCATAGTTTTACTTTTTCACTCATAAGCTTGTCTTTGTAGGGGTTGTACAAGGAGGGAGTGGCGAGTGTGAATAGGAACTTAACGATGAAACAATATATGAAGGATAATTTGCCGTTATTTATATTCGTCTCTGTGCTCTTTGTTATTGGCGTTGTTTTCGGTGCCGTCATGGTTAATGCGCTTTCCTTAGAACAGAGGACGGAAATGACCCGCCATTTGGGCAGTTTTTTTCATGAAATTAATGAAGGCATCGAAATCGACAGCCAGCAATCGTTTAGTCAAGCTTTCGGTATGCATATGAAGTGGATATTATTAATTTGGTTATTTGGTTTGTCGATTATAGGTTTACCGTTGATCTTAGTTTTGGATTTTCTAAAAGGTGTGCTGATTGGCTTCACGGTTGGTTACCTCGTGGGTCAGATGTCGTGGAAAGGGATGCTTTTTGCGCTTGTGGCCGTTGTTCCTCAAAATTTGATCGTTATACCAGCGATATTATTCTGCAGCGTGGCTGCGATGTCATTCTCGCTATATATGATAAAGCATAGAATTATGAGTCGGAGTGGTAACATTTACCAACCCTTCATGAGATATACAACGATCACTTTAGTGATGGGAGGCTTCCTTTTAGCAGCTGCCTTATTAGAAGGATACTTCTCCCAATACATGATGAAATGGGTAACCCCAATGCTGGTGGGGGTTTATGGGTAATGAAATGAATTGTGATTGTGTTTGACTTTGTCAGCAAGCTCCCCCTATAATGAAAAGAGTGGCTAAAAATGGGCTAGGATGCCCACCTTTCTGAGGGGGAGGCATATGGAAGCAAGGATCGAGAAAATTAAACAACAACTACAATCCCAGGGGTACAAGCTTACACCTCAACGGGAAGCAACTGTTCGCGTTCTACTGGAGAATGAACAAGATCATCTTAGTGCAGAAGATGTGTTTATGCTTGTGAAAGATAAAGCGCCAGAGATCGGGCTAGCAACAGTGTACCGTACGTTAGAACTTCTGAGCGAACTGCATGTCTTGGAGAAAATGAATTTTGGCGACGGCGTGGCTCGTTACGACTTACGTGACGATAATTCACGACATCATCACCATCACTTAATTTGCGTGCAATGCGGAGCCGTAGATGAAATCATGGAAGACTGGCTCGGACCTTTCGAAGAACGGTTAGAGACTGAGTTTCATTTCCAAGTCTTAGATCATCGTCTTGATTTCCAAGGTATTTGCTATCGATGCAACGAACGAGGGAAACCGGACACATTGGAGAAATCCCACTAAACCAGCTGCCGCAAGGAAGCTATTCAACTTATGAAAATGCCTGTATGCAGACAATTGCATACAGGCATTTTTGTGTTTACTTCATATGCTAAATAGTAGCTAAGAGTTAGCTTAAAGTCACATAATTGGAAAGGGAGTCTGGGTACATTATAGACGAATCGAAATAAACGGATCCGCCGTCCTACTGGGACGGTAGCGTTTATCTAGAAATATAGCCGGTTTATCGTGTGAAACATATAATTTCTATATTTGAACCGAAGGAAGAAGGTGGCGAATATGTCGAAACCAAACCTAGTCGTTGGCGTTCCTAAAGAAATCAAGAACAATGAGAATCGCGTTGCTTTGACACCAGGCGGTGCAGGGATGCTTCAAATGTCCGGTCATCGTGTGTTGGTCGAAGCGGGAGCAGGCATTGGCAGTGGATTTTCAGATGAGGATTATAAGCAAGAAGGCGCTACAATTATCGCATATGCCGCTGAAGTATGGGCGCAAAGTGATATGATCATGAAAGTAAAGGAGCCGTTGCCTGCTGAATATGGCTTCTTCAAAGAAGGCCAGATTCTATTTACTTATTTGCACTTAGCTGCAGCTGGTGATCTTGCAGCTCAGTTATTAGAGAAGAAAGTAACTGGTATTGCCTACGAGACGATTCAACTGCCGAATGGCTCCCTGCCCTTGCTAACACCTATGAGCGAGGTTGCGGGGCGCATGTCTGTACAAATAGGAGCCCACTATCTCGAGAAATTTTATGGCGGCCGCGGCATTCTGCTTGGCGGTGTTCCTGGCGTTCCACCGGCAGACGTCATTATTCTAGGCGGTGGGATCGTAGGCACGAATGCAGCCAAAATGGCACTAGGACTTGGTGCTAATGTCGTTATTATTGAACGAAGTGCTGACCGGATGCGAGCTTTGGATGACATTTTCGGAGGGCATCTCCGTACATTGATGTCCAATCCGTATAATATTGCGAGCGCAGTCCAAAAGGCAGATCTGCTCATTGGGGCAGTGCTCATTCCAGGGGCAAGAGCACCGCGATTAGTGACAGCGGCGATGGTTCAGAGTATGAAGCCAGGTGCCGTCATTGTGGATGTTGCTGTCGATCAAGGGGGTTCCATCGAAACGATTGATCGTGTAACCACCCATAGTGATCCAACCTATGAAAAGTTCGGTGTCTTGCATTATGCGGTCGCCAATATGCCAGGAGCTGTTCCACGTACCTCAACCCTTGCGTTGACGAATGTCACTTTGCCCTACGCATTGGAGTTGGCAAATAAAGGCTTCACACAAGCTTTAGCAGAGAACTACACGTTACAACTAGGTGTGAATACGTACAAAGGCAGTGTCACACATCCAGCGGTTGCTGAAGCGCTTGGAATGCCTTATACCAAATTAATTGACCTGTCATAATCGTGGGCCGAGTCTCATATTCTGTTCCTAAGACATGGAATAGACATGGGGGACGAGCTATGATTTTTTCCTATCGGAAATTAATTGTTCGATTACAGTATATCTTGGTTTTTGTGGCGTTGACGGTCATCTTATATCAAGTTCTGTTAGCCGTATCTCTCTGGATTCAGCCTGTGAACAAGTACAAAGCGCCGACAGGCAAATCCGTTAAGGTATTCGGACAAAGCGAGCATGTATCTTTTGATTCGAGTTCAATGAGTGAGCGATTGCGTTTGTTTTATTGGTACGGTGAGTAAAGCGAAAAATAAAGGAATCTCTCTTGTCACCGTGGAATGCTATATAGAATGATAGATATAGCAGGTAAACGAGGGAGAGACTGACATAATGACGAGTGAGCTACAATCCTTCATCCAATTTCTAACGACTGAACGAGGACTTTCACGGAATACACTCGAATCCTACGAAAGGGATCTCCTTCAATTTGTTGCCTATCTTGAGATGCAAGGTGTTACAAGCTGGCGAGAAACAGGGAAAGTGCATCTTGGAAGTTATCTCTCACAATTAAAAACGCTCGGACGAGCATCAGCGACTTTATCACGAATACGCGTTTCATTACGCTCCTTTTTCCAATACATGGTGAAGGAACGGCTCCTTGATTCCGATCCTTCTATTTTCATCGAGGTTCCTAAGTTGGAAAAAAGGATTCCAAAGGTTCTAACTATTCTCGAAGTTGAAAAGTTGCTGGAGGCGCCTCAATCTGAGCAAGTGAATGGTGCACGGGATAAAGCCATGCTTGAATTGCTCTATGCCACAGGGATTCGTGTATCAGAACTCGTCGCATTGAATGTAGCCGATGTGAACCTAGAGATGGGCTTCATTCGCTGTATCGGCAAAGCAGAGAAAGAGCGGATGATTCCGCTTAGCGGCATTGCCATTCGGGTCATTGATACCTATATTCAGCACTATCGCATCAAGCTGCTCAAAAGATCGGTAGACGAGGAAGCACTCTTCATCGGGCACTTAGGTACTCGAATGACGAGACAAGGTTTTTGGAAAATTATGAAGCGCTATGCGTTGGAGACGGAAATTACGAATGAAATTACGCCGCACACACTGAGACATTCTTTCGCTGCACATTTGATCGAAAACGGTGCGGATTTGCGATCTGTTCAGGAAATGCTGGGTCATTCCGATATTTCATCAACACAGCTCTATGTGCAGGTCACGAAGATCAAAATGAAAGATGTCTATAATCGAGCACACCCTAGGGCTCATTTATGATTGTTGACAGAAGGGCAGCGGCACTTCCAACCGGAATTGCTGCTGTTTTGCATTCACGGGTTGGAAGTGGGATAATGAAGGGTGGATATCATTACAATTAGGAATTGATTTGGAGGGACATCGGTGCGCTTTGAACGAATTAGTTTAATCGTATTAGATAGTGTAGGCATCGGAGAATTGCCGGATGCTGATCAGTTTGGCGACCTTGGCGCTCATACGCTAGGTCATATTGCAGAGAGAGTCAGCGGCTTCGCGCTGCCCCATTTGCAGCAAATGGGATTAGGAAATATTGCAGACATTCAGGGGATTCCTCCGGTATCATCGCCAGAAGGGTATTATGGCAAAATGGCAGAGGTTTCCGTTGGCAAAGATACGATGACAGGTCATTGGGAGTTAATGGGGTTACGTATTTCTACACCATTTAAAGTTTTCCCTGACGGATTTCCAGAAGCCTTGATCTCGCAATTTGAGCAAGAGACAGGTCGGAAAGTAATCGGAAATAAACCGGCTTCGGGGACTGAGATTTTAGATGAGCTTGGCGAAGAACAGATGAAGACTGGCGCATGGATTGTCTACACGTCAGCTGATAGTGTGTTCCAGTTGGCCGCACATGAAGACATCATTCCGTTAGACGAGCTGTATCGCGCTTGCGAGATTGCCCGCAGGCTAACTATGCAAGATGAATTTGCCGTAGGGCGTGTAATTGCAAGACCTTATCTGGGTACGCCAGGGTCATTCAAACGAACGCCTAACCGACATGATTATGCAGTCAAGCCACCTGAGCCTACCGTTATGAATCAACTGAAGGATGCCGGATGGGATGTCATTGCCATTGGCAAGATTAATGATATTTTTGACGGAGAAGGGGTCACGAAAGCGATCTCAACGAAAAGTAATTTGGATGGCATTCAGCAAACAATTGACGTGCTCGGAACCTCATTTAAGGGCCTAGCTTTTACCAATCTAGTCGATTTCGATTCCTTGTATGGTCATCGACGTGATCCTGAAGGCTATGGAAAGGCGTTAGAGGAATTTGACGTCTATGTACCACAGCTGAAGGCGGGACTTGGGCCGAACGATCTGCTGATCTTGACCGCGGATCATGGGAATGATCCTGTGCATGCGGGGACGGACCATACCCGTGAGTATGTACCCGTTTTACTGTATAGCCCTAGCTTCCAATCGCCAGTTTCCTTGGGAATCCGAGGAACATTTGCAGATTTGGGCGCGACGATCGCTGACAACTTTGGCGTAGAACCAACAAAGAATGGTGAGAGTTTTCTTCATCTTTTGAAATAAATAAAGTCGAGTTTTACATTAATTTGAGGAGGCATGATGACATGTCAGGTACATCCATGATTCAAGAAATTCAAGAAGCAGCAGCATTTATTAAAAAAGAAACCAATATTACACCACAAATTGGTCTTATTCTCGGTTCCGGTCTTGGCGTTCTTGCTGATTTGATAGAAGAGCCAATTGTAATCGACTATTCTCGTATCCCGCATTTCCCAGTCTCTACTGTTGAGGGACATGCTGGAGAGCTGGTTGTAGGCTCGATTAAAGGTAAGCAGGTCCTCATAATGAAAGGGCGCTTCCATGCTTATGAAGGTTACGGCGCTGAGACGGTTTCTTTCCCAGTACGTGTAATGAAAGAGCTTGGTGTACAAACGTTGATCGTTACTAATGCTGCTGGCGGAATCAATGAAACCTATCAAGTGGGTGATCTCATGGTCATCAGCGACCATTTGAATATGACGTTCCGCAACCCGTTAATTGGACCGAATGATTCTGCATTAGGCGTTCGCTTCCCGGATATGTCAGAGGCTTACAGTAAGCGTCTGCGTAAGTTAGCGCACGATGTCGCGGCTACACAAGATTTTAAATTACAAGAAGGTGTGTATGTAGGGCTGCTTGGTCCTAACTATGAAACACCTGCTGAAATTCGCATGTTCCGCACACTGGGTGGAGACTCGGTTGGGATGTCAACTGTTCCTGAGGTTATTGTCGCTCGTCATGCGGGCATCGAAGTATTGGGCTTTTCTTGTATTTCCAACATGGCATCGGGTATATTAGATCAACCGTTATCCCATGCAGAAGTGATGGAGACGACGGAGAAAGTTAAACCTAAATTTTTGAAGCTAGTCCTAGGTATTATTGAGGCACTATAAGTGCGTGTTCAAACAACCTTTATAAGCAGATAAGGAGATCTACATGACATTGACTTACATTCAACAAATTAATGAGGCTGCAAGCTTCATTAAATCGCGTTTAGATGGCGTGTCGCCTACTATTGGGCTCGTTCTAGGCTCAGGACTTGGCGATATGGCGAATCAGGTAGAGCAGCCAATAGCGATCGAATACAGTGACGTTCCACATTTCCCTGTATCAACAGTTGAGGGCCATGAAGGCCGCTTTGTAATTGGTACTTTGGAAGGCAAGCAAGTTATCGTGATGCAAGGCCGTTTTCATTATTATGAAGGCTATGATATGAAAAAAGTGGTGTTCCCTGTTTACGTGATGAAAGCCATCGGTGTACAGACTGTTGTGATGACGAACGCGGCGGGAGGAATGAACCGGTCTTTCCAAGCTGGCGATTTGATGCTGATCAGTGATCATATCAATATGACGGGGGATAACCCACTGATTGGGCCGAACCATGGTGAGCTTGGTGTTCGTTTCCCAGATATGTCAGAAGCTTATAATCGTGATTATCGCCGCCTTGCTCGTGAGTTGGCATCGTCTGTGGTGGGAGAAGATGGCATGCCACTCCAGTTACAGGAAGGTGTATATGCGGGCATTACGGGTCCTACCTATTGTACGCCTGCAGAGTTGACGATGCTTGCGCGTATCGGCGGCGATGCGATCGGTATGTCGACAGTAGGTGAAGTGATTGCTGCGCGCCATGCAGGCCTTAAAGTGCTGGGCATTTCATGCATTACAGATATGGCCATTGGTGAGGAGCTTGAACCCTTAACACATGAGCAGGTTGTGGCTGTGGCGAATCGAACGAAGCCCAAATTTATCGCTTTGGTGAAAGCATTTGTTCGTGAAGTACAATTGGGATAAATTGGATCAGGAAAGATCGTGAAATTTTGTGAATTCGGCCGCCTAAAGACCTATCCTTCCTATGGGACTCATGGTAGAATATAGTTAATTAGAACTATATTCGATGGTAATTTCTCTGAGAGAGATTACCTATTCCATAGAAGGATGTGTTGGAGGATGGCAGTTCCTCAAGAACTCATGGTGGCCAATTGCCCGCGCTGCGGGAAAGTGTTTCAAAGAAATTTACGCAACCAATGCATGGATTGCAGCACGAGTATGAACGATCAATTGAAGGATTGTGTGGATTATCTCCGTAGAAATTACCGTTCTACCAATGAGCACGTTTGTGCTGTTACAGGTGTTTCCAATATTCAATTACAAGTTTGGATGAAGGAAGGGAAGTTACATCTCGCTGATTATCCTAATTTGAGTTATCAATGTGCTTCCTGTGCGGAACCAATTCGTGAACATAAACTGTGTGTAAGTTGCAGCACGCGTATCACTCGTGATATTCGAAAGCTTTCAGAGAGTGGATCCGTACAGCAGCAAATGAAGCAACCTGAATCGAAACCTCGGGGTTACACGGGTAGTTTCAAAATTAGTGATCGTTGGAATCGCGTGTAATTTGCTGTGGAATGGGCAATAGTAAGATGGAGTTCAGTTCACAATTCTGTCACGAAATAGTCAAATTTTTGCCACGGACTAGATATGGGATTATTCTCTGATGTTAGGTAGAATAGATGAAGTGAACACACGATGAGGGGGATATGCATGCAAAAGTGGATTTTCTTTGTACTATTTATACTTGCGGGCGCATTGGGGCTGGGAGTCCTCTTTCAAGATATTTCTGATCGCCAAGAGGCACAGGAAGCTGAGGCTGCCGCTGGTAAAATGCAACAACTAAAATTAGTTGCATCAAACTGGCAGTTTGATGCGCCAGAGTACACGATCAAAAAAGGTGAGCCTACGAAAGTATCTTTATCTTTAAAAGAAGGCGTACATGCGGTTGAAATTGTTGGGTTGGATATTAAACTTGATAAAGAAAACCCTTCGAAAGAAATTACGTTTGACAAACCAGGTACATATGAAATTGATTGTGTTCTTCCTTGCGGAGAAGGACATGCCAAAATGAAATCCAAACTAATTGTACAATAATCTTCATAGATAACAGATTAGAGGGGGCTGATTAGCTCCCTCTTTTCCATTTTTCTAATTCTGATGTAAGATGGAAGCAAACGTGGATGCTTACGATGTCAGTTTTCTGGCGAAAACTTTAAGGAGGTAATATCATGAGAATGGTTGATTTAATACATAAGAAACGTGTTGGTGAAGCGTTAAGTGAACAGGAAATTACGTTTATCATCAATGAATATACCGCGGGGAGTATTCCTGATTATCAAATGTCCGCCTTCTTGATGGCGACCTTTCTAAACGGAATGACAGATGAAGAAACGTCATTCCTTACACTCGCGATGGCAGGATCCGGTGAAATGATTGATTTATCTGCGATTGCTGGTGTGAAAGTGGATAAACATTCGACGGGGGGCGTAGGAGATAAAGTTAGCCTCATCGTAGGTCCAGTTGTGGCTTCGCTCGGAATACCTGTTGCCAAGATGTCAGGTAGAGGGCTAGGGCATACAGGTGGTACGTTAGATAAATTGGAGTCCATTCCAGGTTTTCAAATCGAGTTGTCGAAGGAAGCCTTTATTGAAGCGGTTAACACGAATAAAATTGCCATTGTTGGACAGAGTGGCAATCTGGCTCCAGCAGATAAGAAAATCTATGCCTTACGTGATGTAACGGCAACGGTGGATTCGATCCCATTGATCGCTAGCTCTATCATGAGTAAGAAAATAGCTTCTGGCGCTGAAGCGATTGTATTGGATGTGAAAATTGGCTCTGGTGCTTTTATGAAAACGGTCGAGGATGCAAGAGTACTTGCTCGTACAATGGTCGATATCGGAACTCGTCTGAATCGGAAAACAATTGCGATGATTACCGATATGGATCAGCCGCTTGGCCGCGAAATCGGAAATGCGAATGAAATTCGGGAATCTATCGATGTACTGCGCGGAGCAGGAGACAAGGAGCTAACGGAGGTTGCGATTTCTGTTGCGGCATATATGGCAGTCCTCGGTAAGGTATTTACCTCCTTTGAGGAGGCACAGGAAGCTGTTCGTGACATCATCTCCAAGGGGAAAGCATTGGATACGTTCAAGCGCTTTATTGCCAGCCAAGGCGGCGACTCGCGTATTGTTGATCAGCCAGAGTTATTGCCAACGGCAGCTTATCATATCGAGGTTACTGCCCAACTAGATGGTTTCATTAACGAGATTCAAGCGGAAAATATCGGTATCGCAGCGATGGTTCTTGGCGCGGGCCGTGCGAAGAAGGAAGACTTGATTGATTACGCGGTAGGACTGACGTTGAATAAGAAAATAGGGGATGCCATTCAAATAGGGGAATCCATTTGTACCATCCATGCGAATCGTCTCGATGTAGCTGAGGTTGAAGTGATGATTCTAGATGCCTATAAGATCACGTCAACTCAGCCTGCACCGAAGCAATTAATTTATGATGTAATCGAATAGCAGACGTAGAGAACGAGCACTTTCCTAACGGAAGGTGTTTTTTTTCGTTCTGGGTTATTTTCACCGTCATGGAATAATTTAGAGGAATTTCGTCAACACTGATTAGCAGTCATTCATGCTGCAAAATGCCAAAACTTTCACTTCATACATCACAGGAGGGGTACAATTGCTATGCGAAAAAAAGGGCTAATCAGTTTCATTTGTTTACAATTAAGTGTGATGCTGGTTCTGCCAGCGATTTATGCGGCGGAAACCAAGGTACAACCCGTGGATCTAACACCGAATGCGCTATCAGCTGTTCTCATGGATGCGGACACCGGCACGGTGATTGCGGAGAAAAATAAGGATGCCAAACTTCCTCCAGCAAGTATTACGAAAATCATGACCATGCTTTTGATCATGGAAGCAGTCGACAAGGGCACCATCAAAATGGATGAAAAAGTCAGCGTTAGTGATTATGCGGCTTCCATGGGAGGCTCACAGATCTTCTTAGAGCCTGGTGAACAAATGTCAGTTCAAGAGATGCTGAAGGGCATCGCAATGGCTTCTGGAAATGATGCTTCTGTCGCGATGGCTGAGAAAATTGCCGGTTCTGAAGAGAATTTTGTTGCCATGATGAATGAACGAGCAGGTCAACTCGGGATGAAGAATACCCATTTCTCTAATTGTAATGGACTTCCTGTGGCTAATCACTACACAACGGCGAATGATATCGCGATTATGTCACGCGAACTTCTGAAGCACGAAGGGATTACGAATTTTACAGGTGCTTACCAAGATTATTTACGTAAAGACTCACCTAAGCCATTCTGGCTTGTAAATACAAATAAATTAGTGCGTTTTTATAGCGGAGCCGATGGATTGAAAACTGGCTATACGAGTGAAGCCAAATTCTGTTTGTCAGCTACAGCTAAGCGAGATAATTTACGTGTTGTTGCTGTTGTACTTGGTGAACCTAATACCAAAACGCGAAACGCGGAAGTAACGAAGTTGTTTGATTATGCTTTTGCGCAATATACGAATTATCCATTGTTCAAAACAGGTGATAGTTTGGGCAGCTTCACGATAAATAAGGGCCAAGTATCGACAGTGCCGTTAGTTGCAAGACAGAATTATAGCATATTGATGAAAAAAGGGACGGACACGGCAAATATCCGACATGAATTGCAGTTGGATCCAAGCTTGAGAGCACCTGTAAGCGAAGGGCAACCGATTGGTAAAATCATGGTCTACAATGGGGATAATGTCTTAGCGGAATACCCTTTAGAGTCTCCGCAAACTGTTGATAAAGCTACTTGGTGGAAGCTGTTTAAGCGGACAACGTCGGAGTTATTTACGACGAATTAATGCGGAAAACAGCGAATAGAAGTTGATGTGATCGTATATTTTGCCTTCTTTTAGCGGTTTTCTTCTAGTTTTGTCGGGTGGCAGGAATTGCTAACTCAGTTGTAGAAACTAGTGTTCATGACCTGAAGGGAGTGAACATATTGGGCATGCAAATTGAGTTTGAGCAAGGCAGAAGAGCGCTGATTGTTAGATTGAAGGGTGAACTTGACCATCATGCAGCAGATAGTGTAAAGGCGAGAATGGAGGATGCCATTGCGAAGGAGCAAACGCATCACCTCATTCTTAGTTTGAAGGACCTCTCCTTCATGGATAGCTCAGGTCTAGGCGTCATTCTTGGCCGTTATAAGCAAATCACAAGCAAAGGCGGCAAAATGGTCGTCTGTGATGTCTCACCAGCTGTTTATCGCTTGTTCGAGCTTTCGGGGATGTTTAAGATCGTTTCGATTCAAGATAACGAACGTAATGCAATGTCCAGTTTGGAGGTTGCTTTATGAGTGAACGAAACTTTATGACCTTGCAGTTTGCCAGCCGATCTGAGAATGAAGCTTTTGCACGGGTAGCAGTGGCTGCATTCGTTTCGCAGTTAGATCCAACTTTAGATGAATTGACGGATATCAAAACGGTTGTTTCAGAAGCCGTAACGAATTCGATTATACATGGCTATAACAATAATAAGGATGGTGTCATTACCATTTCAGCTGAAATTGATGATGACACGATTCGTTTAACGATTGAGGACAAGGGCGAAGGTATTGCTGATTTAGAGCAAGCGAAAGAGCCCTTGTACACGTCAAAACCAGAGCTCGAACGTTCTGGGATGGGCTTTACAATTATGGAAAATTTCATGGACGAAGTGGAAGTTGTGACGGCCGTCGGAATCGGAACGAAAATAAACATGTTGAAGCGAATTGAATCTAAAAAAGCTTTATACAATTAGGGGTAGGATCTATGGATGTTGATCTGAAGCATGCTTCTCATAGTTATTTAGACGATTCGGAAGTCAAACGGTTAATCGCCCTCAGCCAATCCGGAGATGGACTCGCTAGAGAAACACTTGTCAGCTGCAATATCCGTTTGGTGTGGTCCGTGGTTCAGCGCTTTTTGAACCGTGGTTACGAAGCCGAAGACTTGTTCCAGATCGGGTGCATTGGACTACTCAAGTCCGTCGACAAATTCGATCTATCGTATGATGTCAAATTCTCAACCTATGCTGTCCCGATGATTATCGGGGAAATCCAGCGGTTTCTGCGGGATGATGGCACATTAAAGGTAAGCCGCTCACTGAAGGAGCTTGCGAACAAAATTCGCAAGACGAAGGATGAGCTTTCGAAGCGCTTGGGAAGGCTTCCTACGATCAAAGAGGTTGCCGAGGAGCTTATGATTACGCCGGAGGAGGTCGTGTTCGCTCAAGAGGCGAATAAACCACTCTCGTCGATTCATGAGACCGTGTTTGAGAACGATGGAGACCCCATCACGCTTATGGACCAAATTTCGGATGAATCCGGGGAGAAATGGTTTGAGAAGCTAGCCTTGAATGAGGCGATTGGGACGCTCTCAGAGCGTGAAAGACTTATTGTTTATCTCCGCTATTTCCGTGATCAGACGCAGTCGGAGGTTGCAAGCAGACTAGGCATATCTCAGGTGCAGGTATCGCGTTTGGAGAAAAAGATTCTGCAATCAATTAAAGATCAGATTGCACAATAATTAATTGTTGTATACGTAACAACGCGCTGGTATAAACCGTGCTCCTTATGGGAGGACGGTTTTTCAGTGCATATACATATAGCCGCTAATTTCCCATGAGTAAGAATCAATCAGGGGGATGAGCGGCTTGTTCCTTATACCACCGAACTCTTTTCTAACGTACCGAATGACGGTCAACCGCATAAAATCTGACGCAGTATATCCCGCATAAACCAACGAGGGAATATACGATACGACTTAACCCTGAAGATTCACGGTGTGAATCTCCCCCAAGTAGAGCAGAAACTAAATCCCATTCGAAAAGCCCAACTAGAAGCCAATTCAGCGCACCAATGATGACGAGTGTTAACGCGAATTTTGCCATGTTATCACCTTCTTTATATGGAATAAGTAATCGTATTCCCTATTTAACATGCCTTGCCATATCCATCTTTATGCATGGAGAATTTACCAAATCTCGAATGGATTACACGAAGGAAAGATTTTGCATACTATTCCTATACATGGATGACTGCAGACAGAATTGACATTGTTAAGCTCTGAGAGGGGTGAACCATGGACCGGGTAATTAATAAATATTTATACATCCGTCTGCGCCGCAAAGCGCGCGTTCGCAAGGGGCAGATCGTGAGACTGCACCATATTGCACAGCTATTTGTGGAGCCTGAATATGAACAAGCTCTGAACGAATTGATTATTCATCAACCCCAGCAAGAGGATGGAAATCGCGTGCTCATCGATATGCTATTAATCATTCGTAAAGTAAAGAAATGTTTTCCTGAGCTGCAAGTTGAACATTTTGGTGAACCGCACGTACTGCTTGAAATATACACCGATAATAAGAAATCAAATCCGCTTCTCATCGTAATCGTATGGTTGCTTTTATTTATTGGATCAGGGCTGGCGATCATGAATTTCCATGCTGACGTGTCCATGCTAGTCGTCCATCAGCGTATTTATGAATTGATGACGGGTAAAAAGGTCGATCATCCGCTCATTTTACAAATTCCCTATTCAATTGGCATCGGAGCAGGGATGGTACTTTTCTTTAACCATCTGTTTAAAAAGAAATTCAACGAAGAGCCGAGCCCATTAGAAGTTGAGATGTTTATGTATCAAGAAAACATTAATCATTATGTAATCACAGAAGAATACTCGAAAATCAATGAAGAAGGAGACGCGAAGTGATTACGTTGCTCGGGGAAGCTTTACTAACCGCTTTTATCGGATTAGCTGGAGGTATTGCAGTTGGGAGCGGCATGGTTGCCTTCCTAGTCGTTCTGGATATCATTCCTAGGTTAGCCCAAATCACACGATCATTCTCCAAAATCCACGCTTATGAAGCAGCGGTTGTACTAGGTTCACTCGTGTTTACTTGGGTTGATTTCAGTGATATGCATATGCATTTATTTCCAATGGGCGCAGCGTTATTTGGTCTATTTGCAGGTTGCTTCGTTGGATTACTAGCTGCAGCGCTGACTGAAATCGTCAATGTGCTGCCGATTTTGGCTAAACGAGTAGGAATGGATTCCTATCGAATTGTGTTATTAATGGCCATGATTTTCGGGAAAGTTATTGGTTCCTTGTTTGAATGGTTAATTTACTAAAGGGCGGAGGAAGGTGGCGCACCAATGAAGTTTATCGTTAGAAATGGTCAACAAAGCGATGAGGAGCAAGAACAAGAGTCACAAGATGAGTTCACACAAGAAAAGCAAAGTAGTCAAGATAGTCAAGATGAGAAGCTTGCCGTTGATGAGGAAGGTAATCTCTCAGTCTACAATCCGCTTACGAATATGACACCAGAAGAAAAGGCACTGAAGATTCAAGAAGATATTCCGAAAAGCCTTCGAGAAGTACAGCGGGTATTGGAAGAACGAGTCGGTTTGAATCGGAGTTTCGATCTAGTGATGAGAGAGATGGTGTTTGGCGCTAAACGCGTTGGCATCTTCTACTGTAATGGGTTCGTGAAAGATACCGTGTTGACGGATATTATCACTCGACTGACCTATGCAGATAGTGATGCGGTAGCCCACCATACGTTGGAAACATTTATTGAAAAATTAATTCCACATATTCAAGTGAAGCATTATACGAAAATGTCTGAGATTGTTGGACAGGTGTTAATGGGTGGGACCGCCTTTTTTATCGAAGGCGTAACAACGGCCATTACGGTTGATGCAAAAAGTTTTCCAATCCGATCTATTGCTGAACCAGATCTAGAGCGTGTCGTCAGAGGTTCGCGCGACGGTTTTGTAGAAACGCTGTTGACGAATGTTACCTTGGTTAGACGCCGCATTCGTGATGAGCGATTTAAACTAGAAATCATGCAGATTGGCAAGCGTACGAAGACAGATGTTTGTATCGGATATATTAACGATATTGCGGATGCGACACTCGTCCAAGAAATTAAAGATAAGATGAAACAAGTGGAGATTGATGGATTGCCTTTAGGAGAGAAACAATTAGAGGAGATGATTGTGAATAAGGGTTGGAATCCGTATCCCATGGTGCGTTATTCAGAAAGGCCGGATGTTGTCTCTGCCCATCTACTAGAGGGTCATGTCTGTGTGTTTGTGGATACTTCTCCAAGTGTCATGATCTTGCCGACGACTTTTTTTCATCATGTACAGCATGCAGAAGAATATCGAAATACACCTTTTATAGGTACGTATTTGAGGTGGGTACGTTTTGCAGGCATTATGATGTCGATCTTTTTGCTGCCTCTCTGGTATCTGATGGTAATGGAGCCTTCATTAAAGCCAGCGGGTCTTGAATTCCTTGGCCCGCAGAAGGATGGTACGCTGCCGCTCCTCATTCAGTTCCTGATTGCAGATATCGGAATAGATCTCATGCGGATGGCGGCCGTACATACTCCTTCACCGCTAGCAACCGCGATGGGCTTGGTGGCCGCGATTTTAGTCGGAGACATTGCAGTAAAGACAGGGCTCTTTATCAACGAAGTGATCCTCTACCTTGCACTTGCTTCAATCGGTATGTTCGCTACACCAAGCTATGAGTTAGGTTTAGCTAATCGAATCGTGAGGCTAGCGCTGTTAATAATTGTGTCTATTTTTGGAGTTCCTGGGTTTGTGATTGGTTCCACATTATGGCTTATTATGTTGGCTTCAAAGAAATCCTACAATGCCCCCTATATGTGGCCGTTTATTCCATTTAATGCCAAAAGCTTTTTCTCCATCCTGCTGCGTCGTCCAGTATTGGCAAGCAAAACAAGGCTTAGCATAACGAAGCCAATTGATGGTACCCGTCAATCTAAAACATAGCGTATGGAAAGGGCTGAAATTATTCAGCCCTTTTTTGTTGTTCTAGGCGCATGTATTGTCAAATAGATGTGCGCTATGGTACTTTTATAAGTATGTATGCGACCTCTTTAGCGGAATTTGGCATAGGGAAGGTTCAAGTAGAGAGGGGAAAATATAGCTATGTATTTACATGGTACCAGTAAATTAAATGATCTAGGCCACCTCGAAATTGGCGGTGTCGATACGACGAAGTTGGTAGCCGAATTCGGCACACCTCTCTATGTTTTCGATGAGACACTTGTTCGTCAGCGTTGTCGAGAGTTCGTTGAAGCTTTTGAAGCTTCTGAGCTGAAATTTCAAGTAGCCTATGCAAGTAAAGCGTTTTGCGTGATGGCCATGTGCCGAATTGTAGAAGAAGAAGGTATGTCCTTGGATGTTGTATCCGATGGCGAGCTGTATACAGCGCTTCAAGCGGGCTTCCCAGCAGAACGTATTCACTTCCACGGGAATAACAAAACCATTTCCGAGATGGAAATGGCCATTGATGCCAAAATTGGATGTTTCGTCGTAGATAACTTTATCGAGCTACAAATGCTAAATGCAATTGCAACTGAGAAACGCCAAAAGGTGAAAATTTTATTGCGGATTACGCCAGGTGTAGAGGCGCACACGCATGAATATATTTCAACAGGCCAGACGGATTCCAAATTCGGCTTCGATTTGGGGAATGGATCTGCATTCCGCGCGATTGAGGAGGCTTCACAGCTTTCCAATTTAGAACTTTTGGGCATCCATTCACATATTGGTTCACAGATATTTGAAGTCGAAGGGTTCCGAATTGCGGCTGAGAAAATGGCCGAATTTGCGATTCATGTCCGCACTGAATTAGATGTTACGTTCAAAGTAATTAACCTGGGCGGTGGCTTCGGAATTCGTTACGTGAGTGAAGATACACCTCTGCCTGTAGCTGTGTATGTGAAGGCTATTACAGATGCTATTAAAACGAATTTCGGCAGCAACGGCTATCCGCTACCGGAAATTTGGGTTGAACCGGGTCGTAGCATCGTAGGCGATGCAGGGACAACGCTTTACACGGTCGGCACAACGAAGGATATTCCCGGTGTTCGTAAGTATGTGGCTGTAGATGGCGGTATGACTGACAATCCACGTCCTGCCCTATACGAAGCTGTATACGAAGCGGGTCTCGCGAACCGCGCTGCAGAGCAGCCAGCTGAAGTTGTTTCGATTGCCGGCAAATGCTGTGAAAGCGGCGATATGTTGATCTGGGATGTGAATCTGCCGAAGGTAGCTGCAGGTGATATTCTGGCGGTATCGAGCACAGGAGCTTACAATTACTCGATGGCTAGCAACTATAACCGTATTCGCAGACCGGGTGTTGTTTTTGTCAAAGACGGCCAAAGCGACCTTGTCGTGAAACGTGAATCCTTTGATCAAATCGTAGGGAATGACGTAATTCCAGCTAGAATGAAACAAGTCAGCAAGACGGTTTAATCGTAGTATGAAATCAGCAGGAGGCCCCTAGTTATGCAGGGTTCCTCCTGCTGTTTGTGTAATGCAGCCATTCATAGTAGAATAAGATATTATTTCCTAAAGGAGTGAACCACATAATGGCAAAACAAGCAAAAATTCAACTAGCAGGTGGCGGAGAGGTTGTTATCGATCTTTTTGAGAAAGATGCACCGAACACTGTCGCTAACTTTGAAAAACTAGCAAACTCCGGTTTCTACAACGGACTTGTTTTTCACCGCGTAATCCCAGGATTCGTAGCACAAGGTGGTTGCCCAACTGGAACAGGAACTGGTGGCCCTGGTTACCAAATCAACTGTGAAATCAACCCGAACAAACATGAGCGCGGCTCCCTAGCGATGGCGCATGCTGGTCGTAACACAGGCGGAAGTCAATTCTACATCGCATACCAACCGCAACCACATTTGGATGGCGGACACACGGTGTTCGGTAAAGTATCCAAAGGTATGGAGCTTGTTGATGCATTCAAAGGCAAAGACAAAATGGAAAAAGTAGAAGTTGTAGAAGTATAATTTCTGTCATATGAACTGCTCAGACTTAGGTCTGGGCAGTTTTTGTATTTGTGCGTGACGCGAGGGTCTGGAGCGTTGGCAAAAGCATGGATTTACTGTGCCGAGTGGTGCTATGTATTTAGAGCCTAAGCGCAAATAGATGGATTTTCTGTAGTTAATTATTTAGTTTTCTTGAGAATAAGCCAATTAGATGGATTTCCTGAAGTTATTTTCGAGCATATTTAAGGAAATGAGTGTTTTGAGGAGATTTAGCTGGATATTTTCCATCTAATTGGAATATTTGATGGAATTCATCTGGATTAGCTGTATATTTTACAGGTAAGTTGTGATGTGTAGAGTGAAGTAAGCAAGTAGAGTACCCGAACCAGACTGTCAGCAGCCAACCTTCAAGAGCCCCAAAGAGCGAACCGCAACCGCAACCCCAAGAGCGAACCCCAACCCCAACCATACAAATTAGCTACTCAACAAATCAACTCATCAGTAGTTCGTAAGCACCTCAACAATCCAGCTCACAAGTAACTTAACAATGCTATTGCCTAACTACCCAGCAACTTCTCCAACGCAGATAAACCCTTTCCAACTCATCAAAGGTTGTTATATCAAGTCAAGCAGAACCTATCTGAACGCGGATACGTCAAACTTAAAAAGGGAATACGTATGAAAGGTGATGTCGGTTTGAAAAAGAAATGGTTACTTTATGTAGGAACAGGTATAGGGTTGGCTATACTCTGTCTATTCACTCTGACAGGAAGAGAGAAGCCGACAGTCAATGTTCAAAGCCCGCAACATGTCTCCTTGATATCTGATGTAGTTGTAGCTAAAACGCCCTCAGAAACGGTGAGGCGGCCTTTGATGGAACAGCTTAGAATAGAGCTAAGCCATGTAGCTGAACCTATTCCTGATCTGACGGAATGGCTTCAAATACGAGTATCGCCATATGATTCTCAGAAAGTGGCCTTAGATGTCATCCAGACTGATTTGGATCAAGATGGGGTTTCGAATGAATGGGTAGCTGTGTTAATTGAGGATATTCGGGATGAGCAAACAGGCTTGGAACAGGAACGAAAGTCTTATGGGGTAATCATTGATTATGAGGATAGCCGGTACACCCTTCAATATTTGAATTTCACATCTGCGAATAACGGCCGAGCAAACGTCATGACCATTGCTGATCTTACAGGTGATAGCAAGCCAGAGATTGTTTGGGTATCCATAAATAGCGGCGCACACACTACTTTTTCCGAATATGCTGTGTCATCATGGGTAGGTAGAAAACTTGAAACATACACGGGAACGGCTCTGATAGCCAGTGTATCCAAAGCGGATATTCGAGATAGGAAGCTTCAACTGACAGGTGGGTTAATCGGTTCAGTTGGAGCGGGACCGTGGCAGCAGGAATTCACGGAGACGTATGCGATTGTTGAAAATACTCTCAAACGTACTGAGCGAGTCTATGTGCAAACACCTACACCGTATCATCGACTGATAAGTGGCATGTGGGCTGAGTCGTACGGATACAGGGAGCAGGCGTTACGTGATTATTCAGAAGCCATCGAGATGCAAGCCGTGTCTAATCATGACTATGCTTTTATTTTTGAAGGCGAGTGGGTACAAGGTGGGATAAATCCCGATAAGGAAGCAGAGTTTAGCAGTACAATCAAACGTTTTTCACTGCTGCGGAAGGAACTTTTAACAGAGATGTCCAGAGGAGTTGACCCTCGAAACGCTTGCGTATCGGCCAAGAAGAAAGCTGGCTTCGACATGGCTTGGTTGACGTATCTGAATGCACCCGCAGGCTATGCAAATCCTCATTGGGAAGAAGGAACGATTTGCTCAGATATTGCTTTATTAGAACAATGAATTCATAGTAAATTCAACAAGGATGAGTTCCAAATCCATTAATTCCGACAAGTTTTATCAGAAAAAATGAAAAAAGACCTTGCAATTTTCATGCGTGAGTGATAAATTTTTGTGTAATAAAGAAATTAGTAGCTAAGGTTTAGTTATTAATCTCTTTTATAGTATGCAAAACCTTCGGGGCGTGGTGAAATTCCACACCGGCGGTGATTCGTACTCATGTACGTGTACATGGTTGCGATCAGTCCGTGACCCGTTGTGAAGCTAGCGGTACCTGACAACAGCTTCGCTACGGTTGACCTGGTGGAACTCCGGGACCGACAGTATAGTCTGGATGGGAGAAGGAAAATGCGAATGTCATTTCGCTAGCATGCTTGTTCATTTTTTCACATTAATCTAAATTCGGCAGGTCTGTCCAAAAGGGCTACCTCGTCGGTATTGTTTGATTTGATCAAAAATGTGACAAGCGTAACAGCAGGAGTTTATTCGTGTTATCTAAACAATCTCTGGCCCCCATCCGTAAGCGGAAGGGGCTTTTTTGCATTAGAATCAAGGATTGAGTTAAGAAGGCGGTGATCATCCATGGAGCTGTTGAATGACGAAACCTATATGAGACTTGCGCTTCAGATGGCAGAGCGCGCACTTGGACAAACGGGAATCAATCCTGTAGTTGGCTGTGTTCTTGTCAAAGAGGGCCGCATTGTTGGCATGGGTGCACATTTGAAGCGCGGAGAGGGGCATGCAGAGGTCTTGGCCTTGCGTATGGCGGGCGAGGAAGCTAAGGGGAGTACAGCTTATGTGACCTTGGAGCCCTGCAGTCATCATGGCAAAACACCGCCATGCTGCGACCGCCTCATCGAAGCTGGTGTGACTCGTGTTGTCGTGGCTACCACGGATCCGAATCCGGTAGTTGCTGGGACGGGAATCGCCAAGCTGCGCGCGTATGGATTGGAAGTGAGCGTAGGCTTGCTAGGTGAAGAATCCGCGAAGCTGAACGAGGTTTTCAACAAATTCATCGTCTCGCGTATGCCTTTTGTGACGATGAAGACCGCGAGCACCCTGGACGGCCGCATCGCTTCCAAAACCGGCGACAGCAAGTGGATTACATCCGCGGAGTCGCGAGCTTTTGTTCATACCCTGCGCCATCGGCACCAGGGTATCCTCGTCGGCGTGCAGACCGTCATCGCCGACGACCCGCAGCTGAGCACGCGCGGCGACGTACCGGCTGTGCAGCCGGTACGCATCATCGCGGACTCGCAGCTGCGAGTCCCGCTCGGCGCCCGCGTGCTCACCGAACAGGATCGTCAGCCGACGATCCTGCTCGCGAGCGCACAGGCGCCCGCAGAGCGCCGTGCCGCGCTGGAAGCGCGCGGCATTACGGTCCTCACCTGCGGGGACGGCCCGCAGGTGGATCTGATGCTCGCCATGCAGCAGCTCGGCGAGCGCGAGATCGGCTCCATCCTCCTCGAGGGTGGAGGCCGCTTGAACGGCGCCATGCTGGAGCGGCGCCTGATTGATAAGCTGGTGCTGATGTTTGCGCCGAAAATTATCGGCGGGGGCCAGGCAGCACCTGCGAACATCCACTTCGACGGCTACGCGAAGATGGATGATGCTATAACGCTCGACCGACTGCGTGTCGAGCAATTCGGACCGGATATTTGTATAACCGGTTATCCGTTGTATAAGAGCTAGAGAACGGAGGAGTGGCATGTTTACCGGCATTGTTGAAGAAATCGGCCACATGCGCCGCATTCATAGTGGAGGGCAAGCCATGGTGCTGACCATTGGCGCCAAAAAAATACTGGAAGACGTCCATTTAGGGGACAGTATTGCCGTTAATGGTGTGTGTCTCACCGTCATTTCGTATGACAGTGATTCCTTCTCCGTTGATGTGATGCCTGAAACGTATCGGAAGACGAATCTACGGAAGCTACAATCGGGCACGCGAGTTAATTTGGAGCGGGCGATGGCGGCGAACGGTCGATTTGGCGGACATATTGTCCAAGGTCATGTGGATGCCACAGCAACGATCC
Source organism: Paenibacillus sp. 01T442 (assembly GCF_056398345.1). NCBI lineage: Bacteria > Bacillati > Bacillota > Bacilli > Caryophanales > Paenibacillaceae > Paenibacillus > Paenibacillus sp. 01T442. The sequence continues at coordinate 158,125 of NZ_JBFTPF010000009.1, forward strand.
TATCCCGCATACCGGAAGAGAATGCCGTTGTGTACCGGTTCGCACCGGAGAATCCGCATATATTCCGCTACATCATTCCAGGTGGTTCCATCACGATCGACGGGATTAGTTTGACGGTTGTAGATGTCACAGAAAGCGATGTTTCCGTTTCGATTATCCCGCATACACTTGCGCAAACGGTTCTCCATGACAAAAAAGCCGGAGATACAGTCAACATTGAATGTGATGTTCTTGGCAAATATATGGAACGACTGCTCAAATTCGGTCCTTCTGATACTTCTGCTCACGGAAACGGAGAGCCTAAGAAAAGTAAGCTGACCGCAAGCTTTTTAGCAGATAATGGCTTTATGTAAGTTAGGAGAGGTGTATATGACACAACCCATTCGGTTCAATACGATTGAAGAGGCTATTACGGATCTAAAATTAGGTAAAGTAATTATTGTCGTAGATGATGAAGATCGGGAAAATGAAGGTGACTTTATCGCCCTTGCTGATAAAACGACACCAGAAGTGATCAACTTCATGATTAAAGAAGGTCGTGGGCTCGTCTGCACACCGATTACCGAAGACAGAGCCAAAGAACTTGATCTGCCTCCAATGGTAGCGCGCAACACCGATTATCACGGTACAGCTTTCACGGTTTCTGTTGATCATACAGATACAAGCACAGGGATTTCAGCTCATGAGCGTTCCAGAACGATTCAAGGGTTAATCGATCCGTCCACGAAACCACAGGATTTCCGCAGACCAGGTCACATTTTCCCTTTGATTGCCAAAAAAGGCGGTGTACTTCGCAGAGCAGGCCATACAGAAGCAACGATCGACTTGGCTATTCTTTGTGATTCGTATCCGGCAGGCGTTATTTGTGAAGTTATTAAAGAAGATGGTACCATGGCAAGAGTGCCGGATCTGATGGAAATTGCAGCGAAGCATGAGCTTAGCATCATTACGATCCAAGACCTTATTCAGTATCGCAATCAACAAGAAAAGTTGGTGAAGCGCGAGGTTGAAGTGGATCTGCCAACGGATTTTGGAACATTCAAAGCGATTGCTTATACGAATCAATTGGATGATAAGGAACATGTAGCTTTAGTTAAAGGGACCATTGACCCTTCCAAACCAACTTTGGTGCGCGTCCATTCGGAGTGTTTGACAGGTGATGTGTTCCACTCTCATCGTTGTGATTGTGGTCCGCAGCTCGATGCAGCACTAAAACAGATTGATGAAGAGGGCAATGGTGTATTATTATATATGCGACAGGAAGGTCGCGGTATTGGCTTAATCAATAAATTGAAGGCCTATGTCCTCCAAGAGCAGGGATTAGACACCGTAGAAGCGAATATTAAGCTTGGATTTGCTCCAGATCTTCGTGATTATGGCATTGGTGCACAAATTCTCAAAGATCTAGGCATCACGAAACTTCGTTTGTTGACGAATAATCCGCGTAAAATCAAAGGCTTAGAAGGCTATGGCCTTGAAGTAGATGAGCGCGTTCCGATTCAGATGGAGAGCAAGAAAGATAACCTTAGTTATTTGCAAACCAAGCAACAGAAGCTTGGCCACATGCTTACTTTTATCGATGTAGGCAAGGGCATTTAATTTTTGTATAGTAATCTAAATCACATACAAATACGTTTCAACAGAAAAGGAGATTCTTACCATGGCTACGATTTATGAAGGACATTTAATTTCGCAAAATTTAAAATACGGGATCGTTGTTGGACGTTTCAATGAATTTATTACTTCCAAACTGCTAGGCGGTGCACAAGACGCGCTAAAGCGTCACGGTGTGGATGAAAGTGAAATTGATATCGCGTGGGTTCCAGGTGCATTTGAACTGCCTCTTATCGCGCAAAAAATGGCCGAAAGCGGCAAGTATGATGCTGTCATTACCTTAGGTGCCGTTATTCGTGGTTCAACGCCGCATTTTGATTATGTGTGCAGCGAAGTGGCCAAAGGTGTTTCGGCGATTAACTTGAAAACAGGTATTCCTACAATCTTCGGTGTATTAACAACAGATTCCATTGAGCAAGCAGTTGAACGCGCAGGTACGAAAGCAGGCAATAAAGGCTGGGAAGCTGCCGTAACTGCGATTGAAATGGCGAACTTGACGAAGCAATTCTCTTCCTAATGCTGGCTTATTACCACTTGGAAACACTGCTGCCGCGGCTGTTTGCTTTCCTAATTGCTATGACCCTACATGATACAGCGCATGCAGGAGTCGCTTGGCTGCTAGGAGATCGAACAGCTCGTGATGGCAAACGATTTTCGCTTAACCCCTTGGCGCATCTTGACGTCTTGGGGTTGGCGATGATCGTCTTCGGGCCATATGGCTGGTCGAAGAAAATGCCGGTCGATTCGGACCGTTTTCCCAAGAATCGCAAACTATCGCATACCATTGTTTATCTTGCTGGGCCTCTCGCGAATCTTGTACTCGTTTTATTTTTTTGGTGGTTATATTTTTACTTGCCTGCCCTTCTTGGGGCAGCTTCGGAATCGCTCGTCGTGGAACAATGGCGTGTGTATTTACAATATTGTGTTATCGTTAACTTAATGATAGGACTCATTCATTTGTTGCCGCTCTATCCGCTTGATGGATGGTATATAATGAGAGGGCTTGTTTCGACTCGGAAACAGCGATGGCTGGACAGACAACAGATCAAAGCACTTATTCTTGTAATCGTTTTAATGGTGACCCCGATTGGACAATGGGCGCTCAGCGGAATTTATCCATACGCCGTACAGGTAATCATGCATCTTTATTCACTATGACAAGGGGAAGAACGACATGAAGGTTACATATAAGTTGGAAGCATTTGAAGGCCCCCTTGATCTATTGCTTCATCTGATTGATAAAAATGAACTCGACATTTACAATATTCCGATCAAAGAAATTACAGATCAATACCTTGGGTATGTGCAAGCGATGCAGGAACTGGAGTTAGATATAACGAGTGAATTTCTCGTTATGGCTGCTACTCTGCTCTCCATCAAAAGCAAAATGCTTCTACCTAAGCCGCCTGTCATTGAATTTGACGAATATTTTGATGATATGGATGATTCGTTAGACCCACGCGCTGAGCTCGTTGCTAAGCTAATTGAATATCGGAAATATAAATCGATTGCAGATATGCTTCGTGACAAAGAAGTGGAGCGCAGCCTCGTTTACACACGTGAACCTGAGGATTTAACACCATATCTGCCGGATCTTCATGAGAACCCGGTGGAAGGGTTAGATGTTGCTGATTTACTGATTGCTTTTCAGCGTACCTTGCGTAAGTTAGCGAACCGAAACGTAGTTGCACGGATCAGACGAGATGAGATTTCGGTAAAGGATCGGATTCGTGAAGTTGTTGATTTGCTTAAAATAAAAGGTGGCAAGCTGTTATTTTCCAAGCTGTTCGATTATGAGATGACGCGGGAAGAAATCGTCGTTACCTTTCTCGCTATCCTTGAGTTGATGAAAATGAAGAAAATCACATGCTACCAAAATCAGCTTTTTGAAGATATCGTCATTCAAGCCAAAGAGGAGGGAACTGACCTTGACACTCAACTTCCAACAGATGAAATCGATTATTGAAGGACTTCTCTTCGCCTCTGGCGACGAAGGACTAGATCTCAAGCAACTTGCTGAAGTGATGGAACTTGATGCTTATGTAATTAAAGATCTGCTGAAAGATATGCGAACAGATTTCAAACGTAAAGGGCGCGGCGTCCAAATTGTAGAGGTTGCTGGCGCCTACCAGCTCACTACTTTGGCGGAGCATGCTCCGTATTTTGAAAGGCTTGCTTATACGCCATCACGTTCCTCGCTCTCGCAAGCTGCTCTTGAAACGTTATCCATCGTTGCCTATAAACAACCTATTACACGTGTTGAGATCGAAGAGATCCGCGGCGTGAAGTGTGATCGAGCACTTGCTACATTAACGGGTAAGGATTTGATTACGGAGGTCGGGCGTGCAGATGCAGTGGGTAGACCGATTTTATATGGTACGTCCAAACAATTCTTGGAGTATTTCGGTTTAAATTCGATCCAAGAATTACCTGACTCTGCTAATTTCCAAGGTAGTTTTGATTTGGAAGAAGAAACTCGGATGCTATTCGATCGCTTAAGCGGGGATCAGAAACAATTGACCCTGGACGATGTGAGTGACGAGCACTCCGAATAAGGTCATGTTAGGTTAAAGCTTATCCATACATGCATTTCATTTCCTTTTAGAGGTCATACTAACTCCACCTGCGAGAATTCATCTTGCGTGTGGAGTTTTTCGTTCATTTTGACTAAGGAGGCGTAAGTGTTGCTGTGGGTAGGGTTGGCCGTCTTGGTTGTCATCATTGCCATTATCGTTGTGCTATGCAGCTATATGCGCGGTGAATTTTATTTCTCCCGGGTAAAAGATAATGATACGCTTACCGTGGAGATGCGAGGGTTGTTCGGGCTCGTACGATACCGTTATGTCATTCCGATCATTCAGTTCAAAGGATTCACCCAAGGGATATTAATTAAGTCAGAAAAAGTGACCCAACAAAGCGCCAAGCTGAAGGATGAAACGAGAGAACATATTACCAAGGATAAAGTCATCGCCTTTTACAAGGAAACGAAAGATGTCCTCGTGCATACGCTGAATTTATATGGTTGGATGAAGATGACCTTAGCTAAAGTAGAGTGCACAGAGCTGAAGTGGATTACTCGCGTAGGACTTGGTGATGCCCCGGAAACGGCGATAACGACGGGAGCCGTATGGGGAATCAAGTCATCGTTACTTGGCTTTACAGTCCGTTATGTGAAGTTAATTGCGAAGCCGCGCATAGATGTGATACCACAATATAATGAAAAGCAGTTTGCAACGGAGTTTCGTTTTGCTGGTCGAATCCGGGTATGGTTTGCTGTCACAGCTGGCATACGGTTGTTATACCGTGCAGCTAGAATCAAAGGAGGCATTCGAACTTGGATCCAGTTCGCATTGAAGGCGAGAGCTAGATTCAAACCTGCTTCGTGAGTTTTACATAACCCCTTGCTAGGAGGGGCATTCTAGAACTGAACCATGATAGTTCTTATGAGCTCTGAATGCTTGAGCTTTGGATGCCAGAAACGTATGGTGAAAAAACGCTAAGGAGGAATATGAAGATGTCCGAACACCCGATTCAAGGCCTCATGAAAGTCGCCATGGAAAATATAAAAGAGATGGTCGACGTAAACACAATTGTCGGTGACCCGGTTGAAACGCCAGACGGTAGTGTCATTATGCCGATCTCCAAAGTGGGATTTGGTTTCGCAGCTGGCGGTAGCGAGTTTGTGACAGACTCCGAAATTGAAATCGAAGGCGGGTCAATGGGCAGAGGCGACGCGCTCAATGCCAAAGTTGCTCTCCCCTTCGGTGGTGGTAGCGGCGGCGGGGTATCCATTACACCAATTGCTTTCCTGGTTGTTGGTAAGAATGGCGTGAAGGTCGTACCGTTAGATAATCAAACGCATATTCTGGAGCGTCTTATCGATTCTGCGCCGCAGGTCGTGGACAAGATTCAGAGTATGATCAAAGGTATGTCAGCGAAGCCACCAGTAGCTGCTTCAACCAATGTCACTAACGTCGAGAATCAGAATTTTATTGTGTAGCCTCTTGTCATTATGAGCTGTCCTTTGAGGACAGCTTTTTTTATGGAGTTCCTCAGTCGTGAGAGTTTCTTACGACCGTTTTAGCAGAAGTGGGACGCCAGTTAATCATTTTGATTAGTTGATCCTGCATGTAAGAAGGTGAATATTTGAATTCACTTTCAATCCAATGAAAAATAAGGCCAAGCAAGGCATGAATAGAGTAAATGCTCAGCAGTTCTTGATCTATTTCGTTGTCTTGATCAGGGTAGAATAATTCTTCTTGTGTGATTTTTTTTAAAGCATTAAACATCTTTTCTTTCAGTTTGGGAAGTACTTCACTTTTCATTAGCGTGGTATAAATGGAGGAATTTTGATGGAAATGATCAAATATCATAACTGATTTTGCAGGCAGTTCTTGAATGCGAAATACCTCAACATGTTCATATGGTGCACGGAAAGATTGAAGTAATTGATCAGTTAATTGGGAAATGATATCGTCAAGCAAATCTTCTTTACTTTCGTAGTTGGCATAGAATGTCCCTCGATTATAGTTAGCGAATTCTACAATTTCAGTAATCGAAATGGAAGCAAAGGGCTTTTGTGACATTAGTGCCAGCAGGGATTCTCGTAGAGCGATTTTACTTCGAACGATTCTGCGATCCGTTTTTTTAGTGATTTCTGACATTCATGTTCATTCCTTTTTTGGCGTTAGTGAACAAAATCAATCCATATGTACGTTAGTTAACAAACAAGCGTTTTTTACTGATTGTAACACTTCTGATACTCTATTATACTCCAAGTGAAGGAAGTTCTATAGGCACAATTCAGTGAGGGATTTGCACGAAAATACATGACATTTGGAGGAATTACACATGAAGCTTTCTGGAAAAGTGGCTATCGTTACAGGAGCAGCGTCAGGTATGGGTAAAGCAATTGCAGAATTGTTCGCAGCAGAAGGAGCAAAGGTAATCGTTTCAGATCTTCAGGTTGAGGCGGCGCAAACGGTTGTTGCTGGCATTGAAGCAAAAGGTGGTACAGCAATTGCTGTTGCGGCGAATGTTGCGAAAGAAGAAGATGTTGCACAAATGATTGATACGGCTGTTGAAGAATACGGTACCGTTGATATTCTCATAAATAATGCTGGTATTATGGATAACTTTGTCCCTGCAGGAGACCTTACGGACGAGCTGTGGGAACGAGTTTTCGCAATCAACACAACAGGTGTCATGCGGACAACTCGGAAAGTTCTTCCGATTTTTACAGAGAGAAAAAGCGGAGTCATCGTAAACATTGCGTCCGCAGGCGGACTAAATGGATCCAGAGCAGGTGCAGCGTATACGGCATCTAAACATGCGGTAGTTGGATTCACGAAAAACGTTGGGTTTCAATACGCGAATCTTGGTATTCGTTGTAATGCAATCGCTCCTGGCGGTGTAAGCACAAACATCGGAACAACGATTACGGCACCAAATCCTTTTGGTATGGAAAGAGCAATGGTTGGCATGGGGTTAAATCCACGAGCAGGTGAGCCGGAGGAAATTGCGAAGGTTGCTTTATTCTTGGCTTCCGACGATGCGAGCTTTGTTAACGGGACAGTAGTTACAGCGGATGCGGGCTGGACGGCCTACTAATCGCTAATTAAATAGAATAGGTAAGACTAGACGCCAAGTTGCGTTATTGAAGGCTGATCCTTAAGTAGATTTTCTACTTCTGGACGGCCTTTTTGTTTTGGGTAGTTTTCAGGACATATCCCTCGTCCACTCGCATATACTTGTACAAAGTTTCATCAGTGGATTCGATCAAAAGTGTACAAGTTCGCTCGTGTAGGAGGATAACCCAACCAATGAAAACCAAAAGCCAGTTCATCATCATTTGCTGTGCCTTGATTGGATTGTTAATTGCGCCATGGACCTATGTAGAAGCCGCGCCGCCAAGCATTCATACGAATGCGGTCGGTGCTTCGCTTGTTGATGTGGAGTCAGGACGTGTGCTTTATAGCGAAAAAGGGGACACGCCTATGCGTATAGCTAGCTTGACCAAAATTATGACAGCGATCATTGCAATTGAACAAGGCAACCTCACCAGCATGGTCAAAGTCAGCAAGAATGCTTTTGGCAAAGAAGGGTCTTCCATCTACTTGAAGCTTGGAGAAGAAATGCGACTCCACGACATGCTGTATGGTCTCATGATGCGCTCCGGTAATGACGCCGCGACAGCGATCGCTGAGCATATCGGAGGAAGCGTGGAAGGGTTCGTCTATCTGATGAACGAGAAAGCGAAAATGCTGGGAATGGATCATTCTCATTTCACGAATCCATCAGGGCTGGATGAAGGTGAAGGTCATCGCTCAAGTCCGAATGATATGGCTAAGCTCACCGCGTATGCGCTCAAGAATAGTGTATTTGCTGACATTGTATCTACAAAGCTCAAAAAAGTACCCAATCCAAATGAAGCATGGGATTATTCTTGGCTCAACAAAAATAAAATGCTTTCCATGTTCGAAGGTGCAGATGGGGTCAAAACAGGTTATACCAAGCTCGCTAAGCGCTGCTTAGTATCTTCGGCTACACGGAACGGCCAGCAACTGGTCGTTGTGACTTTGAATGATGGTGATGATTGGGCGGATCACGCGAAGCTGCTCCAATATGGCTTCAATAATTTCCCACTGCAGACACTGGTGAAGAAAGGCGATGCAATCGAAGGTACCCCTTGGGTAGCAAGCCGAACGTTCAAGTACCCACTCGCAGAAGGTGAATACGCCAGTATAACACACCAAGTTAGCTTGGTAGATCCTATGACAACGGAGTATCGGTTGGCTGAACGCGGTGCACTGCGAATATCATTGAACAATAATCTGATACAAACGATACCTATCTATGATCCAGCAAACCCGTTGATGCAAGTGCCGGAGAAAGCTACATTCTCCTATCAATCGAGCAGTCCATATAAAGAGACTTTGCTGACAAAGTATAGCTATATCTGCAGAATGCTAGTACAGGGGCTATTTAATATATCCGGCTCCATATGGGCGGATTAATGTCAAAGACGTAAGCCAAGTTGTAAGGAGTGCTGACCTATGGTGAATTGGATATGGCTATTTTTTATCGTTGTTGGTTTCCTCGTCGCAGCTATCAATGGCGATGTAGAATCCGTTACACAAGCGGCATTTGATGGGGCGAAGAATGGTGTTACCGTATGCTTCGGATTAATTAGTGTACTGGTATTCTGGATGGGCATGATGCGTATTGCGGAAGATGCAGGTATTTTGCACAAGTTGGCAAGACTTCTTCAGCCTGTCGTACGTTTCCTTTTTCCAAGTGTTCCAAAGAATCATCCCGCGCTTGGTTATATCATGTCGAACATGAGTGCTAATATCCTTGGTTTAGGTAATGCAGCCACCCCGATGGGGATTAAAGCCATGCAGGAGCTTCAAAAGCTAAATCCTAACAAAGATGAAGCAAGTACAGCCATGTCCACACTGCTTGCGCTCAATACATCAAGTATCACTTTAATCCCGACAACACTTATCGCAATAAGAATGAATTTTAATTCGATGAATCCGGCAGAAATCGTAGGTACTACACTCATTGCGACGATCATCTCCACAACAGTGGCCATATTCGTTGATAGATGGTATCGCAGATCGCGCTCACCTATCCCTCCGCTGAAAGGATGAACAGGCATGTACGCACTCGTTTCACTTATTTCGGCATGGGCCATCCCAATCATGATTGTGTTCATTCCCCTTTACGCTGCTTATCGCAAGGTTCCTGTCTATGAGTCATTTGTAGAGGGTGCCAAAGATGGCTTCGACACGGCGATCAAAATTATTCCCCACCTTGTCGGGATGATGGTCGCGATTTCCGTATTTCGTGCATCTGGTGCGATGGACTTGATGATAGGGTGGATGCGGCCATTTTTCGAAAGTATTGGTGTGCCTACAGAAGTGCTCCCTTTAGCCATTCTAAGGCCTATCACAGGAGCGGGTTCCTTAGCTTTTACCACGGATTTGATCGAGCAGTTTGGTCCGGATTCCATGATTGGGCGGATTGCTTCAACGGTACAAGGGAGCACGGATACAACTTTATATGTGATAACCGTTTATTTTGGCGCGATAGGGATTCGAAAGGCTGGATATGCGCTCAAAGTGGGATTAATTTCAGATGCTGTTGGCTTTATCGCTTCTCTTGTTATTTGTTATGTCGTATTTTCATAAATGCCAGGCACGCATTGGCACCTGAATAGCCATCATTCTGTCACCTTCTGTCAGTTATTGTGGGTTGCCGCTTGAGATTTGTGGTTAAGTCCGTTATCATTAGCTTGAGGTGAAAGCGGATAATGGAAAGACTGCAAAAGGTATTAGCCGAAGCTGGGATCGCATCCCGCCGGAAATGTGAAGAAATCATTACAGCGGGACGCGTGCAAGTGAACGGTGAAGTCGTCACGACGCTGGGTGTGAAAGTGAATACAGCTGAAGATGAAATTAGGGTTGATGGACGTGCGATAGGTCAACAGAAGAAGATCTATGTCATTTTAAATAAGCCCAAAGGTGTTATAACGAGTGCAACGGATCCCGAAGGACGTAAGGTTGTCACTGATTTCTTGCCAGGGATCAGAGAGCGTGTATATCCGGTCGGTCGACTGGATTACGATACGGAAGGCCTGCTCATTCTAACGAATGACGGAGAGTTTGCACATCTGCTTACACATCCGAAGCATCATGTACCGAAGACATACCAAGCAACTGTCAAAGGTGTGCCACACGGCACGTTATTAGATAAGCTCAAAATGGGCATACAGTTAGAAGATGGTATGACTGCGCCTGCTGAAGTCGAGTACGCAGATGTGAATATGGAGAAGAATGAGTCTGTCATTCAGATCACGATCTATGAAGGAAGAAACCGCCAAGTTAGACGGATGTTTGAGGCGATTTCGTTCCCCGTAATCAAATTAAAGCGGATTAAATTCGGTCCCATATTCTTAACAGGCCTGGCAAGAGCGAAGTATCGCCACTTGACGCCCAAAGAGGTTGAAGAGCTTAGGAACGAAGCGCTAAGGACACATAACGTTCAAAAAGGCCAATAAGAATTGGCCTTCTTTTCGTTATAATAAGGGTATAAATCGATATGCCAAAACTAACATTATCGACAAAGCGAAGGTGATTAACATTGGGTCGTAATAAGAAGTGGGTACAGATTGGGATCTTTGCAATCGTGCTCATTATTGGTGTGTTTACGATTATTACAAATTTGTCTGCTTCAGCTAGCAAGAAGTACCCGCAGCAAGGGGAGAAAGCGACTAACTTCTCCTTGGTTGGATTAGATGGTCAAACGCACGAGCTCTCTGATTACAAAGGGAAGGTTGTGCTCGTGAATTTCTGGGGTACATTTTGTCCACCATGTAAAGAAGAAATGCCTGATCTTCAGAAGCAATACGATAAGTGGAAGAGCCAAGGTGTTGTTTTCTTAGAAGTGAATGTGGACAAGAATAAAGTAACGGTCCAGGGCTTCATGGAGCAATACAAATTAAATATGCCAGTACTGCTGGATGCCAATGAAGTTGTTCGTAAATTATATGGCGTTATGGACTATCCAACAACCTTTTTCATCGGGGCAGATGGCAAAATTGCTGTGAAAAAAATTGGCCAAATGGAAGAGTCATTTATTGATGAGACGATTTCTAGCTTGGTCACTAAATCGTAATTTATAAGTCGTACGCATGTTCAACGTTTTTAGGAGGTCATCATGTTCTACAATACCAAATGCGATTGCGGACATCAGAACCCCACAGGGACTACGCTGTGTGAATCCTGTGGGAATCCGCTGATCGATATCGATGGCAGAGACATACTGGAAATGCGCTATGATGGGATGGCCAGACGTTCTCAGAAATCAAATCCTTCTCTGCTCGATAAAGTCTGGAATTTCTTCTCCTCAGTGAAAATAGCCGTATGGATCATTTTCATTACATTGCTGGCTTCAGCTGTTGGAACGATATTTCCACAAGAGAATACCTTTCTAGACATGGATCCATCTCAATATTACAGCGAAAACTATGGGCAACTAGGGAATATTTATCATGCACTTGGCTTTTCTCATACCTTCAGCTCATGGTGGTTCATCACGTTGCTTTTCATGATTGGCACTTCGCTTGTCATTTGCAGTTTGGATCGTGTTCTTCCCCTTTATAGGGCGTTGTCCAAGCAGCAAATTCGCAAACATATCAATTTTCTGACTAGGCAAAATGTCACATTTGTGACAGATTTGCCTGCGGGAACGGATGAAATCGCTTGGACGAACAAGCTGGGCACACTTTTGCGTAAAAAGAATTACCGTATACATACCGATGGCTCTGCACTGCTTGCTGAGAAATATCGCTTTAGCCGCTGGGGGCCCTATATCAATCATATTGGACTCATTATCTTCTTAATCGGTGTGCTTATGCGCGGGATACCCGGCTGGCATATGGATCAATACATGAGCATCCTTGAAGGTGAAACCAAGCCCATACCGCATACGTCGTATTACATCAAGAATGAGAAATTTACTCTCACGTTGTATGATGAACAAGAGCTTCCTGAAAGCATCAAAGCCAAAGGTCAGATTGTTCCGAAGACGTATGAAACGCAAGCTGTCTTGTATCATTGTACCGCGAATTGCGGGGATGGGGCAGAAGCGCCCGTTCTGGAGGAAGTTCACAAGGCCAATATCATTGTGAATCATCCATTGGATTACAAGGGTCTGCAAGCGTATCAGTTTGATTACAAAGCAACACCACTGCTGATCTCGGTGAAGCCTACACTAAGCAATCCAACTACGGGTGAGACTTATGGTAGCTTTGATCTACCTATGAATAATCCTAAAGAGTCTTATCAAGTAGGTGCATATACCCTTACGCTGAAAGGTTTCTTCCCTGAGTTTGGCATAGAGAAGGGTCAACCGATTTCCAAATCGAATGAGCCGAAAGCACCAGCTTTTATTTTTAGCATAACGGGACCGGGGCTAGCTGAAAAAGGGGAACCTTATCTGTATTTCCCAAGACAAATCGATAAGGAAACGTTCTCGCAAGATACCATTAACGGTGCGATTAGCCAGAAGCTGAAGATTGCGGTTGGCTCCATGGAAGGCGTTCAATTTGCCAATTATACGACATACTTGAACATTCGAGTGGATAAAGCTATGCCATACATCTGGGTTGGCTCTGCGATCTTTATGATCGGTGTCATTATGGGCTTCTATTGGCAGCATCGACGCATTTGGATTCGAATTGATGGGGGCAAGTTGACGCTCGGCGGCCATACGAACAAGAACTGGTTTGGACTTCGCAATGAAGTTGCCGCAGCGCTGAATAAGAATGATCTGGACGTTTTACCGAAAACATTAGCAAATGGAGGAAACCAGGGGTGAATGTAAACTCTGTTAGCAGTACCTTTCTACTCATCGCTTTTTTTGTATATTTGCTCGCATTCTTCCTGTTTGTTCTTTCGATTACGGGTAAAAGGTGGAGCAACCGGAAACCGGAAGACCACACGAGGCAATGGGGGTTCGTTGCTTTTATTACATCGGTTGTCGGTTTTGCTTGTCATGTGACATTCTTCTTCACACGATGGGCTGAAGGGGATCATATCCCTACTTCCAATATGTATGAATTTATGACGTTCTTAGGGATGATGATCATGTGTGCCTTCTTGATCGTATATCTCATCTATCGGACTCCGGTACTGGGCGTCTTCGCACTACCGATTGGCTTTATCATCATTGCCTATGCTTCCGTTTTTCCAAGTGAAGTACAGCCATTGATTCCTGCGTTGCAGAGTTACTGGTTGAAGATTCACGTAACAACTGCGGCTACCGGAGAAGCTTTCTTTGCCGTTGGTTTTGCCGGTGGATTAATGTATCTGCTTCGATCCGTTGACTATACAGGGACGACGAAGACTGATAAGAAGGAACAAAGAGGTGTTGAGCTTACCTTATTCTTTATTTTTATGCTCGTTGCATTTATTGCCTCGATTTTTACATTCAATGGATCAGGCTACAAAGCTGTATTCTCCAAAGATGCGATTGTTACGAATGCACAAGGTGTACAGGAAACCAATCATACGACAGAAACTTATGTATTGCCTCCAATTGTGCAGCCATATGAAATGAACGTCGTAGAGATGAAGTCATTCCTTGGTATGTCTGAACCCTTATTTACAGCGCCATCCTGGATGGAAGGGGCTAGTGCAGGTCGTAAATTAAACACCGTCATTTGGTCCATCCTTGGTGGTCTCATTCTATATTGGCTAGCACGCCTAGTGGCTCGTAAACCATTGGGAGCAGCGATTGGTCCGATCGTGAAAGGAATGGATGCGGAAGATCTGGATGAAATCAGTTATCGCGCAATTGCGATTGGCTATCCGATCTTTACCCTGGGGGCGCTCATCTTCGCAATGATTTGGGCTCAGGAAGCATGGGGCCGGTTCTGGGGATGGGATCCGAAGGAAGTATGGGCATTGATAACTTGGTTATTCTATGCAGTATTCCTTCATCTTCGCCTTTCAAAAGGTTGGCAAGGTAAGAAATCCGCGTGGTTAACCGTAATTGGATTTATCGTCGTTATGTTTACATTAGTAGGTGTGAACTTAGTTATAGCAGGACTGCATTCCTATGCAGGTGTTTAAAAACAAGTACGTACATTAATAAGGGATGTGACGCTAAAATGGAATTGAAGCCAAGTATACTCGTTGTTGATGATGAAGAACGTATTCGCCGATTGCTCCGCATGTATTTAGAGAAGGAAGGTTATTTGATTGAAGAAGCGGAAGACGGAGAATCCGCTTTGCGGATGGCTACCGAAACCGACTTCGATCTGATCTTGCTTGATGTGATGCTGCCTGGCATCGACGGCATTGAAGTCTGTGCACGCCTTCGTCAAGTGAAGTCCACACCAGTCATCATGTTGACAGCGAAAGGTGAAGAGACGAATCGTGTGAGTGGATTTGAAGTGGGTGCGGACGACTATGTCGTCAAACCGTTCTCACCGCGTGAAGTGATCTACCGTGTGAAAGCGATCCTTCGTCGCTCCTCAGCGACTGCGTATTTATCCAAAGATGCAAGTTCAAGCAATAATATCGTATTCCCGAACTTGATTATTGAGCATGACGCACATCGTGTGACAGCTGGTGGTCAGGAAGTTGCTCTCACGCCGAAGGAATATGAATTGCTGCATTACTTGGCGGTTTCGCCCGATAAAGTTTTCTCTCGTGAAGAGCTGCTCAAGGATGTTTGGAACTACGAGTTTTTCGGTGATTTACGGACCGTTGATACGCATGTAAAGCGACTTCGTGAGAAATTAAACAAAGTATCCCCGGATGCTGCAGCGATGATTACGACAGTATGGGGTGTAGGCTACAAGCTAGAGGTGCCGAAATAAGTGTTTATTTTCAGAAGTGTCGTAGGTAAGCTGTGGTTAACCATTATAGGCCTAGTTGGGGTTGTCTTGCTCATACTGGGCTTTTTTCTTGTCAATTATATGGAAAATTATTTCGCGGAAGCAACGGATCAGCGCGATAATATGAAAGAAGTGGCACTCAAGTTTTCGGAAGAAGCAACGACACACATGTACAACGAGCAATTCTATCAATTAAGTAATGAGCTGCTTAGCTTTCAAGATTCAAGAATGCTTGTGATTTCTACGGATATGAAGGAAATGGCCATCCCGCGAACCAGTGGGAGTCAGTTAGTCGAATTCCATGTTTCTGATTTCTTTACGGCTGAAGAACTGAAGCCTGTGTTTGCCGGCCAAACAATCGATAAGCAAGTAAATAGCTCGCGCACAGGCCGCTTTGAGGCAGGGACGGAATACCTTGTTGTGGCAGTTCCACTTTTCAATTTGGAGGGGAGCATTGTAGGGGCGACATTGTTGTATCAATCCCTTCAGTCGTTAGAAGCCACGCAATCGTATATGTTAAGATTGTTTGTTTATGTGTCCATTGTTGGTTTTCTCATGACGACCTTCTTCGCTTTCTTCTTGTTCTCACAAATTACGAGACCGCTCCAGCAATTGAAGAAAGCAGCAGATTTTATAACACATGGGGAATATGGTACGCGTGTCCCGATTCTTTCCAAAGATGAGATTGGTGAACTTGCCAAAACGTTTAACCACATGGGCGAAAAAGTGCAGGAAAGTATTCATGCCCTCAGTCAGGAGAAAGAACATTTATCGAGCATTCTACGAAGTATGACCGATGCAGTGATCACCCTGGATGTGAATGGTTCTGTAATGCTAAGCAACCCGCAAGGGGAGAAAATCGTAGAAGAGTGGAGTACCATTGAGTGGTCTGATGATGAGGGAGAGCCAAGACGTTTCCCAAAACCGGATACTGCACTCGGTGATTGGGGCCTCATGAGCTTCAGCAATCCAAACTCGATGCCAATCCCTGTACCGTTGATTCCGCTCTTTGAAGCGGTTGTCGATGAGTCAGCAGAGGCCGCTACTAAGCTTCATGTGCAAAATGGCGTGTGGTCCGTTGCGATGACGCCACTATACTCCAGGGATCAAGTGCGCGGCGCTGTGGCCGTTCTCCGTGATGTGACGGAAGAGGAACGTCTCGATAAGCTGCGCAAGGACTTCGTGGCGAACGTCTCGCATGAGCTGCGTACGCCGATCTCGATGCTGCAGGGCTACAGTGAAGCCCTGCTGGACGATATTCCCTCCACGCCGGAGGAACGCGTGGAGCTGGTGCAGGTCATTCACGACGAGTCGCTCCGCATGGGGCGCCTCGTCCGTGACCTGCTCGATCTGGCGCGGATGGAAGCCGGCCATCTCGAGCTTTCCTTCAGGGAGGTCGAAATCGACTCCCTGGTGAGGCGCATGCACCGCAAATTCGCGGTGCTGGCCAAAGAGCGCGGCATCGCGCTAAGCGTGACGCTGCCGGAAGAGCCGCTCATCCTGCAGCGTGCGGATGAGGATCGCTTGGAGCAGGTGCTGACGAACCTGCTCGACAATGCGTTCCGCCATACGCCCGCAGGGGCGCGTATCGCCTTGATGGCGGAGGCGTGCCTCTCCAAGGATCGGCCCGCGATCCGGATCGAGATCGCCGACGAGGGGCAGGGGATACCTGCCGAGGATCTGCCGTTCATCTTTGAGCGCTTCTACAAGGCGGACAAAGCGCGTACGCGTGGATCTTCTGGGGGGACTGGACTTGGCCTCTCGATTGTTAAGAACATCATTGATTCTCATCATGGCACTGTAACGGTACAAAGTACATGGGGGCAAGGCAGTACATTTACGATCTGCTTGCCTTGCGAACACAAATAAACAGAAAATTGCGCGAATTTCGACACGAAGAAAAAGGCGTTTGCTGAGTTAACACTCAGCAAACGCCTTTATTTGTAGAATATTCAGATAAAATCTTGTTGTTCGTGAAACAATTTGTGCTTATAGCGTTAGTGCGCGAACATTAACGATTTCATCTAGTTTGGTAAGTTCAGCCAATACTTCAGCAGGGGCAGTTTTATCAATTGTCAGTACCATGATTGCGGAACCGCCAATTACTTTACGACCAACTTGCATAGTCGCAATGTTGACTTGATTGCTTCCGAGAAGTGTACCAACGCGTCCGATAATACCTGGTTTATCGTTGTGGGAAATTAACAACAAGTTACCCTCAGCAGCGAAGTCAACTGGATACTGATCGATACGCACGATGCGCTCGCCAAAGCCAGCAAGTAATGTTCCAGCAAGTGTTTTTTCTTCTTGTTTCGTTTTAACCGTCACTGTAACGAGGTTAGTGAAGCTATTTGATGCATTTGACGTTTGAACGACGATGTTAACACCGCGAGATTTAGCCAGATGCATAGCGTTAATGATGTTGATGGATTCCAATTGATTTTGGAAAATCCCTTTTACAATGTAGCGTGTCAATGGACTTGTATCTACATCCATTAAGTCACCGGCATAGTTAATTACGATTTCAGATACAGCGCCTTGAGCGATTTGTCCAAGGACAGAACCGATTTTTTCACCAAGACTGAAGTATGGTTGAAGTTTGTTTAATACATCCGCAGGTACAGGAGGCATATTGACAGCATTCTTAAATGGTTCATTACGAAGAATATGAAGAACTTCCTCAGATACGTCGATGGCTACGTTTTCTTGTGCTTCGATTGTCGATGCGCCAAGATGAGGCGTTACGATCACTTTCGGATTCGTTAGGAAAGGGTGGTCTTTTGATGGCGGCTCGACTTCGAATACGTCGAAAGCTGCACCAGCAACGATGCCTTGATCAATCGCTTCAACCAAAGCTAGCTCATCAATAATACCGCCGCGGGCACAGTTGATGATACGAATGCCTGGTTTCATTAACTCAAATTGTGGTTTCGCGATCAAGTGACGCGTTTCCGGTGTAAGTGGCGTATGAACTGTAATGAAATCTGCTTGCGCTGCAATTTCGTTAACAGAACCGAGTTTAACACCCATTTTCTCAGCACGCTCTTCAGTCAAGAATGGATCATAACCGATAACTTCCATGCCAAATACTTTCGCGCGTTTCGCAACTTCACTACCGATACGTCCCATACCGAGAATACCTAGTGTTTTGTTGCGAAGCTCAACGCCAATAAATTTACGATCCCATTCGCCGCCAACTGTTTTCTTGTACGCTTGTGGAATCATACGAGCTGTTGCCATCATCATGGCGAAAGTTAGCTCACAAGTAGCAATCGTGTTACCGTCAGGTGCATTGATAACGATAATCCCGCGTTTTGTTGCTGCTTCCAAATCAATATTGTCGACACCAACACCTGCGCGGCCAATCACTTTAAGCTTTGTACCGGCATTCATGATTTTCTCCGTTACTTTTGTTTGGCTACGAACTAAGAGGGCATCGTACTCACCAATGATAGCAATGAGTTCGTCTTCAGATAGACCAGATTGCTTAACCACTTCAACATCAGCTGCATCATAAAGCATTTGAATTCCCATGTCACTAATTGGATCGGATACTAGAACTTTGTACATAATTCGGTTCCTCCTTAGATTTGAACATAAAAAAACTCCCAGCCCTCGGATACAGACAGTTAGCCTGTAGCCAAAGGGACGAGAGATTGCTTTCGTGGTACCACCCTAGTTCGCTGCCCATTCGCATGGGTAGCCTCATTTGGTCTTGCGACCTGGAACTGTAACGTGTTCCTAACCCGATTGCATCTACTACCGTTCAATGCAATAACTCTGGAGTGCTCCGCAATTTGTTCGCTACCGGTTCTCACCTACCACCGGTTCTCTGAAAGCTACTTTATTTGCTTGGCTCCGTCAACGCTGTACTGTGATATAGAATTTTTAATAGATTACCATGCGTTCGAAATCGTGTCAATACATGTCGAACGATTTTCACTTTTACGTCATAAATGTTCGGATTGACAGTTAATCAGAAGCTTTTCGTTTATTTTATAGCAAGAATGTTCAGAATGCAATGACATTTTGCTTATATTTGAGGCCCGTTTTCTTGTATGGTACAGTGAATATTAGGTTCTTAACTAATGAAAGCAGGAGTGTGTACCAAAATGGAAATTAATCACATTTATCCGCAAATTTTTCTCCAAGCAGTCGACCAGAAAACACTAGGAAATAGTGTCATCATTGATGTAAGAGAACCCCATGAATGGGAGTACTATCATATGGAAGAAGCCAAATTAATTCCCATGGGGCAAATTCCGCTCCGTATGGGTGAGCTTCCAGAAGATGAAGACATATATATCGTTTGTGCACATGGGATGCGCAGTATGCGCGTAGCTGAATATTTAAAAGAAAACGGTTTCGAACGTGTTATTAATGTTGACGGGGGAATGGCTGCTATCGGTATGTTCCGCGGCTTCCAATACGACTAAAAAGTAAAAGCTGATGACTTCGTCCACCGAGTGGGCCAAATCTTCAGCTTTTTTCTTATTTTGCATCTGAAAAGAACGGTAATTGAGGCAATGTTTCATTGGAGTACCATTTCGCTTTGCCTTTGACAAAGTCACCTGTGCGAACAG
>NZ_JBFTPF010000010.1:0-177606 GCF_056398345.1 Paenibacillus sp. 01T442
GCGCTATCAGCATTATAATCCCATCATGTCCATCAGTACGCACTCTCTACCGGTAAGTCCGGCTTTGAAAATTACGGACTTCGGTTTAATCGATGTGAATCAGGGCAAGGTAGTCCCACTTATTATTCAATAGAGCAAATGATCAAGAAAAATAAAAATCGGTAGTGAATGTTCACTTTTGTGAACATTCACTTTTTTTAATTTCTACGTGGCTATTTAATTAGTATAGCTTGATACAGTTATCTTCATTTCCCTAAGAGTGTTTAGATAATCGGCAGTTTTTGATGGTTTGTTGAGTAATCCACACATCGTGAGGAGTTGATTATTGCAAGTATTTCGTTTCCGTTTAGAATAATAAACGTGAGTTGATTAAACAATCAAATTGAAGCAGGGAATAAGCATATTTTCGATCGATCAGTTAATGCTGGAAGGTAGTGGCTTTCTAAACGGGTTCCTTTGAGGGCAATTTTTAAAAGAGAGGTTCTGTTATTTTGCAAAAACGAAATCATTTGCTTATTTTTATTCTGACAGTAGGCGTTTTCGGCATCTTAAATACCGAAATGGGAGTTATTGGAATACTGCCTTCCATTGCGGAACACTATCATATAAGTATTTCCAAGGCAGGATGGTTGGTGAGTTTTTTTGCCATAGCTGTTGCAGTATCCGGGCCAACGATGCCGTTATTGTTTTCGGGGATCAATCGAAAGAAAGTCATGTTACTCGTACTTGGCGTTTTCGTAGCGGGAAATATAGTATCCATTTTTGCGTCAAGTTTTTCAATCGCATTAATTGCTCGTGTCATACCAGCCTTTTTTCACCCTGTCTATTGTTCATTAGCGTTCACGGTAGCAGCTGATTCGGTAAACGAGGAAGAAGCGCCAAGAGCAGTTTCCAAAATTCTTATTGGCGTATCGGCCGGCATGGTAATCGGTGTACCTATTGCAAGTTTTATTGCTAGTGCATCCTCTCTACAAATGGCAATGGTTTTCTTTGCTGTTGTAAATGTTGTGGTTTTCCTAGCTACGTTGATATTTATACCATCTATGCCTGTGAAGGATAGACTTTCTTACGGGGCTCAATTGTCTGTATTAAGAAAAACAATTACTTGGCTCTCCATTGTGACCGTCATTTTGTTCAATTCATCCGTTTTTGGCGTTTATAGTTATCTTGCTGAATATCTGAAAATAGTGTCAAATATGTCTATGAATACAATTAGTTTCATGTTGTTCATGTACGGCGGAGCCAATATAATCGGAAATGTGGTCGCAGGTAAATTGCTCACGAATCGTGCCATGAGATCTGTTGTCGCTTTTCCTTTTGTTTTGGGGGCTGTTTACATTGTGTTGTTCTTCTTTGGAAAGTTTAGCATTCCGATGGCCATCATTACATTAATCTGGGGTATAGTAGCGGGTATTGGAGGGAATATCAATCAATACTTAATGATGTCTGCAGCACCAGAAGCACCTGATTTCGCTAATGGCTTGTTTCTAACAGCAGCAAATTTAGGGACAACCTTGGGTACGGCTGTTGGCGGGTTATTTATCTCAGGAATGGGTATACAATACGTCGTAATGGTGGGATTACTTTCATTGGTATTGAGTTCAGTAACCATTTTGCTAAGAAGGTACATGTTTACCTCTACTCAACAACTTTCTAGATAAGGGCTTGCTATTTGAAATTGAAGGAGGGCTTATCATAAGCAATCATCCGAGTACGGAATGATGAACGAGATGTCGGAGCGAGGAGTGGGGGCCTACAAGTTGTCCAAACTTGCCCTTAATGGATTGACTCGATTGGTTGCCGTAGAAGTCCAGGGCGATATCAAAATCAACGCAGTCTGTCCGGGATGGGTAAGAACGGATATGGGGGTCCAGCAGCCCCTCGAAAGCCCAATCAAGCAGCGGAGTCTATCCTTTGGTTAGCGACGATTGGACCTGAGGGACCCCAKGGAGGATTCTTCAGAGATGGAAAAGCGATCAATTGGTAAGAGAGGCGCTGAGCGGCAGCTAGTAACCATTTAATAACAGGCGAAGCGGGTTGTGAGGTTTCGGGATGGGCGGTTGTTGTAAGAAACATACAGAAATAAAGAAATGGATTGCTGATTTTAAGGCAATCCATTTCTTTTGTTGATACAAGCTTATGCCAGCAGCGTATTTAATTGATTTGAATGTACACCTTGTCTGTTACCACTTGTACGGGATAGGTAGTCAATTGCTCACAGGCTGGCTTCCTACTGGCCTGACCCGTCGTATAGTCGAATCGGCCATTGTGCTTCGGACACTCAATCAAATGACCAATGACGAGTCCATTAGCGAGATGCACCTTCTCGTGTGTGCAAAAGCCATCAGTCGCATAATAGCCATTGTCCTGTGAGCGATAAATGGCAAAGGTTCGGTTCTCGTAATCGAACCGAATCACATCCTCTTGCTCAATGTCATTCACTGTGCATGCTTCAATCCAACCTTTTAATTGCATGTTAATTCCCTCCCGATAATTTCCGCCTCTGTTGGAGTACACTTCGCTGATCCATACTTGTAAGGCTGAGCTGAGGCTGGAAGAATACGCTGGATTGTATACCCAGGATCTTTGCCTTGACGAATCAAGGCATCCGTTACTTCCTTGACTGCCTCCCACACACTTCGATTCGGCTGAGGAAAGTCTTCCTTGAGTTCTTCGTGCAGCAGAGGCAGTGCATGATAAGGCACCATAGGAAACATGTGGTGTTCAATATGGTAATTCATATTCCAATACAGAAATCTGAAAATGGGATTCATATAGATTGTCCGCGAATTCAAGCGGTGGTCTAGAACATCTTCATGTAAACCGAGGTGTTGTAAGAGACCGAAAGTCAGCATTAAGGAAGCACCGTAAAAAGAAGGAAGGACAATGAACATAGCTGGTAAAATACTTCCAGTGAAGATACAAAGTCCAATGACAATTAAGAATATGAGGACATAGACCCGAGCTTCCCAGAACGTTTTACGAAATTCAGATGGTGGTAAATAAGTTCGTTGTTCCTCATCCACAATGCCAAAGCAATGAAAGAACATGCGCTTCATATCCTTGGGTCCGCCGTATAAATGAAGGAATTCCATGCCAATAATACGCCACACAGGTGGACGTGGTTGAGCGATCTCTGGATCCAAACCAACAATATATGTGTCGGTGTGATGCCGTGTGTGACTCCAACGCCAAGGCGTAGCGGGACGCAGCACCATGAAGGATGCGAGTTGATAGATAAGCTCATTCATCCATGAAGTTTTGAAGGCTGTTCCGTGACCACATTCGTGCCACCGCGAATCACCTGGAGAGGAGTAGAGGATGCCATATAGGAAAAATGCAGGCAGTGCCCACCAGGTGCCCCACGAATGATAGGCTAATATTCCCATACCAGTCAGGAGAGCGAACCAGATGAGTGTATCCCGAATCGCAGGTCCATCTCGGCGCTGCATAAGTTCCTTGAGTCGTTTGCGAGGGATGGGACTGCTGTACCATTCTGCTGAAGATAGTCCTTTTTCAATGGCGCGTTCTCGTTCTGGTCCTGTAAGACGGTAATCTCTAGGGTAACTTGTCTGAATACTCATGATAATCTCCTCCACTATAAGGTGGTTGCCATCATTGTGTGCGAAGAACGTCGCTCAACAAACCGGGTATCGACCCTGATTTTGGATGTTATTTCTAGCCCAACTTCGATAGATTCAATAACTAAATCTACGGCTAATTGAGCCATTCGCTGTTTCTCAACATGGATCGTTGTTAACTCAGGTGAAATGATTTGTGATTCTGTAATGTTATCAAATCCAATAACGGAAACTTCCTCTGGTATCCGAATACCAAGCTCGGTTAATGTTTTCATTGCACTAATCGCGATATAATCACATTCGCAAAAAAGAGCCGTCGGCAGGTTACGACCTGTCTCCAAGTAAGTTTTGATTTGGGCTTTCAGATTATCCTGTGATGAAAGCATTGTCGGTGCCACAGAAAAGCAGTGTTCTGGATTGATCTGTCTATCATATGCCTTAAGTGCTTCTTGAAAACCTTCTTTTCGCTCCTCGAAGTTATGGATATGAACATTTGAAGCTATATATCCGATTTCATGATGCCCCAATTTGCATAAGTGAGCCCCCGCTTGATAAGCACCCATCCTATTATTGATCCCGACAAAATGAACAGGTAATGTATCAAAACAGTTGTCAAGTACGACAAGTCGAGGGCTTAGCCGATTTGCGATTTCCAATATATCAACTGAGGTTAGGTTTGTACCAAGAACAATGACACCATCACTCTGATTATCCTCAGAAAACGTACGAATTTCTTGTTCGAAGTTGCCCATATTGATTGTTGAAAAAAGCAAAGAGTAACCTTTGGCCCGACATCGTTCTTCGATGAAATGAATCAATTCTCGAAAGAAAGGTTGCTGGTAGTACGCTTCGAGGACGATCCCTGAATTCGTAAACACCAAAAATGTTAAGGATTTCACGGAGCCTTCATTTGTTGATAATCTCGGCTTGGGTGCATAGCCGTTTTCTCGAGCGATTTCAAGAACGCGCTCTCGCGTTTCATTGCTTATTCCAGGTTTCCCACTAAGAGCAAACGAAACAGCTGATTTGGACACGCCTGCTAGTTTAGCGATATCTTCCATTTTCATATTAATTAATCCCCATTCGCTAAAGTTGTTTAGTTAGGTTTAGTTTATAATAGATTGATCATTTGTACAATAGGGGGAAACGATCTAACTAAAGATTATATAAAAATAAACTAAAGTTAGCTAAAAATGTGATTGACGCGTTAAAAATGCCGTGTTAGATTTGTTTTACATCATATTTTATTGAGTATTCACTAAAATAATTAAATTATTTGTTTAGTTTTGTTTATCGAATAGAACTAAACTTATGACTAAACTAACTGGGGGCATACAATTTGAAAAAGTTAAAACTTGGCTACGCACCTACAAGACGCTTTGTCTTTAGTGCAGAAGACGCTTTTAAGTACAAAGTACTTATTAAGGAGAAAATCCAAAGCTTTGGGCTCGATATCGACATCGTGGATCTTGAGGGAATTAATTCTGAAGGTCTTTTATACGACGACAATATTAACGCTGACCTCATTATCGAGCGGTTTCGTCAGGAGAAGGTTGATGCTGTTTTCTTCCCGCATTGCAACTTCGGTACAGAGGATACCGTTGCACGTGTAGGTAAAGCGCTAGGAAAACCTGTGCTCTTGTGGGGCCCGCGTGATGAGGCACCCCTCGAAGACGGGATGAGGCTTCGCGATACACAGTGTGGTCTATTTGCTACTGGTAAGGTTCTGAGACGTTTTAATGTGCCGTTTTCCTATGTAACGAATACACGTGTGAACGACCCTGTGCTTGAAAGAGGGTTTTCGAATTTTATTTCAGCGGCTAATGTTGTTCGTCAGTTCCGCGCACTTCGCATTCTGCAAATTGGTCCAAGGCCATCTTCGTTCTGGACAATGATGTGCAACGAAGGCGAGTTGTTGGAACGGTTTGGCATTGAGCTTTATCCGATTACACTCGTAGATATTCAGCGAGCATCCAAGCGTGTTGAGAACGGGAATTCCTCTGAATTAGCTCAAGCTATCGATTACATTAAAGCCAAACTGGATTGGACGGAGGTGACGGAAGCGGACGTAAGGCGGATCGCGGCATTAAAAGTCGCGATGAAACAATATGCCTTGCAAACAGGCAGTACAGCGATTGCCATTCAATGTTGGTCTTCTTTACAAGAAGCTATGGGTATCATGCCTTGCTTAGCCAATGCGATTCTGACAGATGAACAAATTCCGGTAACATGCGAAACAGACATACATGGTGCGATCACATCGGTCATGGTGCAAGCTGCTGCTATGAATCAAGCTCCAACTTTCTTCGCTGATTTGACGGTCCGGCATCCGGAGAATGCCAATGGTGAATTGCTCTTCCATTGTGGTAACTTCCCAGTATCACTTTCTGTAGAAGAGAAACCTAAACTACGCAAGCACTTTTTGTTCGATGATCATGCACCTGGAACACATGAAGGAGAAATTAAAGGCGGCGGTATGACGCTGGCTAGGTTCGATGGAGATCATGGCGATTATCAACTGTTTCTTGGGCGTGCTCATGGTATACAAGGGCCATATACGCGAGGTTCCTATGTATGGGTAGAAGTCAATGATTGGCCACTTTGGGAAGAAAAATTAGTCAAAGGACCTTATGTGCATCATTCTGTTGGGATTCATGCGAACGTGATTCCATCCTTATATGAGGCATGTCAATATATTCCTGGGCTGACACCGGATCCTGTAGATCCAACAGAAAGTGAAATTCAAGCATGGCTAAGAGGCAAGGGTTTGTAAGGAGGAGGTTGTAAATATGGAAATCAAAGCGCTGCAAGCCAAAGCAACACAAATCCGAATGGATTTACTTCAAATGATTGCGACTGCCAAAACAGGCCATACCGGCGGCTCACTTAGCAATACAGACATATTGACTGCCTTATATTATCGGATTATGAACATAGATCCTATGAATCCAAAAGCTGAAGACAGGGATCGGTTTATCTTGAGCAAAGGGCATTCCGTAGAATCTCTTTGGTCCATACTTGCGGATCGAGGCTTTTTCCCAAAAGCAGACCTCGCCACATTCAGCCAATTCGGCACAAAGCTTATTGGTCACCCCAATAACAAAGTGCCTGGTATCGAGATGAATACGGGGGCACTTGGCCATGGTTTGGCAGTCGCTGTAGGAATGGCGCTTGCTGCTAAACGTGATTGTGCGTTCTATCGGACTTATTGTCTTATGGGAGATGGTGAGCAAGCAGAAGGCTCGGTTTGGGAAGCAGCTATGGCAGGCGCTCATTATAAATTKGATAATTTAATTGCTATTATTGACCGGAATCGGTTGCAAATAAGTGGGTCAACAGAAGAGGTTATGGGGCTGGACCCACTTGAAGATAAATGGGTAGCATTCGGGTGGAACGTTATTTCAATCGATGGCAATGATATGAAAGCCTTGGTTGAAACATTTGCAGCAGCTCCAGCAGTAGCCGGTAAGCCAACATTAGTCATGGCGAATACAGTGAAAGGCAAGGGAGTTTCTTTTGCAGAGAATGTCCCCCACTGGCATCATCATGTACCAAATGAGTTAGAATTAGGGAGAGCACTAGCCGAGCTAACTGCAACTTTAGAGATACTTGAACAAAAGGGGGAGGTACGTTAAATGAACACGATTCCTAACCGCCAAGTGATTTGTGAAACACTTCTCGAGCTTGCCAAAGATGATCGTGACATTATGGTGCTTGCTAGTGATTCAAGGGGATCAGCAGCGATGGCACCTTTCGCTAAAGCATACCCAGATCAATTCGTTGAAGTGGGTATAGCAGAGCAAAATATCGTTGGGATATCTGCAGGACTGGCACACAGTGGTAAAAAGCCCTTCGTGACTTCACCAGCTTGCTTTCTGAGTATGAGAAGCATTGAGCAGATCAAAGTGGACGTTGCCTATTCGGGAACTAATGTAAAGCTGGTTGGTATTAGCGGTGGAGTTAGTTATGGCGCATTGGGAATGTCTCACCATTCTGTACAGGATATTGCGGTTGCACGTGCAATTCCAGGATTATCGGTTATTTTGCCTGCTGATCGGCATGAAACAAAACGTATGACTGAAGCACTTGTAAAGCATAACGGCGGTGTTTATATTCGCATCGGTCGGAATGCCGTTGAAGATGTGTATGAATCTCACGAATATGAATTTATTATCGGAAAGTCCGTAAGGATGCGAGAAGGAACAGATATCACAATAATTGCCACTGGAGAAACTGTTCGAGTAGCGCTTGATGTGCATGAGGAGCTAAAGCAGGTTGGCATGTCATGCAGGGTCATCAATATGCACACCATTAAACCACTGGATGAACAAGCAATTATTAAAGCTGCCGAAGAAACAGGACATATTATCACGGTAGAAGAACACAGCGTTCTTGGTGGACTAGGTGCAGCTGTAGCCAAAGTCATTGTTCAAAATCACCCGGTTCCCATGCGTATTATCGGTATTCCTGATGAACCAGCGATTGCTGGCAAAAGTACGGAAGTATTCGAGTATTATKGAATAAGCAAAAGTAATCTTAAGCAAATCGCATTAAAAATGCTTGGTAAACAGGAGTAAGTTTGATGAATAAATCATATTTGTTGGCTATTGATCAAAGTACATCTGGAACGAAGGCACTTATCGTTGATCGTGAGGGTGCCATAATAACGCGTAGTACGGTTTCACATACAACATTCTATCCACGACCTGGCTGGGTTGAACAGGATCCGATGGAGATTTATAACAATGTAAAACACTCAGCTCATGAAGCTGTACGCTCCGCTGGGATTGCTTATGAGGCTATTGCCGCCATGACGATTACAAATCAGAGAGAAACAGCTGTCATATGGGACCTTATGACTGGTCTTCCGGTCTATCATGCCATTGTATGGCAGTGCCAACGGACCGCAGATATGTGTGCTGCTTACAAGGCGACAGGTGCGGAGGATAGGGTAAGATCCAAAACCGGCTTAATGCTGGATCCGTATTTCTCGGCTGCAAAATGGCGATGGATTCTTGGGCATGTGGAAGGCATCCAGGATAAGATGGCTGCCGGACATCTTAGAGCTGGAACCATGGACAGCTGGTTAATATGGAAGTTGACTAAAGGTAACGTGCATGCAACGGATTACACCAATGCAAGCCGTACATCACTATTTAATAYTCATACATTAGAATGGGATGAAGAGCTCTGCAACCTTTTCGAAATCCCAAGCAGCTTGCTTCCTGAAGTTAAATCGTCAGATGATATATTCKGATACACAGAAGACCCAACTATATTCGGTGAAAATCGTGTACCAATCACGGGTGTCATTGGAGACTCTCAAGCAGCCCTGTTCGGAAATCAATGTTTCAATATCGGGATGGCTAAAGCAACCTATGGCACGGGGACGTCCGTGTTAATGAATGTGGGTAATAAGCCGGTTCAAGCTGGGAACGGATTAGTAAGTGCAATCGCTTGGGGGATTGGAGGAAAAGTAACGTATGCCGTTGAAGCTGTTATTCGCACCTCTGGTGATTGCTTGGCATGGGTACGTGATAATCTTGGATTATTCCGTACTTTCGAGGAAATGGAGGAATTGCTGCAAGAAGCTCCTGATAGTGAAGGCGTTTACTTCGTGCCGGCCTTCGTTGGACTCGGAGCACCCTATTGGGATTCTTACGCGAGGGCTTCAATTACTGGAATGAATCGAGGAACAACCAAAGCCCATATCATTCGGGCAGCTCTTGAAAGTATAGCTTATCAGGTCAATGATGCTGTTAATCTGATAGAGAATGAAACCCATGTTGAGCTTCAAGAATTGCGTGCCGATGGTGGAGCATCTGAGAATGTAGGCTTGATGCAATTCCAATCCAATCTGCTTGGCAAGAAAGTCGTTAAAACAGAAGTTGCTGAATTATCGCCTATGGGTTCCGCGTATATTGGTGGTGTCGGCATCGGATTCTGGTCCTCTTGGGAGGAAGTAATGACGATCAAATCGAATTATCAGATCTATTTGCCATTGATAGATGCGGAAGTACGGGACGTGTATAGGGCAGGTTGGAACAGAGCTATAGTTTCTGTATTGAGATAGAATGAGATTGTAATGCTGCATTTCATGTGACCATTTCGGAATTGAACATGGCGATCACTTCACTTCTTTTGAACAGAGGAGCCAGAGGTGATGTTGTGAACATTTTCAAAATGGTTTCTTCATTAAAGTGAGCGATATAGCTTCGCATAAATATGTACGTCATCGTCAAGTTTACTAGGATGGAAGCTCTTCAATCAAGGTTGCTGGATGCAAAGGAAGGCCGTTGAAATGAAGAATTTGAGGATCGTACAGAAAATGGCGCTTGGATACCTGCTACTCGTGATTCTGCCGATTATTGTGTTCGGCGGATACTTGTACAATCAGTTCTATATGGATGTCACAAAAGAGTATTCGGAAGGCAAGCAGAAGCTGGTCATTCAAGCTGGTGAAGGGTTCCGGTCGAGTCTGAATCAGGTGGAATCGATTCATTCTCTGTTCATGAACAATCAGCAGTTGATCGATTATCTTAGTGGCTACAATACTTCAGAGCTACAATCTGTATACAATTATCTCAAAGACATTCGTCCGCTATTTGTTTATGCGCAATCGCACCATAACGAGATTTCATCTATTAAACTGTATAAAACTTTAAACGAGGTCCGCTCCGTCAACGGTGAACTTGAGGACCTGAACCAATTGGATAAGAAGCCGCTCGCCTTGCTAAGCAATGTTAATGTTGATAAAGGAGTCTGGCAGCGTCACAGCGGATCCGATATCACCCTGCTTCCGAACTTGAGCTACTACCAACGTGTTTATAATAACAGCTATACGAAGCCGCTTGCTGTGTTGGAGATTATAACAAATGATTCATTGCTGCGAAATTTCCTCAAGGCGGTCGATGTCAATCAGAACATGCAAGTGCAGATTGTGCAAGGCGGTGATACAGTCTACATGAGCGGGGGGGAAGGGCTGTACGACGAACAGAATGCAGACTTGCTGGCTATGGCCGAAGGAAGCAATCAAGGCTACGCCTATTTGCGCAAACAGAGGATGATTGTGAACACGTTATCAATCCCTGAGCTTTCAATGACGTTCTACTTCTTCAGTCAGATGGATGAAGTATTCGTTGACATCCGAATCAAGGTGTTCATTCTCGCACTTTCGTTACTGGTTTCATTGGCAGTGCTGACGGGGATCTATTACGCGACGGCTACCTCTCTCGTTAGCCGAATTCTTGGTTTGGCAAAGCATATGCGACATGTGGACGAAAACAAGCTAACCTTTTACGTTGTTGGAACATCTAATGATGAAATTGACTTTCTGACCCGATCTTACAATTCACTTGTCCATCGCATTGACGAACTGTTAAATACCGTTCATAAAGCCGAGCTCATGAAGAGGGAGGCGGACTATCTTGTGTTGCAAGCTCAGATTAAGCCCCATTTTCTTTACAATACGCTTGAATCGATCCGTATGCTGGCTGAGATCAATAACGATCAGGAAGTGGTCAATGCGACATATACGTTTGGCAGGCTGCTTCGATATACGCTGAATTCCGGAGATAATGATACAATGCTGAGGCACGAAATCGATAATGTGCAGCATTATTTGGATATGCATAAGCTGCGCATGTTGGATCGACTACGCTTCTCCATTCAGATATTGACGAATATCGACGACATTCGCTGTCCGAGGTTCATTTTGCAGCCTATCGTGGAAAATTGCATCCAGCACGGCGTCGGGTGCATTCGCAAGTGCGGGGAGATCGATATCGTCATTAGACGAGAACACGCTGTGCTCTTGATCATTATCTCTGACAATGGGCCCGGCATCTCGGAGGAACGTCTGGAATTGATTCGAGGCGTTCTTGGCAACGAATTGGATCGACAAGCGCTGCAGAACGAGAATTCCGGCCACGGGTTATATAATGTTAGCGAACGTATTCGTACGTTCTACGGCGGACAAACGCGCATGCTTATTGAAAGTCGCGAAGGAGAAGGTACGACATTTACCTTGAAACTTTCAATAGCGGAGGGATAACGATTGCTAAATAAGCCCGCCTTTAGGCAAGGAGGAATAATCCTATGAAAATTATGTCCAGTATTCCTGATTTTGAAAATTTAAACATATTGCAACTAAACGCAGAGCGTCCGAGGGCGGCTTCTATCCCGTTCGCAAATGCACAAGCGGCTTTGGTGGACGGTCGAACTGCCTCCCCGTTTTATCGATGTCTGAATGGAGATTGGAAATTTCATTACTCGGAGAACCCGTTTGATACCCCGGAACGGTTTTATGAACAAACGTTTAACTGCGAGGCGTGGGATACACTCCCAGTTCCGTCGAATTGGCAGCTACACGGCTACGGAGTACCCTTATACAGCAGCAGCAAGTATCCGTTTCCGGTTGACCCGCCGTTCATTCCGAAGATGAATCCAACGGGCTGCTATGCTCGGATGTTTATTATCCCTGACAGCTGGATCGACAGATCTGTCATTCTCGCGTTTGACGGTGTGGATGCGGCATTTCATTTGTGGGTGAACGGTGAGGAAGTCGGCTTCGGTCAAGGCAGCCATAATCGGATGGAATTTGATATTACGCCTTTTGTCCGCTCTGGGGAGAACAAGCTAGCGGTACGCGTCTATCAATGGTCGACCGGCAGCTATCTCGAGGATCAAGATAAATGGCGATTGAGCGGGATATTTAGGGACGTATATCTGCTATCCGTCCCCATTGTGCATATGTTCGACGTTCGCATTCGGACTCGCCTCGACGAGACGTACCGGCAAGGTGTGTTGGAGCTTGCCGTCACCTTCATGAATCGATCTGACCGATCGGGAGAGTCTTGCGACCTTCATGCGGTTCTGCTCGGACCAGCGGATGAACTTGCAAGCGCAACGCTTGCCGTCGCTGCAACTAGTCCTCGTGCAGAAGCCGTCGTCCATGCCGAGTTTCCAGTAAGCGACCCTGAGCTGTGGTCGGCTGAGCAGCCTGCTCTCTATACGCTCCTGCTGACATTGATCGATGCAGAAGGTAAAGTGGCAGAAGCACATCGCTATACAGTTGGCTTTAGGGACGTGAAAGTGAAGGGGGGGCGTCTGCTCGTCAACGACAGGCCGGTCATCTTTCGCGGAGTGAACCGTAACGAATTCGATCCAGATCTCGGTCATGTAACGACGATGGAGGCGATGGTTCGCGACATTACGCTGATGAAGCAGCATAACATTAATACCGTTCGTTGCTCTCATTATCCGAACGATGAGCGCTGGCTCGATCTGTGCGATCAATATGGGCTGTACGTCATTGATGAAGCGGATTTGGAGACGCACGGTTGTGTATTTCTTGGAGAGATCAGTCGTTGGATCAACAATCCTGACGAAAAGACAGCTTACGAAAGCAGGTTGGCTGAGGATCCTGAGTGGAAGGAGGCTTTCCTAGATCGGATGGTTCGTCTAGTTGAGCGAGACAAGAACCATCCTTCCGTCATTGTCTGGTCCCTCGGGAATGAGTCGGGCTATGGTGACAATCACGACGCCATGGCTGCATGGACGAGAGAGGCGGATCCGACGCGTCCGATTCATTATGAACGGGCTAAGGATGCACCGATCGTCGACATCATCTCCTCCATGTATCCTTCGGTAGACATGCTGATCGCGGAAGGTGAGAAGGAGGAGACACGACCTTATCTGATGGTGGAATTCGGGCATGCGATGGGCAACGCACTTGGCAATCAGAAAGAATATTGGGATACCGTCTACCGATATCCCCGTCTTTGTGGCGGTTTGATTTGGGAGTGGACAGATCTCGCGATTCGCCACCGTGCGAGCGACGGAAGCCTCCAATACGCCTATGGTGGCGATTTCGGTGATAAGCCTCATAGCGGCAACTTCTGCATCGACGGATTGCTGTTCCCTGACCGTAGCCCCAAGCCCGCCATAATCGAATTCAAGAAGGCGATCGAACCGGTCACCGTTCATCCGGTGCAACCGGAGCAAGGCGTCTTACAGATAGGCAATCGTTATGATATTGTTTCGCTGAAACACCTTGCCATCCATTGGCGCGTGTATTGTGATGGCATCCTACTAGATGAAGGGGAGCTTGCACCGCTGGATATTCCGGCAGGAGGAGAGGAGCTGGTCACGATTCCATTCTGCACGCGCCCGACAGATGGACGCAGTGAATATTGGCTGCATGTCAGCTTCGTCCTGCGCGATTCCACGGATTGGGCGCAGGCAGGACATGAGGTGGCTTGGGCGGACGTGCCGCTGAACAATTCGGCTTGTTCGGAGTCTACCGCAGACACAGAGGTGTTGGCCGAAATGTCCGCTGTGGAGTACGATCGAATCATTCGCATTGACGGCGACGTCTTCACGTTGACGTTCGACAAGCTGAGAGGAGAAATAACGGCTTGGGATTATAAAGGTGTATCTTTGATCGCGCAAGGACCTCGCGTCAATTTGTGGCGGGCACCGATTGATAATGACGTCCATCTAGCGAAGAAGTGGCGTGATGCAGGCTATCATGAGCTTGAAGCCTACGTTCGCAATGTCGAGTTATTGACACTACAGGACGACACTGTCATTCAGATCAAGACGCGTTCCGTGCTCAGTGTTAAAGGCTTCCGGCCATTATTCCAAGTAGAGCAGCTATATACGATTCACGTCAGCGGGGAAGTGGAGCTGGAGAATCGGCTTGAACCTTTGAAGGAAGGACTGCCGCCTCTGCCAAGAGTGGGTATTCACTTCGTGATGCCGGAGCGATTCGATCGGTTCTCATGGTTCGGCCGTGGCCCGCACGAATGTTACGCTGATCGCAAAGACAGCGGGAAGCTTGGCGTGTACAAAGGAACGGTCGATGAGCAATTCGTGCCCTATATTAAGCCGCAAGAGAGTGGAAGTAAGGCGGACGTGCGTTGGGCTGCTGTCGCGGATGTAGACGGCGTTGGGCTGCTCATTGCGGGAGCGGGGATACCGCTCGGGCAAGTTGGTGTAAGCCGATATTCAACCCGGGCTTTGAGCGAAGCCAGGCATCATTCTGATCTAATCCATCAGGGCGAAGTGGAAATCAATGCCGATTGGAGACAATCGGGTATTGGCAATCATAGCTGCGGCTATGCCCCAACGTTGCCGTCTTATCTGGTGGCCCCTGAATCGACGGAATTTACGGTTCGAATGAAGCCTTTCTCAAGCGATGAGGCACAATGACCAATTTTACATGATGTATGTCGGTTATGATGGCATTGGCTATCAAACGGCATTACAAGCAATGATCTGCTGAGTTGGCGGAAGCATTATATTTTACCAACAATAAGTGATGGCAGTTGTGTGATAGATAATATGAATATGATAATTATTGGCGCTATTTACGGAAGGGGATAGGGTGCGGGGAGTACGTCTAACAAAGGCCTTGACGAGCATGACCGGGTTGTAAACGGTCGGCTTGTTTCGCGCGCACATTTTTTGATAACGTTCTAATTCAGAATATTAAGAAATGATATTAAAAATATTCACTTTCCAAATTTAGAAAATGCGGAATTTGATTACGCTTACAAAAACCTTAAAAATGATCGCTGGAATATAAGTTTTCAACACTATTCATGTCATTCTATCGACTATACAATAAAGTCATATTCTCCAAGCGGCAGCTTGAGTCGGGGGAAGAGGGAGGAGTGAGGATAGTTTGGAGCAGCTAACGAAGATAAGCACATCGCAACGGACACGGCAGCTCCCTGCGGTAAAACGATCCATCTGGCGTGAAATTGTAAAACAGAAATATGCTCATTTGTTTGTTTTAACGGGAATGCTGATTGTCTTCGTCTTCAATTACTTGCCGATGTTCGGCATTTTGATGGCATTTAAAAATTATTCCATCTCGAGCGGTATTCAAGGAATCTTTACTAGTGATTGGGTTGGGCTCAAATATTTCAAGGAATTTGTCCACGCTTACAATTTCGAACTCATTGTAACGAATACGCTGGCAATCAGTCTTTTGAAGTTGTTTTTTACCTTCCCGATGCCAATTATATTGGCCATTATGTTTAACGAAGTTCGGCTTCAGTTCTTTAAGCGTTTCGCACAGACAGTCAGTTACTTTCCTCATTTTATTTCGTGGATCGTTGTTTCCGGGTTGCTCGTTGTCTTCTTGTCAACCAATTCTGGAATTGTAAACGATTTATTGAAGGGATTAGGCATTGTAGAGAATTCGCTTCCATTCCTGTCCGGTCCGGAATATTTCTGGGGACTAGCCGTCACGACGGCAATGTGGAAAGAGGCAGGCTGGTGGGCGATTATCTTCCTCGCAGCGATCAGCGGTCTCGATCCTACACTGTATGATGCGGCCGAGATGGATGGAGCCGGTCGACTGCGCCGCATCTGGCATATCACACTCCCTGGCATTCGGGGCACGATTGTAGTCGTACTCATTCTGGCAGTAGGAAGCATGCTTGGCGGAGGCCTTGTTGGATCTAACTTTGAGCAATCGTACTTGCTCGGTAATGCGATCAATAATGAACGCTCGGAGATCTTGCAAACTTATGCGTTCAAGATGGGCTTAGCTCAAGGACGATATGCTTATGCGACGGCAATCGACTTGCTTCAGTCGGTTATCGCGATCATTCTTGTATTCGGAAGCAACTACTTGTCCAAAAAAGTCACCAAAAACAGCTTGTTCTAGCAGCGGAAAGGAGTCAAATATGCATCGCAGAACGATCGAAGACCGCATCGTTGATACAGTAAATATTAGTTTACTTGTCATCATTGCGCTGGTTACGATGTACCCCTTTTATTATTTAATCATTATTTCATTCAATAACGGGCTTGACACCTCGCTGGGAGGCATCTATTTTTGGCCAAGGGAATTTACGTTAAGCAATTATGAGAAGTTTCTCAGCGATCCGAAGTGGATAAAGTCTTTTGGCGTATCGGGGCTAAGGACAGTTGTCGGAGTGGGAGTCACGATCTTGTTTACGTGTTTGACAGCGTATGGACTGGCGTATCGTAAACTGGTGTTTCAAAAGTTCTATTTTTCATTTTTTATCATTGCCATGTACACGTCGGGCGGACTTATCCCMTATTACGTTGTACTGCGCAGCATAGGATTACTCAATACATTTTGGGTTTATATTGTTCCAGGTGCAGTGACGATCTTCTTCCTCATTATTGCGGTCTCGTTCTTCCGTGAGATACCTGCGGAGATGGAGGAATCGGCGCGAATAGATGGGGCTTCAGATTTAACCATTTTCTTAAAAATAATCATACCGGTCTCCAAGCCGCTAATTGCTGCAATGGGATTGTTTATAGGCGTAGGACAATGGAACTCATGGATGGATTCGGCTTATTTTGTCAACAAGGATTCGCTCCGGCCGTTAACCTACCGAATGATGGAAGTTATCAATCAAGGTATGGTTCCAACTGATATGGCTTCTGCGGAACGGGCTGCGGCCGTTACTGGTGTGACAACCTTCTCGATACAGGTTACAGCAATGGTAATCGCGGTTATACCGATCCTTCTCGTGTATCCATTTTTGCAAAAATATTTTGTACAAGGAATTATGATAGGTTCCGTAAAGGGGTAAGCAGCAGTAGGTTGATTCTGGTGTATGACGTTGTGGATCGCGGATTAAAACCGCAGAGACAAAGGTTTTATTCCGTTTCACAGCTAAACTATGGGGAAGATAAAAAGGAGGCAATTTCAATGAATAAGGTTTTTAAATCGAGTTGGTTGATAGCGCTTGCTGGGATGCTGTTGCTAACAGCCTGTACCAGCAACAATAGTGATGCTAGCAAAGAGAGTACCAAACCAGATGCCACTAAACCAGAAGCTACTAAACAAGTTGCAGAACAAAAAATTGTAGAGCTTAATGTATTCGTCAATATGCCATGGTGGTCGCTTAAGGACTGGAGCGGTAAGATACCGGAAGAAATTACAAAGAAAACCGGTGTTAAGCTGAACGTCCAGGTTGCTACGGATGATAAGCAGCTGCCGCTTCTGATCGCTTCAGGCGATTTGCCTGATTTGGTGTATACGGCGACTGATCTGACGCGTATGGCCGTCAGTAATGTATCCTATCCATTGGGTGACTTAATCAAGAAGTATGCGCCGGATTTCAAGATTAGCAAAGAACGTATTGGTGTCAACACGATGCCTGACGGCAACTTCTATACGATACGCAATGCATTCTCCACGGAGCAAGAATGGAAAGATAATCCGAAAGCAATACCAGGTGCGAACGGTATGACTTTCCGGCAAGACATTATGGATAAGATTGGAAACCCAGCGCTAAATAACTTGGATGATCTTACCTCGGTTCTGGGAAAAGTGAAAGCACAGTATCCGGATATGGTGCCACTCGTGTGGGATAAAGATCAAATCGGTCAAAATCTACGCATCAACTTCGGGTTGAAAAAGGGCAAAGGATTCGTGGACATAGACGGCGCTGCGAAATACTACCTGAAAGATAAAAACTATTTGAATTACTACCTGTACATGAACAATCTGTACCGTAATGGATATATGACTTCTGAGAACTTCACATTTAAGGACGCTCAGCAAGATGATCAATTGGTATTGAATGGTAAAGCCTTTGCCCATGGCGGAGGAAATGCAGATATGACTAACCCTCAATTAGAGAAACTTGGCGCAGCATTCAAAATGACGCAAGTGACGAAGCTGCTTAGCGACCAAGCGGGTATTCCGATGGGTGGATCCGGCTGGGCAGGTATGTACATAACGAAAAAGAACAAAAATCCAGAAGCTGCAATTAAATTCCTGCAGTACATGTACAGTGAAGAAGGACAAAAACTCGGACTTTACGGTATTAAGGGCGAAGATTGGGAATGGAACGAAGCAGAGAAATATCCGGTTATGAAATATGATTTCAACAACGCTGAAATCCAAAAGAAAATGGGCGTCGTTTGGTGGGGATTGATTGGCAGCAGCGGCGTTAACGAAGCGCTACAACGTTATACCCCGGGTTCTCAAATGACGAATTGGGGTCTTGCCACCAGAGCCGCGCTTAAATTTAACCCGGCACTGGGTCTGGTTGCTACAGAACCGGATACAGAAGAGCAAGTGATTGAAGCTCAAATCACAAACATGGTCTCGACCGAAGAATTGAAAATTTATTTGGCGGCTTCCGAAGCAGAAGCAAAAGCGCAATACGAAACAATGCTGAAGAAAGCTGAAAGTCTTGGACTAACGAAGCTAGAAACGTGGGCTACAGCGAAGTACAAAGAATATCAGAAAAACTTTTAATCGTATCTTGAGGTAACAGTAACAAAATTGGAAGATTGCCGATATGGCCGAAATGCTTAAGCGCATTTCGGCCATTGAGTCATTCATATTCTGTTTGTTAGGTATCCAAGGGGGTTTGGAAAAGATCATATTTATTAGGAGAGATTACTATGACAACTAGTAAAAAAGTTGTGTTATTTCAAGGGGATTCCATTACGGACGGGAACCGAGGGAGGACAACCGATCCTAATCATATTCTGGGACATGGCTATGCTTTTATTATCGGATCCAAGTTGGGCTTCGATATTGCAGAACAACCTATTGAGTTCGTCAACCGTGGAGTCAGTGGCAATCGGGTCTCTGATTTGTATGCCCGCTGGAACGAAGATTGCATCAGCATTAAGCCCACCCTGCTCAGCCTCCTAATCGGAGTAAACGACGTTTGGAGCTCTATAAACGGAGAACCCATTGGTACCACCGCCTGTTTCGAGCGGACGTACCATATACTTATGAAAGAGACCCGGGAATTTCTTCCGGATACCAAGCTTGTCTTGTGCGAACCGTTCATCCTGAGAACCGGAGCAACTTCAGAAAGATGGGACATCTGGAAGAAGACGATGCAGGGATACCAACAAACCGTACGTGACCTGGCCGAAGAATTCGAAGCTGTATTCGTTCCACTCCAGAAGGCTTTCGAAGAAGCCTGTTCCAGAGCTGACGCTTCATACTGGATTTGGGACGGCGTACATCCGACTTCCGCTGGACACCAGCTTTTGGCCAATCAATGGTTATCTGTGGTTCAACAAAAGGGTTTAATTTAATGGATGTTCATATCCGAATCTCAGGAGGATCTTTACATGAATTACAAGAATCTGCGCGAGAGGTTTGCTTCACCCGATCCGGACTTCGGTCCAGTGCCTTTTTGGTGGTGGAGTGCGGAGGAAGTAACAGCGGAACGCATTCGATGGCAATTACAGAAATTCCGCAGTGGAGGCTTGCGCAATATTGGCATCATTAATATTGCGCCGACGGGTCCACAATACGGAAGCGTTGCCGACGATCCGCCATACTTTAGCGAGCGCTGGTGGTCTATGTTCGAAGTGGCTGTGCGGGAAGCGCAGAGGCTGGGTATGCGTATTTTCTTCTACGACCAAATCGGCTTCTCAGGATCGAACTTCCCAGCCCACCTTGTCGCGGAGCAGCCGGAATTAGCCGGTTACCAGCTTCGCAGACTTGCACTTGGCGAGGAGCTTTCTGAGGGCGTAGAGCTGCTAACTGAGAGCGGCGGCTATCGTTACATAACTGTTCGGCAAGGATTTAACTGGCTCGACAAGAGCGCGACAGAGCAGTTGTATGATCGGATTTACGGCGAGTTCGAGCGGCGTTTTCCGAGTGAGCTAGGCCGGACGATTGGCGGCAGCTTTCAGGATGAGCTTCCATCGATGCCGTTATGGACGGATAGCCTTCCCAATCTGTATGCCGAACGGTATGGAGAGGACTTGATTGCAGCATTACCGGCCCTGTTCGAGGATGTGGAGGGAGCTTCGTTCATCCGCAGGCGCGTCTACGAGCTGGCGACAGAGCTGGCGGAGGAAGCTGTGTTCAAGCTGCAACATGAGTGGCACAATCGCCATAATATGCTGCAGTGCTGCGATCAGGCTGGACCTGCGCGTCGCGCCGATCTGCATGGTGCGCAACGGCTGTATCTGGATTACATGCGCACCCATCGCTGGTACAATGCAGCTGGCAGCGATATGGATGGCGAGATCAAGCCACATGCTTCGATGGTTCATTTGCACGGGGGCAAACGGGTGTTTCTGGAGTCTTTCCATACGAGCGGCTGGGGCGGAACGATGGAGGAGACGTTGCACTGGCTGGTGCCTTGGCTGCAGTCTGGCGTGACGCTTTACAGTCCTCACTCTGTCTATTACAGTACGCGTGGCGGATGGTGGGAGTGGGCGCCGCCCGACACGGGATGGCGTCAGCCGTATTATGAGCATTACGGCGTGTTGGCCGATACGGTCAGCCGCGCATGCTGGCTGTTAACGCAAGGAACGCATGTCGCCGATGTCGCGGTACATTATCCTTCGCACGCAGCATGCGGTTGGATGTCGCTTTCAGACGGAGGGCCGCTCCAGCATCCGATGGTTGTCGCCAACTTGATGCCGAATAAGCGACTCGAGCATGTTCAAGCGGTTTACCAATCTCTGACGGGCCGTTGGAATCGCAAGGAGCGTAATGAACCAGGTGCGCTTCGCTCCGCATGCATGGATTTTGATGTGACGGACGATTCTGCTTTGGAGATTGCGAAGATGTCAGACGGCAAGCTTCGAATTGGCGACGAATCATTCTCTGCGCTAATACTGTGCGGCACCACAATTATGGATGATGCTGCCTTAGCGAACGTGAAAGCATGGATTGAAACCGGTGGACTGGTAATTGCTGTACAGTGCGGAGAGGATGATCCGGTGCTGGAGGGTGCTATCTATGTCAGCTCCGCCCAAGACGCGTTAGAAATACTTGAATCGAAGTCACTGGGTCGCACCAATGGGCCGAATATGCCGTTGATGCGCAGGACAGAAGACGCTGATATATTCCTATTGCTGCCGGAAGCGGGGGAGCTGCTGCCGATGCACGAACCGTCGGGTGAATGGGCGCGGCCTCCGCGGAGCGCACGCTATCGTCTACGCACTGTAGGCTATCCGCAGCTGTGGGATCCGGTGAGTGGGCAGGTGTCCCCGCTTTCATATAACAGGGACGGTGAATGGGTTGAACTGGAAGTGGTATTCGACAGCTGGCCAGCGGCATTCGTCGTATGCCCATGGGATCAAACGGAGGCTGAAGTGTTCGGCCATTCCACTCGCCCATCGGACAGCCAGGTGCTACCAGCGGAAGTACCCGCGCTTCCTGCAGAACAGGACCCGGTAACAGAGCTGCACGACTGGCAGGTATTGGCAGTGCCCACGCTTGATAATCGCTATGGGGATTTCGATTTACATGGCGGTCAAACGGCTTTTGCACCGATCGAGCGCCGCGAGCTGCTTGTCGCACGTGAGGAGAGCGAATCGGACGGCATGGCAGCTAACTGGCTTGTGAGCATCCTTGACGATTCGGTCTGGATGAAACGGCTGTGGAGCGAGGCGGCTTACTGGGAAGCATCTCGGGAACAGAGCTTTGATGCAGGCAGCATTTGGCCGGTCGTCTACAGTAATACGCTGGGGGATCTGTCATTCCGGACATGGGCGGGCCGTATGGGCCGGGTTCCCCGTAAATTCTTGAATTTGGGAATGGCGGATTTAGGCGATAAGGTATGGGCGAGGACGCATGTAGTAGCGCCGAAGGCCGGGACATACTGGCTGCGCACGGAGAGCAATGCGGCAATCATGCTATGGGTGAATGGAGAAAGGATCGCATGCAGCGGAGGTCCTGAGGAGCAGCGATCTGCCGTGTACCTGAAGTACGGAGCCAATTCGTTGCTGTTATGTGCGGAGGCGCTAGCCAATGGGCTGATCCGCACAGGGGTTACCTTGTGTGCGGAAGAGCAGGAGCCGCTGCCGAAGTGGATTTATTCTCCTAACCCTAATCCGAAAACTCGGTTGTCGTACACGATTTTCGAGCAGGACAACAGTGGTGTCAGTCGCGTACGCGTCATCTTCTGTGCGAAGGAGCGCGTTGTGCTCTATGTGAACGGCAAGCTTATGACCGAGCATGGCGATTTCAATCCGTATATCCGGCAAGGTCAAGAAGAAATTGATCTGACGCAGTATTGGCGCGGCGGCGATAATACCATAGAGCTTGTCATGCCAGAGGGTGAAGGTGTGGCAATGGTCGACGGCGTGATCGAGCGGGTAGATGGAAGCAATCAATTGTTCTGCACCGGCACATCGTGGTTGAATGAACAGGGACTGCACTCAGAGGTACTGCATGAAGCAGTGCTTCAGTTTGCAGAAACGGAGACAATGTGGCTTCCCGGCCGCACACATCCGCTGCCGAATATCGGCTGGCTGATGCCGGATGCCAAGCCGACGTCTCAGCCACTGCCATTCGTGCGAGAACCAGCTCAGACGGGAAAACCAATTTGGCTGCGCTTCCCACTCCCGGCTGGTGCCACAGCGCTTCAGGTCATCTGCGCTGGTGAGTGTGAATGTTGGATAGACGGAGAGCGGAAGGTAATGCGTGATGGCCAAGCTCGGTTCGAAACGCAGTCGGCAGGAACAATGGCTGCGCTTCGCATCGTGCCGAGTGATTTGAGTACTGAGACGGATGTGTTACTCGCGCCGATTCGGTTCGAGGTCGCGCCGGTCGAAGGAAAACTCGGCGATTGGAGATCCGTGCTGTGCCTGCCGCATCATAGCGGCGTAGTTGAGTATGAATCGATGGTCGAATGGAAAGAAGACAATGGCGCGGTACTTGAGCTGGGTCATGTTCGCGGTACGGCTGAGGTATGGCTGAATGGCAGCCCGCTTGGCGTACGCGCATGGAGTCCATATCGATTCAAGCTTGATGTCGGTCCGGGAACGCATCATCTGCGTATTCGGGTGACGAACACGTTGGGAACCCATTATGAAATCGGCCGCCCGTCAAGCAATGTCGGTGGATCCACGAATCCGAAGGTGTCTTACTGGCAGATGGATACAATGCCTGAGCATTGGGAAACGGCTTTTGCAGCCGGCGGCCTGTATGGTCCCGTTAGCCTGTATGCCATTAAATAACAATATGCACATCTTTAGGTGACTAAGTCCCGCAAGGTGGATTGCTCTTACCCTAAAGGCCGTCGGCGCGAATTTAGACGCTTAAATGATATTGATTACATATAAAATAAGATGCTAGCACATGAAATCGATTGAATAAAATTCCATTATTGGATATCGCGGTTATATAATAAATGTATTAGCGAAGCACAATATTCACACTAAAGCTCAAGTACAAGGAGGGATAACATGCTTAACTTGATGATCGTAGATGACGAACCCTTTATGTTAAAGGGGCTGATTAATATCATTGAGAAAGGGCAGACACCATGCTCGCAGATCGTCAGTGCGTATGATGGATTTGATGCACTTGAAAAGCTGAAGAACTTCCGTCCCGATTTGCTTATTACGGATATTCAGATGCCGGAGATGAATGGACTAGAACTGATACGAAAAGTGCGTGAGCGAGGCCTATGCGATCACTTCATAATTTTGACCGGATACGATGATCCTACCTATCTGCACCAAGCCATACGCTGTAAAGTGATTGATTATCTCTTAAAGCCGATTAATAAGGCAGAGCTTTACGACGTAATGACGAATCTGTCGCTTGAGTTGCTGGAAAGTGAGGATGAGGTTTCATCTCAAGCCTCATTAAATTGGGATGAAACCGTCCCAGGGATCGACTACGATCAAATGTCCAAAAATGTCAAAAAAATTATCCGGCATATCGAGACGCATTATAGGGAAAATATTTCACTCGATCAAATTGCCGAGCATGTATACTTACACCCCAATTATATTAGCTCGCTCTTTCGTAAAGAGACTGGGCTGACGTTGATTAATTATTTGCATCTTTACCGCATTAAGAAGGCGAAGTTACTGATGCTTGGCGATTCGATGGATTCCTTACACCGTATATCCGAGCAAGTTGGTTATGAGAGCGTCCGACACTTCTTCAGCGTTTTCAAAAAATATTGCGGTCTCACACCGAGCGAATATCGGCAGCACTATAAAATGCATTAGTCATTCAAAATGTTCGCCCATTGCATTTTGAAGTAGAAATAGGAGGTAATTAAATGAATAATCATAGACCTTGGGATAACGGGAGACTCATTGTTTCGGAAAACGGACGGTATTTGCAACATGCTGACGGAACTCCGTTTTTTTGGTTGGGAGATACGGCATGGCTAATCTTAAAACGGACGACGAGGGAGCAGGCGCTGACTTATCTGCGTGACCGGAAAAACAAGGGCTACAACGTCATTCAGATCATGCTTGTGCATGATTTAAATTCCGAGAACGCTTACGGGAGAGTGCCGTTCCGAGATCTCGATTTGGACCAGCCCGATGCGGAACGATCAGCAGAGTTTACAAGTTATTGGTCATATGCTGATGAGGTGATCGGAATGGCAGAGCGTGAAGGGCTGTATGTCGCTCTTGTCCCCGTATGGGGCAGCGTTGTAGAACATTATTCAATCAATGCCGGGACTGCGGAGCGTTACGGCGAATG
Source organism: Paenibacillus sp. 01T442 (assembly GCF_056398345.1). Lineage (NCBI taxonomy): Bacteria > Bacillati > Bacillota > Bacilli > Caryophanales > Paenibacillaceae > Paenibacillus > Paenibacillus sp. 01T442. The sequence continues at coordinate 25,027 of NZ_JBFTPF010000010.1, forward strand.
GGTCGGCAATCGCTACAAGGATCGTTCTAACGTGATCTGGCTAAATGGAGGCGACATCCGTGGTAGCGATCATATGGATGCATGGCTCAATATGGGCCGTGCGATACGGAAGGCTGCCCCAAATCACCTGATGACGTTTCATCCGTATGGACGGACACAGTCCTCGACGTGGTTCCATAACGAGGATTGGCTCGACTTCAATATGTTTCAGTCGGGGCATCGTAGCTATGACCAGATGGAGGAGGACAAACCCGACACGTTAGTGGGCGAAGACAACTGGCGATTTGTGCAAATGGATTGGGCAAAAGTTCCAGCGAAGCCGACGATAGATGCCGAGCCGTCTTACGAGGATATTCCACATGGCTTGCATTTCTTGGAAGCTCCAAGATGGACTGCGGACGATGTGAGGCGTTATGCCTATTGGGCAGTGTTCGCAGGCGCATTCGGGCATACCTACGGACACAATGCGGTCATGCAGTTTCATACAGAGGAGCGGGGCGTCGGAGCATACGGCTGCACGCGGAGCTGGATCGACGCGTTGGATGATGACGGCGCAAAGCAGATGGTCCATTTGAAGCATCTGATCCTATCAAGGCCTTATCATGAGCGGACGCCTGACGAGACGACGATTTGCGGCGATCCGGGTTACCGATACGATCGTTTATTCGTGAACTTGGGCAAAAGCTATTTGCTGGCGTACACCTATACGGGCCGCACGATCACCCTGCGGCTTGGTCAATTCTCTGGCAAGCGGGCCGCGGTTTGGTGGTTCAATCCGCGAACAGGTGAAAGTGAATCCGCTGGACTGGTGGACAACGAGGGAATGCAAGCGTTCGTTCCTCCTTCGATAAGCGCACCAGGCAACGACTGGGTGCTGGTGCTTGACGATGTCGATCAAGTATTTGCGGCACCAGGTCTCCCATTTTTACGCTAAATTTATGACAGTCCCCCTCCGTAGGAGCCAATGTGTCACATTCGCTGAGGGGGCAGTACTTAATCTAAAGCAATTTCATTAAAAATGAACGCTGTATTGGTGCCATCGTGCGATTACAATGAATAGAAAAGACAGCGCTTACGTCTGTGCATTAACTCAAGGGGGACGAATTGCTGATGATTACAGAGAACTTACCGAAAATCATGTACGGAGGAGACTATAACCCGGAACAATGGCCATCCGAAATTTGGGATGAGGACATGCGGCTGTTCCAGATCGCCGGCGTTGATATTGTCACGCTTAACGTTTTCTCGTGGGCGCTTAATCAGCCGGATGAGAAAACGTATCGCTTTGACTGGCTGGACGAGATGATGGATAAGCTTCATGCACAGGGGATCAAGGTTTGCCTTGGCACATCGACTGCGGCACACCCAGCATGGATGGCGAAGCGGTATCCCGATGTCACGTTAGTCGAGTATGACGGCCGCAAGCGCAAGTTCGGCCGCCGGCATAATTCTTGCCCGAACAGCCCGACTTTCAGACTATATTCGGAACGGATGGCACGTAAGCTTGCTGAGCGCTATAAGGATCATCCTGCCTTGCTGCTGTGGCATGTAAATAATGAATACGGTTTGAGATGTTATTGCGACAACTGCGAGAAGGCGTTTCGCGTATGGCTGCGCGACCGGTACGGCACGCTCGAAGAGCTGAATCGCGCTTGGTATACACGTTTCTGGGGCCATACGTTTTATGATTGGAACGAAATCGTGCTGCCGAGTGCACTCAGTGAGCACCTAAGCTCGAGCAATCCGGATGATACCGCCTTCCAAGGCATTTCGCTAGACTATGATCGCTTCAATTCGGATGCCATTCTGGACTGCTACAAGCTTGAACGGGACGCCATCAAGGAAGTAAATCCGGATGCGGCTGTGACTACGAACTTTCAAAGTAACGGCACCTATAAGCCGCTAAATTATTTCAAGTGGGCGAAGGAACTGGATGTTATTGCGCTCGATATGTATCCAGGAGACGACATGACTCCAAGCCAGATGGCGATGCGCTACGATTTAATGCGAGGATTGAAAGGCGGAGATCCGTTCTTGCTGATGGAATCGTGTCCGACTCAGCTTAACTGGCGCCCCCGCAATGCAGTGAAGCGTCCTGGCGTAAACCGTCTTTGGAGTCATCATGCCATCGCTCGTGGTGCGGATGCGGTGATGTACTTCCAACTGCGCCGCTCGCTCGGCGCATTCGAGAAGTTCCATGGAGCTATGATCGATCATGCCGGCCATGAGAACACCCGGGTATTCCGGGAATGCGCCCAGATTGGCAGCGAGCTTCAGCAGCTTGGTGATACGTTGATTGGCGCGCGCTCTGATGCGCGGGCGGCGATCGTGTTCGACTGGGATAACTGGTGGGCAATCGAGCATTCCAGCGGACTTACCGTGGATCTACGCTATGTCCATGAAGTAGAGAAGTATTATGACGCCTTCTACAGTCGGAATCTACAGGTTGATTTCATTAGCGTGGAAAGGGATCTGGCTAATTATGAGATCGTGGTTGCTCCGGTGATGTATTTGCTCCATCCGGGCTATGCCGCACGTTTGGAGCATTTCGTGGAGCAGGGCGGTACGCTCGTTACCACAACATTTAGCGGCATCGTGAACGAAAGCGATCTGGTTACGCCTGGCGGCTACCCTGGGGAGCTTCGCGAGCTGCTCGGGATATGGGTGGAGGAGATCGACGCACCGATGGAACATCAGCGAAATCGCGTCGTCATGACATCGCAACTTGGCGAGTTGGAAGGCTCGTACGATTGCGGCGTGCTGTGCGATGTCGTTCATGCGGAAGGAGCTGAGTCGTTTGCCGTATTCGAGCGCGACTTCTACCAAGGATTCCCTGCTCTTACTCGCAATCGACGCGGATCAGGCGAAGCATGGTACGTAGCGACCTCGCCGGAGTCATCTATGCTGAGCGGACTGATTGGGCATTTGTGTGAAACGCGTGGCATTCAGCCAGTGCTGGCTACGCCTTTCGGTGTGGAGGCGTCCGTCCGTGTCAAAGACGGAAAAGAATTCCTGTTCTTGCTTAATCATAACGAGGATGCGGCCGAGGTTCAGCTAGGTGCAGGCACCTATGTTGATTTGTTAAGCGGCACTTCTCATGAAGGTAGGCTGCAGCTTGCCGCACTAGATGTCCAGATATTGGAAGCCGCTAATGCGTAAGGGATGAAGTGCTATATCATACACAATGACAGGGGAGTTTAACCCATGAGAGACAATACAGGCGGCAATCGCATGAAATTGTGGTACCGTCAGCCGGCTGATGATTGGGTCGAGGCGCTGCCGGTTGGCAACGGCCGCTTAGGCGGCATGGTCTATGGCGGTATCAAGCGAGAGCAGATTGCGCTCAACGAGGATACTCTGTGGTCAGGCACGAAGCGAGACGGAGAGCGTGAGGAGCCGTTGCGTTATTTGGAGGAGAGCCGTAGGCTCATTTTCGCAGGCCGCTACAGTGATGCCCAAGCGATTATTGAAGAGCATATGCTGGGGCCGGCGGGCAATGCGTTCCAGGCCATGGGCGATCTGGAGATCGTTATGAGCCATCCTTCCTCAGTAGAAGATTATCGGCGGGAGCTTGATCTGCGTACCGGGCTGTTCCGGACCGAATATGTGTCAGGTGGCGTGAGCATACAAAGAGAGGTGTTTGCGTCAGCCGTTGATCAGGTGATGGCGGTGCGGTTCGAAGCCGACCGTCCGGGAGCAATCGGATTGGAGGCGGCGCTTACCAGCCGGCTTAATTACAGCGTTGGGAAATTTGGAATCGATCGCATCATCCTGACTGGTGCAGCGCCAAGCCTGCTGGACCACGAGAAAGAACAGTCGGAAGATACGGTCGTCTACGAGGAAAATAAAGGCATCCAGTTCCAGGTTCATCTTCAGGCAATCCTTGAGGGTGGAAATGTCGAGACGCATGGCGGAAGGTTAGTCGTAAAGGGAGCAGATGCAGTAACGCTGTTGCTTACCGCTGCGACCAGCTTTAACGGCTTCGACCACGATCCCGCTCTCGAAGGGGTGGATCCACGGCCACGTTGCGACGCATGGCTGAACGAAGCGGCGAAGTTGAGGTACGCCGAGCTGCGGGAACGCCATATTGCGGACATCTCTACCTACTTCGATCGCGTGACATTTGAGCTTGAAGCGCCAAGCCGCGATGACATCCCAACTGACGAACGGATTGCGGCGGTACTGGCTGGTCAAGCGGACGAGCGGCTTACTGAACTGTTCTTCCAGTTCGGCCGCTACCTGATGATAAGCGCTTCGCGTCCCGGAACGCAGGCGACAACGCTGCAGGGCATTTGGAATAACATGACGAAGCCGCCATGGTCTTGCAACTATACGACGAATATTAATACCCAGATGAACTATTGGCTGGCTGAAGTCTGCAATCTCGCGGAGTTTCATGAACCGCTATTCGATTTGCTGGAAGATCTGCGAATCGCCGGATCGCGTATGGCAAAGGCTTATTATAACTGTCGGGGATGGGCTGCGCACCACAACATTGATCTGTGGCGTAATACGAGTCCTTCTCAAGGTTCGGCAAGCTGGGCTTTCTGGCCGCTTGGCGGCGTATGGCTGTGCCAACATTTGTGGGAGCATTATGCTTACGGCGGAGATAAGAACTTCCTAAAGGGCAAGGCTTATCCGATTATGAAGGAAGCAGCGTTGTTCTGCCTCGACTACTTGGTGGAAGATGGTGAAGGTAATCTCGTCTCGGTGCCGTCTACGTCACCAGAGAATACCTTCATTGCACCCGATGGACAAAAGGCTGCGGTAAGTATGAGCTCGACGATGGATATAGCACTTATGCGCGAGCTGTTCACGAACTGTATGGAGGCTGCACATGTATTGGAAACAGATGCTGCGTTCAGACAATCGCTGCAGGATGCGCTGAAACGGCTGCTGCCACTTCGTATCGGTCAGCATGGTCAATTGCAGGAATGGTATCGCGATTTCGATGAAGCGGAACCGGGACATCGCCATACCGCCCATTTGTACCCATTGCATCCGGGAAATCAGATTACGGTTCGCGGTACGCCAGAACTGGCTAAAGCTGCCCGTGTCAGCCTAGATCGCCGCCGTGTGTATGAAGGCGAGGATACAATCGGCTGGTGCTATTCCTGGAATATTAGTATGTACGCGCGTCTGGAGGATGCGGAGATGGCACATTCGTATTTGACGAAGCTGTTGGGCAATCCATTCCCGAACCTATTCAATGCGCACCGTCATCCGAAAATTACCTTCTATCCGCTCACAATTGAAGCCAACTTCGCTGCTTCGGCAGGCATCGCCGAACTGCTCATGCAGAGCCATGCCGGCGAACTGCATTTGCTGCCTGCACTCCCGAAGGCATGGCCTTCCGGCCGGATAAGAGGCATTCGCGCTCGCGGCGGTTACGAGATTGATCTGGACTGGGCGGACGGAAAGCTGCAAAGGGCAGTTATCCAAGCTTCACAGTCTGGACGCTGCCAAGTGCGTACAGCAGTGCCGATTACGATTGAAGTCGCAGATTGGGAACAGGTAGAAGATGGCGTGTTCGCGTTCACGGCTGAAGCTGGCCGAAACTACACGATCACTGCTAACGTTTCACACACTAGTTCCAATAGTTCGTAGACCTAATGAACTATTCATGATATTCTTTTGTGGGTATTTTTGGGAACCATTCAGCTTTTGTCATTTTCCACCTATAGATATGTCATGAATACCACATAATCTGACAACAAAAATGATGTAAAGTGAGAATAACAAATCTTTTTTGGGGATGTGTTTCTCAATGACTGAGCATGGACAGAAAAGTGAAATCAGAGAACATCACAAGAAAGCAATTAACTATCTAGTGAATCGGATTGGGCAGGATTCCGAGTACTTGGCTGTGATTATTGCTGGCTCTGTCGCTAAAGGAAACGCACGCGAGGATTCAGATATTGATTGTTATTTGGTTGTAAAGGATGAGACTTTCCAGGAACGAAAACAGCGTGATCATTTGTTTTATTATGCAGAAGAGGGTTGTGACTACAAGGGTGGTTATTATGACGGGAAAATAATCAATTATGATTTCTTGAAAGCGGCGGCAGAAAAGGGGAGTGAGCCGACTCGTGCCTCATTTGAAGGAGCCTTTGTMGCMTTTTCTCGAATACCCAACTTGGATGAGCTTGTTAGTCGTATTCCCGTATATCCTGAAGATAGTCGGGAGAGAAACTTCAAGGACTTTTTTGCTCAAGTGGAGTTGTATGGGGGATATTTTGCCAATCGAGCGTTAGCATTGAACAACACATATTTATTATCGCATGCTGTTAGTCAAGTTGCGTTATTTGCAGGACGATTAATTCTTACTTATAACCGAATACTCTTCCCATGCCATAAATCAATGATGAATACATTGGAAAGGGTACATGACAAACCAGTATCTTACATGGAACTGCAAGATGCGATGCTGTCTATGCCGAACAAGGGAACGATAAGCGCATTCATCGGGTGCATTCGTTCCTTCCATGATTGGGGAATAACACCGCATGAATCTGTCAGCCGCTTTATCGTAAACAACGAATGGAATTGGTTGGATGGTGAGCCTCCCATCAGTGATCGTTAATACATATTAGGATACCTGTTAGCGATGTTATTAATTTAGTTGTTGAATTGCAATTCATTAGGCCTGAACTTCGTCTCGGTTGCCAGACAATCACATTAGAGAGGAGAATTTTTCATGAATGACGAAGTGCTGCGGGAGGTGGAACGAATTTATGGATAAAATTTGGTTTCAGCAGCCGGCTTCCGAGTGGAACGAAGCACTGCCGATTGGGAACGGCAGACTCGGAGGTATGGTTTTTGGCAAGGTTGCCAAGGAAAAGATTCAATTGAACGAGGATTCGGTCTGGTATGGAGGACCGAAGGAACGCAACAATCCGGATGCTCTTGCGCATCTTCCGCAAATTCGCCAATGGATTACGGAAGGGCGAATTCGCGATGCCGAGCAGCTTGCGGTGATGGCACTTTCCGGCGTCCCAGAGGGGCAGCGTCATTATATGCCGCTTGCTGATTTGACGTTGGCCTTCGAAGGGCACTCCGGAGTGATTGAAGAGTACCACCGTGAACTTGACTTAAGTACGGGGATTGCGTCCGTAGCCTACCAGACGGGCGGTATTCGTTATCAACGCGAGATGCTGTCCAGCCACGTCGATCAGGTATTGACGATTCGGCTGGAAGCAGATACGCCCGGCGCATTATCCTTGACCGCACGTCTTATGCGGGGCGAGAAAAACAAGTATGCGGAACAAATTGGCAAGCTGTCCGATCACGCAATTGCCATTCGCGGCAATTGCGGCGGCGGCGGCTCCGAATTTTGTTCAGTGCTGCACGCGGAAGCTCATGGAGGTGTCGTCCGTGTGATCGGCGAGCATTTGATTATTGATCAAGCTGACAGTGTGACACTTTACCTGGCGGCAGCGACCTCATTTCGTTATGAGGATCCGAAGGCGCAATGCGTAAGACAAGTGGAGGAAGCATCAGGGAAAACGTACGCACAGTTAAAAGTTGAGCATCTAGAAGACTTCGGACGTCTCTATGACCGAGTTTCATTCAAGCTGCACGCCGGAGTGGGAGAGGCTGTAGATTTGCCAACGGACAAGAGGTTGGAGCGAATTCGGGAAGGCAGTGAAGATTCCGGGATCATTCCGCTCTATTTTCAATATGGCCGGTATTTGCTCATGTCCAGCAGCCGCCCCGGCTCCTTGCCCGCCAATTTACAGGGGATATGGAATGATAAAATAGAGCCGCCATGGGACAGTAAATATACGATAAATATCAATGCACAGATGAACTATTGGCCTGCAGAAACGTGTAATTTGTCGGAGTGCCACGAGCCGCTGTTCGATCTTATTGAACGAATGCGGGAGCGCGGAAGGAAAACTGCGCAAACCATGTATGGCTGTAGAGGGTTCGTCGCACATCACAATACGGATATTTGGGGAGATACCGCTCCGCAGGACATCTATATCCCAGCAACGTACTGGCCAATGGGAGCCGCATGGCTGTGTTTGCACCTGTGGGAGCATTTCGAATTTAGCGGCGACCTTGAATTCTTGCAGCGCGCTTATGAAACGATGAAAGAATCGGCGTTATTCTTCCTCGACTACTTAATGGAAACACCGGACGGCAAGCTGGTGACCTGTCCATCTGCTTCCCCGGAAAATACCTATGTGATGCCGAGCGGGGAAAGAGGCTGTCTCACGATGGGACCGTCAATGGATAATCAAGTTCTGCATGCTTTATTCTCAGCTTGTATTCGAGCAAGCGAATTGTTGGAAACAGAAGATTCCGTGCGGGAAGAATGGATACATGTCCGCAGCCGGCTTCCAGAACCGAAAATCGGCCGTTACGGTCAACTTCAAGAATGGCTGGAGGACTACGAAGAGAAGAAGGCTGGGCATCGGCATATCTCTCATTTATTCGCCCTTCATCCTGGCAATCAAGTGACGGTCAGAGGGACACCTGATCTGGCTGAGGCTGCGCGCAAAACACTGGAGCGCCGACTTGCGAACGGAGGCGGGCATACCGGTTGGAGTCGAGCGTGGATCATTAATTTCTGGGCTCGTTTGGAAGACGGTGAAGCAGCCTGCGAGAACATCATGGCCCTGTTAAGCAAATCGACGCTGCCGAACCTGCTGGATAACCACCCGCCGTTTCAAATTGACGGCAACTTCGGGGGAACTGCCGGGATCGTGGAAATGCTGCTGCAAAGTCATACGGGTGAGCTTCACTTGCTGCCGGCATTGCCGGTGGCATGGTCTGACGGAGAAGTGAAGGGACTGAGGGCACGAGGCGGCTTTGAGGTAGATATCAAGTGGAGGAGCGGCAAACTCGAAAGTGCAGTGGTACGATCGCTGCTTGGAGGTATTTGCCGTCTTAGGACAAGTAGCGAAGTTCGTATAGTTGGGATTGAACCCTTGAAAGATGTATCGATAGATGATCAAGTGGTCGTGTTTAACACAACTTCGGGTATAGCCTATGAGATCGAGTTGATCCATCCTTAAATACCTATAGAAAAAGAGCTGCTCACCATGTAGTCCATACATGCGACGACAGCTCTTTTTTTGTTGGATTAATTTCTCTCAAAGGGTAAGTCTGCGACTTCGCTTACAAATTGATAATGTCCTGAAGTAGCGCGAAGTGCGGCATATCCAGCTTCATAACCGATGATTTCGATGCCTGAGGCTGCTTCAATCCTTGAACCGTTTTCTGTCATCCTATCTATGGATAATGCAGGGATGTAGACATCTGCCGTGCAGTTTGCAGGAATACTTACGTTTAACGTCAACTGAGTTTGATTATAGCGTTTCCATTCAACACCTATAGATCCGACAGGCAACTGGTGCTCAACCTTGACTTCTTCCAAGCCACCAGGTATCGACGGTTTAATCGTTAACTTAAAGCTTTGGAAATCGGGGTCATATCGATAATCGATTCCGGCTAAGCCGGCGTAAAACCATTCTTCCACATGACCGAGCATAAAATGGTTTTGTGATTTGCCGACCGTTGGACCGTCCCAGGCTTCCGTTAATGTCGTTGCGCCATGTGCGATTTGATAGCCGTAGCTTGGATGATCAGTTTGTCGGGTCATTTCGTAAATGATGTCCGAACGGCCATTCAGTGCGAGTGCAAGCAGCACATAACGATGCCCCACATCGCCAGCAGTCGTATGATAACCATGCAGTCGTATGTCTTCGATTAGATGAGAGAGTACGGTTTCCTTATATTGGTCATCGACAAGTCCCAGTGAAAGCGGCATGGCGTTGGAGGTTTGACTGCCAGTGGCATATCGGGAAGTTTCCTGGTTAAAAAATGCGTTATTAAACGCCGATTTGATCTTATCCCGTAAGTTCATGTAATTGATGGCATCCTGCTTGTTGTTTAACACGTTTGCGATTTGCCCAAAAACATCAACGAGATGGTAATACATCGCTGTTTCCGTGTGGGGGACAGGTGTGTTTTGGGCGAACCCAGGTCCATTTTCCCCAACATCATACCAATCTCCTAGACCTTGATGGACGATGAATTGATCGGAGCTCTCCGTCACATAATCGATGTACGCTTTCATACCGTCGTAATGCTCGGTTAAGATCCGAGTATTGCCGTACAGCCGAAACAGGTTCCAGCCTGTCAGCACGTACGCACTGCCCCAAGAAACAGAATCACGGAAGCAGCGCCATTTATCGGAAAATACAACATATTCAGGTGCCGTCGTCGGCACCATTCCGTTCGGCAATTGGGCATCTCGGATATCTTCCATGACTTTCGTTAACAAGTCTTCTACCTGATAATTGAACGCCACAGAGGGACCCATTAAATGAATTTGTTCCAGCCATCCGAGTTTTTCTCGATGCGGACAATCCGTAAAGAGACTTTTCATATTGCTGAGAATCGCTTGATTAATCATTTCGTGTGTCCGGTTCAACATAACATCTGAGCATTCAAAATGACCTGATAATCCCGTATCTGGATAGATCATTTGTCCCTCCAAGCGGAGCAGTAAAGGAGTCTCTGCAAGGGAAGCGGACGAATCGACAGGAATAGCGCCCTCGATTTGTACATAACGAAAACCGTAATAGCTGAAACGCGGCGACCAGGTTTCCTCTCCGTCTCCATTCAGAATATAGGAAAACTTGTAAGGGGATCCTGTCCACTTTTGATTGGCTGTACCGTCTTCCTTCAACAGTTCTGCAGGGGATAAAGTAATCTTTGAATCTTTCTGACCTCTAATAGATATGTCAACCCATCCAGAAAAATTTTGCCCGAAATCGGCGACGTATACGCCTGGACTAGGTTGTGTTATGTTCAATGGTTTAAAGGTGTGCATCACTTTCATTGAAGAAAGTGCTTCCGATTTAAGCTTACCAAGAGGTGGATCGACTTCTGCTGCGTATCTCCAATCATCGCTTTCCGTGTAACCCGGCAGATCCCAACCCGATGGATTACGACGAGCATCATAATCCTCCCCCCCATAGATGCAGGAAAAGGTGATAGGTCCTTCTGCGATCCGCCAGTCCTGATTAGTGGCAATTGTGACCGTCGTACCGTCGGTATAGGTGATTTCAAGCTGTACCAAACATGTGGGGGTACCGAAAGAACGTTTGAATTTCGTGTAACGGCCACCCGTGACGTTGAAAAATCCATTCCCGAGCATCACACCGACCACATTGGCGCCTGTATTCATTTCATCCGTCACATCATAGACGTTGTATAGGCAGGTCTTGTCAAAGTTTGTCCACCCCGGCGTTAGCACATGATCGCTGACTTTGTTTCCGTTTAAGTGAAGCTCGTATTGTCCCAAGCCGCAGATGTAAGCTCTTGCTCTTTTCACACTTTTCACAAGTTTGAAATCATATCGGAACAGCGGAAGCGCCGTACGTTCGAACGACTCTCCATCCCATTCTCCAATCCAACGAGCTGCCCAATCAGACTCATGAAGAAGTCCCATTTCCCAATACGAAGCCGGGCTTTCTACCATCTGATCGTCTTGATTCCAAAATTGAAGCTTCCAATAATAGCGAATGCGAGATTGTAGCGGAGGACCTTCATATAAAATATGCACGCTTTTCCTGCTTGCAATTTTACCACTGTCCCATACGATGAGCTGTACATTTTCTTCAGTGGTTGACACTGTGATTCGGTAGGCAGTTTGCATTTGCGAGCGAGTAAGACTGGATTTGTAGCTCCAGCTGAAAGCAGGGCGTGTCACATCGATCCCGATCGGACATCTTTTGCCTTCTACAAACATTTCATCCAGTTGCATGGGCAGGGTCTCCTTTGAAAACATCATGCGAGGCAGCCACACTGATCGTACGGAACTCTTTTCCCCAGTTTTTTGTCGCATCGCCTTCCTTAGAAGGTCGGCAGGAGCAATAGAAGTGATATAGCACGCCATGATGCATAATGACAGACGGCTTATGCGCAAAAGTAGAGTCAATCGTTCCCTCTTCGCCTACGCGAATGATCGGCTCCGGATATTTATCCCAATGTAAAAGGTCTTTCGATAAGGCAATTCCTTCTTGTGCTTGCTTGTAATTATAGCCGAAAAAATACATGATCCATTGATCTTTATCCAGTAAGACACAAGGGTCGCTGACAAAGCCGGAGTCCCATCTTTCCGGAGAGACACGTAGAATCGGGTTATGCTCGTATCGCTGCCACGAGGTGAGGTCAGTTGAGAAAGCAACGCCAGTTTGTTCGAGCCATTTTCCCTTATTTGCGTTTTTGGCATTATAAAACAGGTAGAACGTGCCTTCATGTTCAACAAGACATTCCTTGTATAAACCTCCTTTTTCCCAGTCTGCGCCTTCTTCCGGGGTTAGAATTGGATCAATGTATCTGTGCCACTCCAGTAGTTGTTCATCTTCCGACCATGCGATTCCGATTTTGGCCGAACCTTCTTCGTACCCAAAATCAGGGTAGGCATGATAGAGCAGCCAATATTTGTTGTTCCATTTCTTAAGCACCGGAGGAGCATCGATCTTATTTTCCTTCAAAATCCATGTACCTGCTATATTTTTTGAGTCCCAGACTGAACCTTCATTTCGCCGTAAAATGACACTAAGGTGCTCCCACTCTAACAAGTCTTTGCTGGTGGCCAAGGCTGTTTGATAACCCGTACCGTCAAATCCTACGTACATCATGTAAAACTTTTCATTATGTTGAAAGACGAAGGGGCAATCAACGGCTCGTTCATCAAAGTGACCGGGGATTCCGGATCCGATAAGCACCGGTTTACCCAATTTATAAGGCGTTACATAGGGCTCAATATTCATGGTATTCAATCTCCTCATCGGTTTGTAGAACTTACGACAATGCCACATATTGTAAGATTACTATCACACCTATTCCTACTCAGGGGGGGATTGAATCCGATATATAGGTCGATTGCATCTTCAAACTACAGCTGCATTGACATCGATTGTAAGCGGGCGTAGGATGAGGGGAAATTGTGGGGATTTTGTTCAAAAGGGGGACTCTTATGAAAGAAGGTTATGCATCCAATCCGTTCATGTTCCAGACGTCCGGCAGCATTGTCGCCGGTCGTAATGTCATTGACCAAATGATTCCTCGAATCAAGCTGCTCGGCGAATTTCGGCACGCCGTGATCGTTACACAACCTTCAATCGTAGCGCTCGGGGTAATTGAACAAGTTGCACGTGAGCTAAAACAAGCCGGTATATCCAGTCGTTATATAACAGAAGTGAAACCGGAACCGACGGTTGACAATATTCGCTCCGTATTCAGCAGCATTTCTGCTGAACCTGTAGATTTGCTGATTGGTATAGGAGGGGGAAGTGTTCTCGACGCTGCCAAAATATTTTCCGTTTTACTGACGAATCCAGTTGACGTGAAGAATCTGATTGGGACCGATCTTGTTTCGCAATCTGGCATCCCGACAGTACTTGTACCAACGACTTCTGGGACAGGTTCGGAAGTAACGCCGAATGCCATTGTAAGTGTTCCGGAAGAAGAGTTAAAGGTTGGTATTATCAGCAGGCACTTGCTGCCCAAGCTGGTCATCATTGACCCTGTTTTGACGATAGGCTTGCCGAAATCGATCACGGCTGCAACGGGAATGGATGCGTTCACGCATGCCTTGGAATCATATATATCCAACAAGGCTAATCCGATAAGCGATATGTTTGCGTTGGAATCCATCCGTTTGATTGCAGAAAGTCTGGTTCCTGCATATCATAACGGTTCGGATCTTGAAGCGAGGGGGAAAATGCTGCTCGGGTCCATGTACGGCGGTATGGCGTTGAGCGCGGCTGGCACAGCGGCCGTTCATGCGCTTGCATATCCACTCGGAGGCAAGTTCAATATTTCGCACGGAGTTGCCAATTCGATGCTGCTGCCCCATGTTATGGCTTTTAATCAGGATGCCATAGCAGATCGGCTTAGAAAGGTAGCTGGGGCCATGGGGCTGCATGTTGGGGAGATGGGAGGGAAAGAGTCCTCCGATAGGGTGATCAAGCAGATTTTCGAATGGACTTCAGAGATGCGTATCCCGCAAAACTTGCGCGAGTTTGGCATTTCGGAAGGAGATGTGGATGATCTGGCGATCGCTGCATCCAAGGTTACTAGGCTTTTAACAAATAATCCGAAACCGATGGACTTGGCGTCAATTAAAACCGTGTATCGGAAGCTGTTCCCTTAATAGAGGGAGAGTCTGCCTGGATTAGACGTGTTCGAAGCACATGTTGCTGATCAAATCGCTGGGAGGTTACCGCAATTGAAAATTGCCGTTATTGCCGATGATCTTACGGGAGCGGGGGATACAGGCGTACAGTTTGCCAAGAAAGGGCTGCATGTAACTGTGCTTTTACAGTTCAAGGCGGGAATGGAGGCGGTATCAGAGCAGGATGTACTCGTATTTGACACCGACAGCCGATCCCTGAATGCCGAAGCCGCCTACCAGAGAGCTGTTGAGGCATCGAGGTGCGCTCAGTTTTTCGGAGCGGATGTTGTTTTCAAAAAAATTGATTCCACCCTGCGCGGAAATCTGGGTTCGGAAATTGATGCCGTGTACGACACCTATCGTCCCGATTTCGTAGTCATCGCTGCTGCTTATCCCGAAGCCGGACGTCTGGTTCGCGAGGGCAAATTGTATGTTCATGGAACGCCGCTGCATGAAACTGAATTCGCAAGCGATCCGAAAACACCGGTAACCGAATCCTATATCCCAGAATTATTGCGTCATCAGACGAAGCAGCCTGTCGAGGTCATCCCTCGCAAGATACTAGCGGAGGGAAGAGATGCGTTGGAGCTCGTGTTGCAAAATTGTCTCTCCAAAGGTTTTCGGTATTTGCTTGTAGATTCTGACAATGATGATGATTTGAAGCGTATTGTTTCCCTGGTCGGGGAGACATCGCATTCGGTTGTTTGGGTGGGTTCAGCTGGTTTGGCACAACAATTATCAGTTCAATTTGAATCTTTAACGCAGCCATCGCCAAAAAAACTAGTGCAACCAAACGGTCCGATACTTACTGTGATCGGCAGTGTCAGTTCTCGGTCACGCAGTCAATTGGACGTCCTTCTCAGCCAACCGAATGTGCGGGGCATCCGCATGGAGGCTTATCGCCTCGTATCTTGTAAAGCCGAAAGAGAGCACGAATTGGTGAATGCAGTGGAAGAAGCAGAAAAGGCCATACATGCAAACTATCATACGGTGTTATATTCGTCAGGTGACCTGGAAGCTATACGACTCGCACAGAATACCGGCGCACTAAATGGCATGACTGCGCAAGAAGTTAGTGATGCGATATCACGTGCTTTAGGCGAATCCGTGTCCCGTTTGATGACTCGTAGCAGAATTGGAGGCATCATATTGACCGGTGGCGATACAGCAAGGCAAGTATGTTCCTTTCTACAAGTAAACGAATTTCGGGTGCTTGACGAGGTGGAAAGCGGGGTCCCGATTGGATGCCTTGTTTCAGATGAACATCTTCTGGCGGTAACCAAAGCAGGGGGATTCGGATCTGACCAAGTACTGCTGCGAGCGTTGGAATTATTGAATGGAGGATTGAGTACAAGATGAAACCAATAATAGGAATCACGATGGGCGATGCATCAGGCATCGGGCCTGAAATCATCGTGAAAGCTCTCCACCATCCTCAAGTATACGAAAGCTGCCGTCCGCTAGTGATTGGAGACCCGGTCATGTTGGAACGTGCACTTCACATTGTGAAAGGTACAGCTTCCATTCATAGCATTTCGAGTCCTCATGACGGGCGTTATGAATACGGCAGCATAGATTGTTTGGATTTGCGCATGCTCGGTCCTGACCTCTCATTCGGTAAAGTATCCGCCGAAGCGGGACATGCTGCTTACGTATTTGTTGAGAAAGCAGTGGAATTGGCTTTGGCTCGGCAAATTGACGCCATCTGCACAGCCCCTTTAAATAAAGAGGCTCTGCATAAGGGTGGCCACCTTTATCCGGGTCATACTGAAATATTAGCCGGGCTCACACATACTGAAGATTACAGCATGATGCTCACAGCTCCAAAGCTGAAGGTTATCCATTTAACCACACATGTCGGACTGATTCAAGCCATTGAGTTGATCAATCCGGAGCGGACGTACAAGGTAATCAAGCTGGCACATGAAACGTTACAGAGGGCCGGAAACGACAAACCTCGTATTGCGGTTTGCGGGATTAATCCGCATGCTGGAGAGAATGGTCTGTTCGGCAACGGAGAGGAAGAACAAAAACTGATTCCAGGTATCAGATCAGCAGCTGAAGAGGGTATCAACGTTACCGGGCCTTATCCAGCTGATACGCTATTTTATCGAGCTGTAAAGGGGGACTTTGACATTGTGGTCGCTTGTTATCATGACCAAGGACATATACCGATCAAAGTACTTGGTATTGAAGCCGGCGTGAATATCACAATCGGTTTGAGGGGAGGAATCATTCGCACCTCTGTCGATCATGGGACGGCCTTTGACATTGCAGGTAGGGGAATAGCGGATGAAAGAAGTATGTTGGCCGCGATCCGCGCCGCGGTTGAGCTTGCGCCAAAACCGATAGATAACCTTTCCTAAGGCATGTAATGTGGTCATTTAAAATCCGTTCCTAACAAGGAGAGATATATGTTAAAGCCAGCAGGCATCATCCCCGCTATGATTACGCCTTTTGATGACAAGCAAAACATCAATGAATCGGCATTGCGACTATTCGTTCGCAGGTTCATCGCTGCTAACGTCCATGGTCTGTTTTGCCTCGGTACCAATGGAGAGTTCTTCACGCTGACAATGGAGGAAAAGTTGCGAGTTGCCGAAATTGTTATCGAGGAGGCTAAGGGACGCGTTCCAATTTATGTAGGCGCCGGGTGCGTTGGAACGCAGGAAACCGCTCAATTGGCCGCTCGTCTGGAACAAATGGGGGCCGATGCTTTATCCATCATTACTCCGTATTTTCTGACATTTACACAGCAGGAGTTGATTAGACATTTCCGAACGGTTGCAGAAGCGACGAAATTGCCTATTCTCCTGTATAACATTCCGGCGCGAACCGGCAATACCCTCTTACCCAAGACGGTCATGGAGTTAAGCAAAGTACCTAACATTGTCGGCATTAAGGACAGCAGCGGAAGCTTTGATAACATCTTGCAAGTTCTGGAACTGTGCGATCCGGATTTCGCAGTACTAGCCGGGACAGACTCACTCATATTGCCGACGCTGATGGCAGGGGGCCACGGAGCTATCGCAGCTACGGCCAATGTATATCCGGAAGTCGTCAGGTCCATTTACGATTTATGGCTGCAAGGAAAACCGGAAGAAGCCGAATTGTCGCAGCGTAAGCTGCGTGCGCTGCGTAGTAGCTTCTCGTTGGGAACACTGCCTTCCGTTTTGAAGGAGGTTTTGAACATGCTCGGTTTGCCTGCCGGAGAACCGCGACTGCCGGTTCAACCTCTCTCTCCGACTGCTAAAGCGGAGCTGAAAACCGTGATGGATCCCTATGTGAGCGAAGGTGTCATTAAATGATCAGGAAGAGGTGTTGATGATAATGGAAGTTAACATTCCGAACGGCGTATGGCCAACGATGCTAACCCCTTTCACGAATTCCAACGAAGTTGACTTTGAAGCACTAGGGGAGCTGGTCGAATGGTACATCGGGCAAGGTGTTCACGGCCTATTTGCGGTCTGTCAATCGAGTGAAATGTTCTACTTAACTTTAGAGGAGAGAGTACGGATCGCACAGTTCGTCAAGGAAAAGTCGAACGGCCGGGTACCCGTCATCGCTTCCGGCCATATAGCAGACGAATTCGAAGAGCAAGTGAATGAGCTTAAGCGGATGGCTGACACCGGGGTTGATGCTGTTGTGCTGGTCAGCAATCGATTTGCCGGTCCGGAAGAATCGGACGAGGTATGGTTGAACCGTGCAGAGCAGCTGCTCAATCGCGTGCCGGATGTGCTGTTTGGTATCTACGAATGCCCTTATCCGTATAAAAGGCTGATGAGCCCGAAACTGCTTAAATGGTGTGCAGATACAGGCAGATTTGGGTTTCTCAAGGACACGAGCTGCGATATGAAACAGATTGCTGAGAAGATCGATGCTGTACAAGGAAGCCCGTTGAAAATATTCAATGCGAATTCCGCTACCTTGCTAGCATCGTTACGTTTAGGGGTGGCCGGCTTTAGCGGCGTGATGGCCAATTTTCACCCTGACTTGTATGTGCGTCTTTCGGATTGCGGGGACTTGCAGTCTGAAACTGCAGAAATGATCCAGGCTTTTATCGGACCAGCGTCATTAATCGAACTTCAGATGTATCCTGTTAATGCTAAGTATCATCTGCAGCAAATAGGTTTATCCATAGCGTTGCACTGCCGCACCAGAGATGCAGGTGCATTCAGAGAAAACCAAAAATCGGAAGTGAAGCAGCTGGGTAGGCTGTATCAACTATTTAAGCAGCAGTTACCGGCAAAACAAAATGTAACTATTTGAGCAAAGAAAGGAGATGCTGCAGTGCCATTTAAAACGAAGGACAAAATCGTATTTATAGGTGATAGCATTACGGACAAAGGCAGAAAAAAAGACCCCTTAAAATTGGGCTCGGGCTATGTTCGGCTTTTGCATGATTATCTTACAGCGTTATACCCTAAGTTGTCGCTAAAGATCATCAATGAAGGCGTATCAGGAAACCGAGTGATTGATTTAGAAAAAAGATGGAGAATGGATGTCTTGGATCATCAGCCGCAATGGATTTCAGTTTCTATCGGGATCAATGATGTTTGGCGGCAGTTGGATTCGCCGGATGCGGAG
Source organism: Paenibacillus sp. 01T442 (assembly GCF_056398345.1). Classification (NCBI taxonomy): domain Bacteria; kingdom Bacillati; phylum Bacillota; class Bacilli; order Caryophanales; family Paenibacillaceae; genus Paenibacillus; species Paenibacillus sp. 01T442. The sequence continues at coordinate 43,814 of NZ_JBFTPF010000010.1, forward strand.
CAAGTATACCCTGACAAGTTCGAATCTGTATATCGCAGCCTGTTAGAGCAAACCAAACAATTACCTAATTGTCGTGTGATCCTCATGCAGCCTACAGTCATCAAGGAGTATCCTGATTCTACAGGAACCCGCTTACTTAAGCCCTATGTTGATATTGTCAATCGACTGACAGAAGAATTCAATGGCATCCTTGTGCCAACACATGAAGCCTTCCTGAATTTCTTGCAATGTGAAATAGGTCAGGATTTAACGACGGACGGCGTTCATATGAACACGCTTGGGGATATGTTGATGGCTACAACTTGGCTGAAGGCGGTTACTGGCGTTCCTAATCGAAATTAGTACACACGATCATTCAAACTTCAGACTGCATGCCATTCATCATGGCTGCAGTCTTTTTCATGACATTTTTCTAAGAAAAACGGGGTGAGGTGGAGGGCGTCACCTATAAAATAGGTGAATTCGCCCTATAACCGAAAGTTGAATTTTAGATACACTTGACTCAAGAAACCCGATGCAGGGAATCTGTCCATAGGAGATGAGGTTTTTGAAAGCTTCTGATCTGAAAACGGATCGTTGTGTCCGACGAGTCATGGAAGACAATGGCAGGTCCAATCTTGTATTCAGATTTACTTAAAGGCGAAAGCTTTGATGCTCGTTTGGAACCAAAGGGATGGAGCTTGCCAGGCTTTGACGATGTTGCTTGGGAGTCGCCTAGGGTGCGTCTTCAGATTGAAGACGGACAAGAAGGTCAACTCGTTACCGTCAGCTGCGCAGAAATGTTGAATGAAGACAATACGTTATACACGATAAACCTTCGTGAAGCCGTTCAGCAGGAGACCTATAGGAACATCAACCAATCAATCCGTTTACAGCGCCGGTTCAGGAAGCTATACATTCATTTCCCGGTGGACGGTTATTCCGGATAAAGGAGAGAGACGATGACATTTGAAGTTGAGAAAACCACAGGAGACAGTGAATGGTTCACCCATGACCGTTTCGGCATGTTTATCCATTGGGGATTATATTCGTTAGCAGCTAGACATGAATGGCTGCAATCCCGCGAAAAATTGAGCGGGGAACAGTACAGCAATAAATATTTCAAACGATTTGATCCGGATTTATACGATCCCGAGCTTTGGGCTCAGCTGGCATCCGATGCGGGCATGAAGTACTTTGTGGCGACAACAAAGCATCATGAGGGCTTTTGCTTATGGGACAGTAAGCTTACCGATTATAAAGCAACGAATTCTCCCGCAGGGCGTGATGTGCTAAGACCTATGGTAGATGCGTTTCGTAAACGTAATATGAAGGTAGGTTTATATTATTCCTTGCTCGACTGGCATCATCCTCATTATACGGTTGATCCTAAACATCCGCTTCGCTTTGATCCCAATCATATCGCTGGGAATAATCGACTGGACTTCACTAACTATCGAAACTATTTGTATGGACAAACGAAGGAATTACTGACGGATTTCGGTCAAGTGGATCTGTTATTTTATGATTTTTCGTTCCCAGAAGAAAACGGTTTGGCGGGCAAAGGCAAGGACGATTGGGGCAGTGAAGAGCTGGTCAAAATGATCCGCACCTTACAGCCGAACATTTTATTGAACGACCGATTGCAGGTGGGGGGCGATATCACAACCCCTGAACAATATATGCCGACCAAATGGGTTCAGGTAAACGGAAAGCGTGTCGTATGGGAAACTTGCCACACCTTTAGCGGGTCGTGGGGCTATCACCGGGAAGAAGAGTCATGGAAAAGTGTCGAACTGTTAATCAAAATGATGATTGATACGGTCAGTAAAGGCGGCAATCTATTATTGAATGTCGGCCCAACTGGCCGCGGTGAATTCGATGAGCGTGCCGTAGATCGGTTGAAGGGAATGGGGGAATGGATGAAGCGGCATAACCGCTCCATCTACGGATGCACACAAGCGCCGGAAACATTCGTGTGCCCGGATGATTGTCGGTTAACATACAATCCACAGTTGAATCGCATGTATGTGCATGTGTACAGCTGGCCGTTCAAAAATATCCATCTTCACGGATTCGCTGGAAAAGTAGAGTATGCACAATTCTTAAACGATGCGTCCGAAATTAGATTTAAGCAAGGCTTTGTACAAAGCGGTATTGAAAACGGAGCCTTCAAAGAAGGTCGAGATGAGCATACCGTGACGTTATCGCTGCCTGTCAAGAAACCGAATGTGACCGTTCCGGTTATCGAACTATTTTTGAAATAAACGAATCGAATGGAGGTTGGATCAAAACGATGAAAGCTGTTACCCTTGGATACGCGCCCAACCCTGCCCCGCGGGTTGAAAATGGCATAAGGTTGCTAAAACAAGCGCTGCTGGATTGTGGCTATGAGGTAAATGCGGAAGAAGTGTCCTGGACTTGGGACAGCTACCGGTCCGTACAGGGAAGAAAAATCTTTGTGGGAAATCGCAAAGAATCCGAATTGCTGCAGCAACTGGAAGAACGAGATGTCCTGCTGTATCACACGGAAGCCCCAGAGGGAGAAGGATTTTATATAGCTACGGGTCCTGGGAACCTGACGTCAGTTTCCGGAGGCAATGATTCCGGCGTACTTTACGGTTGCTTGGAGCTCGCTGGGCGGATTCGCGCTGCAGGGCTTCTGCCCGAAGATATCGCTTATGGGGACGCTCCTCGTTTTTCGTTGAGGGGACCCGCGATCGGACTGCAGAAAACAACTGTCGAACCGCCTCGTCAAACATATGAATATCCGATTACTGAGGCACGTTTCCCTTGGTTTTACGACCAGACATTGTGGCAGGAATTTCTCGATATGCTGCTGGAACAGCGGTGCAACATCGTCTATTTGTGGTCTGGGCATCCCTTTTCCTCTTTAGTGAAATTGGCGGATTACCCGGAGGCGCTTGAAGTTACAGAAGAAGAATACGCGCTGAACGTTGAAATGTTCAGCTGGGTGGCGCAAGAAGCAGATCGTCGAGGCATATGGCTCGTATTGAAGTTCTACAACATTCATATTCCGCTGCCATTTGCCGAGAAGCACGGATTGAAGCTGCATCAGCCGAAACCGCTTCCGTTAACCAGTGATTACTATAAAAAGTCGATTGCCTCCTTTGTGCGTACATTCCCTAACGTGGGGTTGATGGTCTGCCTTGGGGAAGCGCTGCAGGGACAAATATACGGTGTGGAATGGTTTAACGAAACGATTCTAGCAGGCTTGCTGGAAGGGCTAAAGGATTCAAATGTGAAGGAAAAGCCGCCAATTATTCTGAGATCCCATGCGATTGAGCCGCAAAAAGTTATTGAGGCGGCGCTGCCTCTATATCCAAATTTGTATACAGAGGCCAAATATAACGGAGAATCATTGACCACGTATACACCGCGAGGCAAATGGCTGGACATTCACAACCGTCTCGGCTCACTAGAGACGATTCATATCGTGAATGTACATATTCTTGCTAACCTGGAGCCTTTTCGTTACGGGGCACCTTCGTTTATCCAAAAATGCATGCAGGCCGCCAAATACCGGCTGAAAGCGAACGGGCTTCATCTGTATCCATTGTTTTTCTGGGATTGGCCGTTTTCCCCAGATTTGGCTGAGCCAAGACTTAAACAACTGGACCGCGATTGGATATGGTTCGCGGCTTGGTTCCGTTACGCTTGGAATCCAGACCGCGATCCGGCCGCAGAACGGAATTACTGGACCGATGTGCTTGGCCAACGATTCGGCAGTCCAGAAGCAGGTGAAGCGATACTTACCGCATACGAAGCGTCCGGCGAATGCGCGCCTAAATTGCTGCGGCGGTTCGGCATTACCGAAGGCAATCGTCAAACGATGAGCCTGGGCATGACGATGAGTCAATTGACGAATCCAGATCGGCACATGCCGTGGCCTGATTTATGGGAATCCCAATCTCCTCAGGGGGAAAGGCTGGAGGACTATGTAAACCGCGAGTTGAAAGGCGAACCGCACGTCGGCGAAACACCTCCAGAAATTATCGCAGATGTCAGTCGGCATGCGGCAGACGCCGTGCATGCGATCGAGAGGGCGCGCAAATTAGTGAAACGAAACTGGGATGAATTTGATCGCTTATACGATGACATGCAGGCCATTCGACTCATGGTCCATGTCTTTGTGCATAAAGTTCAAGCGGCATTGCTCATTTTGACTTACAAAGGCAGGGCTCAAGGGGAGTATTTCACACAGTTGGGATTGTTGGAAGAGGCCGCTGGGCAGCTTGAGAGCTCCTTGAAAAGCTACCGGGCACTGACGACTTTGACGGAAAAAACCTATTTATTCGCCAATAGTATGCAAACGCCGCAACGGAAAGTACCGGTTCGAAACGGTCTTGAATACAAGCATTGGACCGCGTGTTTGCCAATTTATGAGTTAGAGTTTGAACGTTTTCAGTTCCATCTTAGCGAGTTAAAGTCAGGTACATTGCCTGAGGCGCTGAAGAATATGAAAGATCCCATTGTTCCATACGAAGAGGTACCTTTCACTTTACTGTCCGGAAACGCGGAGATATACCGAGTTGAGAAGGAAGCGCAAGTGTTTGTGGATGGGGATATTCACATCGTCGGATGTGCKGAGGAACTCGATGGTTTGACAGGTATCCGATTCAGTCAAATGGAAGCGGGTCTAAGTGGAATTACGATCGATCTCGAATTGCATCACCCCTCCAAAGTGTTAATTGGATATTTCAATTCAAAAGATGAGCAGTGGCTTCAAGTCCCGAGCTTGGAAGAGAATACACATGCAGACGACTTGGGCGGATATGCGCCAGTATTGCAAAAAGGATTACGACTGTATTCGTATCCATCTGTCAATGTGCATACGTTTCGCTATGAAGCAGGGCGGCATTCGCTCGATTTGGGCAAGGGAGCTTACTTAATTTTGGGCGTCATACCTGCTGATCACGAAATTCGGCCAAGAAATGTTGAGCACAAAAATGATGGCATTAACACATTGGATTGGCTGTACGAGTAAGCAAGAGCGACAGATGGGGAGAGAATCTATGACTGATAAAAAATCCACACTCTGGTATGCCCAGCCGGCCAAGAATTGGTTTGAAGCGCTTCCCATTGGCAACGGCCGGTTTGGAGGGATGGTGTATGGCGGCACGAACAGAGAGCATATTCAATTAAACGAAGACACGCTTTGGTCGGGTGAACCCCGGGAAACGGTCCGCTATGATGCAGAGCGGTATCTCGGATCCGTGCGTGATCTGATATTTTCGAAGAAATATGCGGATGCCGAGCAGATGATCGAGCAGTACATGGAAGGTCCGGATATTGAATCTTTCCTTCCGCTTGGAGATTTGGAGATTATCAACGACGAAGATGGCGAAATTTCGGATTATTGCAGGGAACTGGATCTCGAAGCAGGTGTGATAAGGGTGCGGTACAATCAAAATGGTGCTGTCTACACCCGTGAAGTGTTCACATCAGCTGTTGATCAAGTAATGGCGATCCGTTTGAATAGCGAGAATAAATCAAGTTTTACCGCCTCTCTACACAGTCCACTGCAGTTTTCCGTACGCAAAACAGGAGCAGACCGGATAACGCTCACTGGCCGCTGCCCGTATCATGTATTGCCAAATACGGTTAAATCCGCTGACCCTGTTGAATATGCCGAGGGGAAAGGAATAGGCTTTGAAATCCACCTTCAAGCGACTGCAGAATCCGGTAAAGTGGAAGTCAGCGGTGGGCGCATTCGCGTTAGCGGGAAAGGGGCGGTAACCTTACTGCTGGCCGCTGCTACAAGCTATAACGGTTTCGACAAAGATCCGGCTGTTCTAGGCAAAAATCCAACAGATATGTGTGTGGCATGGCTTTCGAATGCCATTCGACTGGGCTTCGATCAGGTAAAAGAGCGTCATATGGGTGATTACGCTGCACTTTTCAACAGAGTGTTAATTGACATTGGCGGTAGGGGTGAAGACCACAGCATTCTTCCTACGGATGTTCGCATCCAGGCAGTCAAAAATGGATCTGTTGATCCTGGCCTCGCCGCATTGTTCTTTCAGTACGGGAGATATTTGCTGATATCCAGCTCTCGTCCTGGTACACAGCCTGCCAATTTGCAGGGAATTTGGAATGACAAAACCCAACCTCCTTGGTGCAGCAGCTGGACGACAAATATTAATATTGAAATGAACTATTGGCCTGCGGAAGTGGGCAATCTTGCGGAATGCCACCGACCGATGTTTGATTTAATTGAAGATTTACGAATTACAGGCCGGAAAGTAGCCAGTGTCCATTACCGAAGCAGGGGGTGGACCGCTCATCACAACATCGATTTGTGGCGTACGGCGACGCCTGTCGGCGGTTCGCCCAGTTGGGCCTTCTGGCCGATGGCCGGTGCTTGGTTATGCCAACATATATGGGAGCATTACGCGTTTAGCCAGGATGAGCACTTTCTTAAACAAGCGTATCCTGCATTGAAAGAGGCAGCGCTGTTTTGTTTGGATTGGCTTATCGAGGACCCTGATGGCTATCTGGTTACTTGTCCGTCTACTTCCCCAGAAAATTTTTTCATTACTCCTGAGGGGAAGCCCAGTAGTGTAACCAAAGGAACGACGATGGATTTGGCGTTGATTAAAAGTTTGTTTGCCCATTGTATAGAAGCTAGCCTCATTCTAGACCTAGATGACACGTTTAGGGGTCATCTGGAAACGGCATTAAGTCAAATCCCTCCGTTCCGTATTGGGAAATACGGTCAGCTGCAGGAATGGGACGAAGACTTCGAGGAGTTGGAACCGGGCCACCGACACATTGCGCATTTAGTTGCGCTCCATCCGCTGAACCTCGTTACACGACATGGACAGCCTGAACTGTTTGAAGCCTGCAGAAAAACACTCGAACGCCGTCTTGCTCACGGTGGGGCGCACACGGGCTGGAGCTGCGCTTGGACGGTTAACTTTTGGGCACGGCTAGGAAACCCAATAGGCGCCAATAGATCTTTAAATGATTTGCTGGCAGGTCTGCACCCCAACATGATGAATGCTCACAGGCATCCGAAGGTGAAGATGAATATTTTCCAAATAGACGGTAATTTTGCCGGTTTGTCAGGCATTGCGGAAATGCTGGTGCAAAGTCATGCTGGAATGATCCAACTACTGCCGGCCTTGCCGCCTGAGTGGCAGCGTGGAACCGTAAGTGGATTGAGAGCCCGTGGCGGATTTGAAATCGATATGAACTGGAACGAAGGCAAACTTACACGCGCTTGCATCAAGTCGATTGCTGGAAAGAAGTGCCGCTTATGGAGCGCTCAGCCGGTCCAAGTTCACCTAAATGGACAACTCATTTGTTCAACTGGCGTCGATTCCGCATTTGAAACTGGCGTAGGATTCTGTTACGAAATTGTCCCTGTATCGGAGGTTTGAGATGAAATACGTGAATACCATGAAAGAATTTATTTTTGAGGAAGATAGACCGTTCCTTAGCTGTCACGCATCCACCTTGGAATTGCTGCCTAGCGGCGAAGTTATTGCCGCATGGTTTGGCGGAACACGCGAGAAAGCTGGAGACGTTGCTATTTGGCTGTCACGCAGGGGAGTCACGGGGTGGACACCACCCCTTAAAGTAGCGGATCAAGCGGATATTCCGCATTGGAATCCTGTCCTTTTTCGTACCCAGGACGGTAATCTATTTCTTTATTATAAGGTCGGGACTTCGATTGCCGAATGGGAAACCATGGTTATTCGCTCAACGGATGATGGACACACATGGACGTCTCCGTTTCCCTTGGTTATGGGGGATAAAGGAGGAAGGGGTCCTGTCAAAAACAAGCCTATCGTTCTGTATGACGGTACGATAGCAGCTCCGGCCTCATTGGAACCAGCCTGGGATGTATTCGTTGACCTCTCGAGCGACGGAGGCGAGACCTGGACTCGCAGTGAAATCGTCCCCTTGGAGCGCTGCGTAATGAAGGGCTCAGGCATTATCCAGCCGACCTTATKGGAATCTACCCCTGGAAATGTGCACATGCTCACTCGAAGCAGCGAAGGGCATATATATCGCAGCGACTCAAAGGACGGGGGGAAATCGTGGTGTACAGCATATCCCACTGATTTACCCAACAATAATAGCGGAATCGATCTGGTGAAGCTGGATAACGGCACAATTGCACTGGTTTATAATCCCACACGTCCGGTAGAGGGGAAGAAAAAGGGGCCGAGAACGCCGCTTGTCATTCGACTTTCGCAGGACAACGGAATGACTTGGGAAAATGAATTTCTGTTAGACCAAGGAGAAAAGCAATATTCCTACCCTGCAATTGTTGCAGGTGGACTAAACCTATATGTGACCTATACCTGGAAGCGCGAACGCATTGCTTTCTGGAAAATAACGCTTTCCGATTTAGCATGATTGACCTATAGATTGAGACGATAAGCACCATTCAAGGTTCAAATGAATTCGATATAATAATTATGGTAATATTATACACCCATAAGTATATATGGGATGGGAGGTCATCCATGCCTGCTGGCAGCCGATTGGACGAAACATTGCGCGCGGGAAAAAAAGCACTTCGCACGCTCCCCGGTGCACTCTTGCTCGGTTCGACCGGAGCGCGGTTGTGGGCCGATTATTTGGATCCCGTACCTGGTTTTTCTGGAAGGTTCGATTTTATTCACAAAGTGAATATTCCTTTGTTGTTTAAGATAACGAACAATTTAGCAGAAAGCTTAGAGCCATGCCAGACGGAGTGGTTTCCGAGTCACTTGTACATGACCTATACAGGCAACCGTCTTTCATTGGAAGAACGCAAATTCATAACTTGGAATGATTGTGCGGTTTCGTGCCAAACTTGGACGAATCGCAGTGATGAGGAGCTTGTCCTTCGTTTGGAGACCTATAGCGATTCGTTCTCGGAGCGCACAGGGAATTATCTCTATGGATCGTTTAATATTGAGCACTACAGCTTTGATATCTCAGGTGCAATTGCCGTAAGTGATCCCGTTCTATTCAAAGAGCTGCGGTTGAAACCAGGTGAAACCAAAGCAATTATTGTCGCTGCAGCATTCGGAATTTCCGGTCAGGATGATATCGCCTTTCTGAAGGAACGGGCTTCGAGTTATGCGGAAAGCGGTTACACGGTTGATCAACTCGTAATAAATCAGAGCAATGAGTATCAAACGTGGTTTGAGAAAGCACCTACATTCGTCAGCAGCGACCCTGTGTTAAACAAGACTTGGACCTATCGTTGGTTTCTGCTTCGGCACAATTTGGCTGATCCGCAGTACGGTCACTTGTCGTACCCATTGTTTTACKAGGGAAGATCTCATAAAAAAAGTAAAAAGCCCTTTAGTAAGGGGGGGTGGGAGTTCAGCAAGCTAATTAATCTGTCCGTTCCTTTACATATTATGGATGCTAGATGGTATCACGATCCTGTATATAGTGAGGGTCCGCTTCGAAACATGAAGAGCGCTCCCGGTGAAGACGGCATGTTTAGCTGCTTGACGGTAGATTCCATCCTGCATTCCTTTGCCAACTTCTCTTGCTGGGCCGCATATAAGCTCTTTCTAGTGCATCGAAACACCGAGACGATAGTTGACTTACTGCCTGCCATGAAATCGAATATTTCCGCATGGAAACGTGCGAACGGTAATGATCAGGATCATTTGATGATCGAACACAAACATACACGGACGGGAAAAGAATATCAACCAAGTTATTGGTATTTTCACCAATTTCCGAAGAACCCGAAGGACAAAGCTACCTATACCCATCTTAAGAGGGTGGATCGCGCTGTATATCACTACTTGAATACGCTAGGTGTTGCTAAGCTTTGCGAGGCAACGGGTGATCCGGAAGCGAAAGATTTTTTTTGGCAAGCTGAAGAAATCAAGCAGGACATACTTGGCAAAATGTGGAATGAGGATACAAAGTTCTTCTATGATCTGCATTATCAAACAGATGAAAAGGCGTTTGTCAAAAATATTGTCGGGATTTACCCCGGGTGGGCAGAAATCCTGGATGATCAATTCAATGGGATGATCGAGCATCTGTTCAATGAACAGGAATTTCATACGAAATGCCCGTTCCCGTCTGTTTCTGCCGATTGCCCTGCCTATTCGCAAGAAGGCGGTTGGATGGGACACTTTGTCAAAGGTCGGAATGGCTGCGTTTGGGACGGCCCGACCTGGCCTTATACCAATTCAATCGCGCTCGATGCGCTCGCCAAGGAAAGCAAGCGGAGAAACCATCAATTTGATCGTCAATTTGCCTATTATCTACGCGAGTATTCGTTTCTCCATTTTATGCAAAGAGATTTAAACCAACCCGGTCTTGTTGAGCATTACAACAGTGCAACGGGTGAACCGTTAAGCGACGAACAGGAATATAAYCATTCGTACTATATCGATTTGTTAATTTCACATGTGGCAGGATTATCGATTGAAAAAGAGGGGATTGTTCTGGATCCTMTGAATGTGGAATTAGATTATTTTTGTCTAGATCATGTGAAGGTAGCGGGCATGGATATACGGATCTCCTATCGCAAGCCGAGTGTGTCATCGGAGATTCCCAATAGCGAAGATGGCTACCGTTTATATGTTAATGACAAACTTATTTTCTCCAATCCAACACTTTGTCGTACAGCGTTAACTTGGAAAGAGTTAACCATATCGTAAATTGATAACCCCAACCGGACAAGGAGAGTGTGTTTTAATGAAACGTTTCAACGGAGTTGTTGTACAGTCGGAAACGGATTCGCAATTGCAGGAAGCCTACCTTCCTATTCCGTACCCGAATGACAACCATGCCGCTAATTTACTGGAACTCGACAATGGCGATCTTCTCTGTGTCTGGTTTTCGGGCAGCGGGGAAGGCAATCCAGATACTAACGTTCTGATGTCGAGATTATGTGCCGGATCCAATGAATGGACTGCTCCCATGCAGCTGTCAAGTGATATCGAACGATCTGAACAAAATCCAATCCTTCACCAGGCACCAGATGGCAAACTTTGGCTGTTCCATACGTCCAACGAGCCCCACAATCAAAAAACATCAAGAATTGTTTTCCGCATATCGGATGACAAGGGCTTTACTTGGGGGCCGACTGAAGTGTTGTTTGACGGTTTGGGCATATTTCTGAGGCATCCGCTGCTTGTACTCAAAAATGGCGATTGGCTGCTTCCGACGTATTATTGTAAACTTGACGGGCATTACAGCGTTGTACAAATCAGCTCAGATCAAGGGAAAACATGGAAGGAATACGAAGTGCAGGGCAGCACGCACCGGGTTCAAATGAATGTTGTTGAACGAAATGATGGTACGCTTTATGCCATGTTTCGAAGCCGACAGGCAGATCGCATTTATACAAGTATCTCGCAAGATAACGGAAAAAATTGGACGGTTCCAGTCAAGAGTGAATTGCCCAACAATAATTCCTCGATGCAGTTCATCAAGCTGCAGAATGGTCATCTAGCCTTGATTTATAACAATTCCTCCATGGAACGGGACCAATTCAGGTGGGTTCAAAGGAAGGGCGAATTCCGCAAAAAACCGCTTCGTACACCACTTACCTTAGCCATTTCGGAAGATGAAGGAAAAACATGGCCAATCTACAGGAATATACAGATGGCCGATTTGGAATACAAAGATAGCGAGATCGGGTATTCCTACCCTTCGATTATCTCAACGCGTGATGGCAAGATACATATTGCTTTTTCTTATTTGCGTAAAGGTATCAAACATGTTTGTCTAACGGAAGAATGGGTTAGTGAGGGTTAATATCATGCGCCGGAGGTGATGCACATGAATGGTAGAATTGGACATTTAAGCGGGGATATGTTTTTTGATGGAAAGATGAATATTTTTATTAATCGCGAATTGGAATCGTTTACAACTACCCAACATACCCATGATTTTATTGAAATCAGCTATGTGGGGGAAGGAAGCGGTTATCATTACATTGAAGATCAAGTAATTCCCATTAAACAAGGAGATTTGTTTGTGATTCCGATTGGAACATCCCATGTGTTCCGTCCGTCTTCTCCGACGCAAGATAAAATGCTCGTCATTTATAACTGTATTTTTAAAGTAGAGCTATTAGAAAACTGGATGCATTTGCTACAGGAAGAATGCCTCACTTATAATTCCATCACGCTTCCCGGCAAGTGCCCTGAGCGCTGGCTGCATTTTCAAGATAAACATGATACGTTTTCAACGATTGTTAACGCTATGTATAGAGAATATTTAAAACGAAGCAATGGCTTTGAAACTATTTTGACAGCTTTACTGATTCAAATGTTGGTGATGCTGCAGCGTTTTGAATTGAAAAATGAAACGGAAGCGGTTCCTTTTCGGATGCTAGAAGAAGTTGTCCATTTCATCAAAGCCCATTACACCGACAACCTTACGGTTCAGCATGTGGCGGATTACTTCTTTTTAAGTGCCAGCCATTTTCAACGGTTGTTTAAAAAATCAACGGGCTTATCATTCACGCAATACTTACAGAACGTGCGTATTCAAAAATGCTGTGAATTGCTGAAGTCATCAGATATCCCGATCTACCAAATTGCCAATCAGGTGGGATATCAGGACATGAAATTTTTCCATGCGCTATTTCGTAAAAAAACGGGGGTAACCCCTCGACAATATCGACAAAACTTCCAAGAATTCGAAGATAAGGCATTAACATACTAAGAGGTTTACGGCTGACCATCGCAATATCGCAATGGAGCAGCTTTTTTTTATTTATGAATAGGGAGGGTTACTGAATGTTAAATCCGGATGAGTATTTAGAACAGTTATACAGCGATTTAAATAAAGCGTCTAATCTTACTCGAACACAACCTTGGAGAGAGCGAAAAGCGGATGTACGGACAAAGCTGCTTGCAAGTTTGGGGGATTTCCCTAGGGAGTCAAGTGAATTGAACGTAGTTGTAGGCGAGAGGATCGATAAGGGGGATCATTATTTAGAGCGTGTTATTTACACAACAGATGTAAACCTTCAAGTAGCTGCCTTTGTGTTGATTCCAAAAGGGCTCACGGGCAAGGCGCCAGCCGTACTTGCTTGGCACGGACACGGTTATGGGAGTAGGGAAATTGTCGGTTTGCGGCCAGACGGAACCACGGATGACGACCCTCCCGGTATGCATCAACATTTTGCATTGCATCTTGTTCGAAGAGGTATGATTGTCATAGCGCCTGAAATCATTGGGTTTGGTGATCGTAGGCTGTCGGTTGACAGKGGGAAGGATCCTAAGAAAAACAGTTCCTGTGTAGCGCTAACTTCTCGCTTGCTGCTTTATGGTAAAACTTTAGCTGGGCTGAGGATTTATGAAGCAATAAGATCAGTAGATTATGTATTAACTCGTGCGGATATTGATCCTAATCGGATCGGATGTATGGGTTTTTCCGGCGGCGGTCTGATAGCTTCGCTTTCTTCCGCTTTGGACGAACGCATTCAGGCTACTGTTCTTTGTGCGTTTACAAGCACGTTTAGCGGAAGCTTACTAGCCATGAATCATTGTATTGACAATTACATGCCTGCGATTCTTCCTTTTGCGGAGCTTCCGGAACTTATTGGGTTGATTGCACCGAGGGCACTATTCGTCGAATCAGGCAGGGAAGACCCGCTATTCCCAGTTGCTTCGGTTCAAGAAGCTGTAGCTAAACTTAAAGAGATATACCATTCTGAAGAAGTGGCTGCGAATTTAGAAGTTGATCTTTTTCCAGGCAAGCATGAAGTATCTGGGAGACTCTCTTACGATTGGTTAGCTAAGCAGTTGAAAGCATGATTCACCTATAGAGTAAGCCATCATCACCTATAAGTGAAAAAGTTGATGGATGTATAATGAACTGAAACCGTTATCATCGGGATGATTGAAACAGACTATAGGAGGTGCCGCAATGGGGCGCATTCTTTTGAATCACGTAGAAAAACGTTATGGCAAAGATGGCGGATATGCAGTTAAAGATTTCMATTTGGAAATACACGATGGAGAATTTCTTGTCATGGTAGGTCCGTCTGGCTGCGGGAAATCAACAACACTCAGGATGATTGCTGGCTTAGAGGATATCACATCAGGAGAACTTTATATTGGAGATCAGCTTGTCAATGATTTGCCGCCGAAGGATCGGGATATTGCGATGGTTTTCCAAAATTACGCTTTATACCCGAACATGAGCGTGTACGAAAATATTGCATTCGGCTTGCGCTTGCGTAAGATGCCMAAACATGAGATCGACCTAGCGGTTAAAAAATCATCAAGAATACTGGAAATTGAACCGTTTCTCGATAGGAAGCCTAAGCAACTCTCTGGAGGTCAGCGTCAACGTGTAGCTTTAGGCAGAGCCATTGTCCGTGATCCCCAGGTTTTTCTAATGGATGAGCCGCTGTCAAATTTGGATGCCAAACTGAGGGTTCAAATGCGAACAGAGATCATTAAGCTTCACAAGCAGCTCGGCGTAACAATGGTTTACGTGACACATGATCAAGTAGAAGCCATGACCATGGGGCATCGCATTGTTGTCATGAAAKACGGCATTATTCAACAGGTAGATACACCGCAACAGATTTACAATAATCCGAGAAATATGTTCGTCGCCGGATTTATCGGGACGCCGCCGATCAATCTCATTGAGGGTAAAATTCTGGAAGGCACAGACGGCAAATTAGAGTTTCACACCAATCGATATTATTTAGAAATCCCCTCACAGCAGGCGAACATGTTGAAAAAGAAAAATAAAGTAAATAGATCCGTTTTTCTAGGAATTCGGTGTGAGAATATACATGTAAATCATACAGCGGCAGATGTGGGCCAGCACGCACAAATTAACGGGGTCCAAAAGATCAATGAATTAATGGGGGCAGATATGTACCTGTATATGGACATTGGTGTGCCTAATTTACTGATCGTTCGAACCCGTGCTGATCACAACTTCGTTGAAGATGAGAAGCTTGTTCTATCTCTTGATATGCAAAAAGTACTATTTTTCGATAAAGATTCAAAGGAAAATCTCATGTATTAAATAGACAGCGGAGGGATGAAATTGAAGGTTTCTTTTCGAACCCGGGTATGGATTTCAACGATGCTGGCGCTCTTCTGTTTACTCAGTCAAACGCTTCCCGGTTTTGCGGATATAGGTACTTCATTGGGAACAGAATCAAAGACAACGAATGCGGAAGAGCAAGTGAATTCATCCAAGCAGTTGGATCCATCTTATTCTGAGAAGTTGGAACAGTGGAAAAAGGAAGGTGCTTCGATCGATCATAATGGGAGTTTGACTATCCCTGGATCGAAGCTGGCCAGCCAGTCGGCTAACGCCAATATTTCTACCGGGACCTATAATGAAAAAAATGACGTTTTGATCTGGAGCGCTTCAAAGGACGAATGGATTGAATATGAGGTGAATGTGGCGCAAGGTGGATTGTATACCATTGCAATGACCTATAATCCTTTCGTCGGTACGAAATACCGAAAGCCGATTGCGCTGAATTTGACCATTGATGGTTCAAGCCCTTATTTGGAATCGAAATCGGTCGAGTTATACAGACAATGGAAGGATAAGTTTCCGATTCGTCAGGACGACAAAGGCGATGAGATTCGGCCACCGGCGGAAGACAAATCAGGCTGGTTATCTTGGGAACTTCGCGATATATCAGGTGCATACGAGGATCCGCTGACGTGGTATTTAGAACCGGGGAAGCACAGAATCCGATTGGCGGGCAGCGATCCATTTGCGCTCGAGTCTATAACGTTAAAAGCACCTCATCTACCAGGCGAATATAAAGATGTGAGAAGGGAGTGGCCAACCGGTGCTCCTCCTGTAAAGTCGGAACCGATCAAGATCGAAGCTGAGCAGATGCAATGGAAAAACGATTCAGCCATCTCATTGGCCTTCGATAATGATATTGCGTCAACACCCAGTGTCCGCGGACATATTACTTACAATGTGATAGACGGAGCTCGGTGGTCTTCGAATAACCAAGAGATTAGCTGGAACTTTGATGTACCGGAAACTGGGTACTATAAAATTGCGATGCGCGCGGAACAGTCTTTTGTATCTAACCGCTCGTCATTCCGGCAGATCATGATAAACGGCAAAGTGCCGTTTGCTGAGCTGAAAGCCTATCGGTTTATGTATGCAACCGGTTGGAAAAGTATTACACTGGCCGATGAACACAATAATCCATACGAATTTTACTTGGAAAAAGGAAGCAATACGATCTCGATGCGTGCCACTTGGGCACCGTTAGGTTCAGTTTCATCGGACTTGGAACGAACGATTAGTGAATTGTCTAAGTTATCCGAGGATTTGAGAACATTAACAGGTAATGTGGACGACAAAAACCGGACTTGGGATCTCAAAAATGACCTTCCTACTTTTATTGAACAAATGCAAGGTGTACATGATGATTTGAACGGTGTGCGAGAGCGGATGGCAGCTATCAATGGCCGACCAGATGCCGTTACGCAAGCGCTTGCTACCGTGCAGAAAGATTTGGAAGGCTTGCTGAAAGATCCAGATGAAATTCCTTATAATGCAAGTATTTTGAACAGGCTTCAAGGCAAGGTAGCGGAACAGATCAAGCAGCTCTCCTATCAGCCTCTTCAGTTGGATCGCATATTTGTCGTGCCAGCCCAGCAGCCACTTCCGAAAATGCTCCCGACCTTTTATGAGAAATTGGAAGGCGGAATCATCAACTTTATCGATTCCTTTAAATCAAAAAGAAAAACCAATAACGAAGATATGGTGCTTGATGTTTGGATGCTGCGTGGAAGAGATTACGTCAACATGCTGCAAAGTTTGGCAGATGAGATGTTTACACCGCAATCCGGCATTAAAGTTAGGGTAAATCTGCTAAAAGACGAAAAACTGCTTGTTATGATGAACGCAGCAGGAATTGCGCCTGACGTTGCGTTAGGCTTGCAGCAGTCCATTCCGTTCGATTACGCGATTCGGGGCGGCGTCTATAATCTGAAGCAATTTCCGGATTTCGATGAGTACGCTAAGCAATTTTCTCCAGGTACGTGGCCAGCTTTTTATTATAACGGCGGTTATTACGCGGTGCCAGAAACACAAGAGTTCCGTGTCATGTACTATCGGAAAGATCTTTTAAAAAGACTAGACTTGAAAGTTCCTGACACTTGGGACGATCTTTACAAGATGCTCCCAGTACTGCAGCAGAACGGAATGAACTTCACGCCGGTTAACGACCACGGTATATTCCTGCAGATGCATGGGGCCGAATACTATTTGCAAGACGGTTCAAAGACGGGGCTGTCCTCGGAGAAAAGCTTGAATGCGTTCAGGCAATGGACCGAACTGCAAAATAAATATGCCATTGATCAACAGATGGACAGCTTCTACCAACATTTCAAGGATGGGTCGTATCCCCTTGGTATTGCTGATTTGAATACGTATCTGCAATTAAATGTAGCAGCTCCTGAATTGAATGGTTTGTGGGGGGTTGCTCCGGTTCCAGGTGAACGTCAGGAGGACGGTTCGGTAGCTCGCTGGATGGGCGGAAACATGTACTCTTCGATGATTATGAAAAACGCCAAACATCCGAATGAGAGCTGGGAATTTTTGAAATGGTGGACATCAGCAGATGTGCAGAGCAGGTTTGGTACTGAGCTGGAAACGCTTTACGGCGTTACATTCCGATGGTTCACGTCCAATATGGAAGCGTTCACGCAGCTTCCGTGGAAGGAAGATGATCTGCAAGCAATTTTGGAGCAATGGAAATGGTACAGGGAAGTGCCGAACGTACCTGGCGGCAGCTATTTAATGGAGCGTGAAATGAAAAATGCATGGAATCGAACCGTCATAGACGGGATGAACTACAGGACATCACTTGAACTGGCCGCGAAAGAAGTGGACCGAGAAGTGAAGAGAAAACTACAGGAATTTAAATTTATCGACGAAAATGGAAAGTTGGTCCGTTCGTTGGATTTACCGGTTATTACAAAACCTTGGGAAGGGGTGGATAAGTATGTTAAAAAGTGAGCCGATTACGCTCCCTAGTTCGTATATGTCCACAAACCGAGTGAAGAAGAAGGATCGTAGCTTGCTGCAAACAATTTGGTCATACCGTGTATCCTATTTGTTTATAGCGCCATTTATGATCTGTTTCATTCTGTTTATCTTCCTTCCCGTGCTATCTGCGATCGTACTCAGTTTTACGTATTACGATTCCATAGGACCTCCACGCTTCGCAGGTTGGGACAATTTCCGTTACATGGTGTCGGAAGATTTGATCCTGCTCAAATATGCGCTGCCGAACACAATAACATTCGCATTATTAGTAGGTCCAGGTGGATATATAGCCGCTTTCTTACTAGCGTGGTTAATTTCGATCTTACCTAGTATATATCGCAAATGGTTTACACTCGCTATGTATACGCCCTCCTTGGCAGGCACGATAGCGATTGGTATTATATGGGTTCCTATGTTATCAAGCGATCGAATAGGTTATTTGAATAGTGTTCTTCTTAAATTTGGGTTCATTACCGAACCAATATTGTGGGCTACCAGCAAAGAGTATTTAATGAGTTCTATGGTTTTTGTTACGCTTTGGAAAAGTATGGGAATTGGTTTCCTGGCTATGTTGGCTGGCATTCTGAATGTCAATCCGGAGCTATACGAAGCAGGTAGGATAGATGGCATTCGAAGCAGGCTGGAAGAAATCTGGTATATTACTATCCCTTCCACAAAACCGCAAATGTTGTTCGGAGCTGTTATGGCAATTGTCGGAGCGATTCAATCGGGAGAAATAGGTCAGACGTTATCGGGGATGAATCCAACGCCGCAATATTCGGGTCATGTTCTCTTAACACACATGCATGACTATGGATACACCCGTTTTGAGCTCGGTTACTCAACGGCATTATCCGTACTTCTCCTTATTTTTATTTACTTTGCTAACAAGCTATGTGAGAAGTTGTTTGGCACGAAGGAGGGCGAGTAAATGAATGTCGCTGGATCTCTTCGGAAATTCGATTCTTGGCGTATGCGCAAGCGGCTGCGCAGATTCAGTTTTATGGAAAAAGTATCAATTATCATTCTTATTTTGATGAGTATTTTTTTGATGCTGCCTCTGATTTATATTTTTAATCATGCTTTTAAACCTTATGAGGAACTGTTCATTTATCCGCCAAATATCTTCGTGAGACATCCTACAATTCAAAGCTTTTTAGAATTAGCGTCCATCACGAAGGGAACGGCAGTCCCGATCACGCGGTATTTGTTTAACAGTGTGATCGCCACAACGCTAGGTGTTATAGCCATCGTAATTGCAAGTGCAATGTGCGCGTATCCGATATCCAAGCATAAGTTTCCAGGGCACAAGTTTATATTCGCGACGATTCTGCTAACTCTGCTGTTCGTCCCTGAAACTGTTTCGATCCCGAGATATTTGATCATCAGCCAATTGGGCATATTCAATACCTATTGGGCGCATGTTCTTCCGCTTGTAGCCGTTCCTACAGGTGTTTTTCTAATGAAACAGTTCATTGATCAGCTCCCAGATGAATTACTCGATTCCGCTCGGATGGACGGAGCCAAAGAGTTTACACTTTTTTTAAGAATTGTCATTCCTGTCGTACTGCCTGCGATCATGACGGTAAGCATCATTGCATTTAACTCCACATGGCTCAGCACAGAAGCATCGGAAAATTTTATTCAAGATGAAGAATTGAGAACATTTCAGTTCTATGTCCAAACATTAACTTCCGGTTTGGCGAACAGTGTATCCAGACAAGGGG
This sequence comes from Paenibacillus sp. 01T442, assembly GCF_056398345.1. Taxonomy (NCBI): domain Bacteria; kingdom Bacillati; phylum Bacillota; class Bacilli; order Caryophanales; family Paenibacillaceae; genus Paenibacillus; species Paenibacillus sp. 01T442. The sequence continues at coordinate 63,538 of NZ_JBFTPF010000010.1, forward strand.
CTGTTGCTGCAGCTGCATTAATCTTGTTTTTGCCGAATTTCATCATGTTCTTAGCTTTCCAAAGTAAGGTTATTGCGACGATGGYGCATTCCGGCATCAAGTAGAGGATCAAACCGGATGAAGGGAGCGTAACATAATGATGGGCATGCAACAAAACAGCCAAGAAATAGAGAAATGGGGACGGTTTGAACTGACGATGCAGGGGCCGTCGGAAGGGAATCCCTTTCAGGAAGTTCAGCTATCTGCTCGATTTCAGTACAAAAACTACATGGTTCAACCAGATGGCTTTTATGATGGAAACGGTACATACCGGATCCGCTTCATGCCTGACCGAGTCGGTGTTTGGACTTATGTTACGCAAAGCAATCACATTGATCTTGATGGTCAACACGGTGAATTCGTGTGTGTGGAGGCTTCTTGTGAAAACCATGGACCTGTAAGGGTAAAGGATCAGTATGTATTCGCTTTTGAGGACAGTACGCCGTATATGCCGTTCGGCACTACCTGCTATCACTGGACACATCACGGAAATGAGCGACTTGAGGAGCTTACTCTTCAATCCTTAAAAGAATCTCCGTTTAATAAAGTAAGAATGTGTCTTCTGCCAACAAGAGATATGAAAGCACCTCTTCGATTGGTTTTCGAGGGTTCGAGTCCCGAAGATGTGGATAGAACGAGGTTTAATCCCGGGTTTTTCACCCATTTAGAAAAGCGGATCGATGATTTGATGGATCTTGGCATAGAAGCCGATCTGGTCTTATTTCATCCGTATGATAAAGGATTTTGGGGCGTCGATAACATGGACGCTGAAACCGATGCATTTTACTTGCGCTACGTGATCGCGCGACTCTCCTCTTTTCGAAATGTCTGGTGGTCGCTTTGCAATGAGTACGATTTTAACACATTCAAAACGGTTGAGGATTGGGATCGACTGATCCAATTCGTACAGCATCATGACCCCTATCAACATCTTCGTTCAATCCATAACGGAACAAAGATGTATAAGTCCTCGTGGGTGTACGACTTTTCTAAACCATGGATCACTCATCAAAGCATACAGCACTGGGATGCAGAGCTTACGACAAGCTGGCGGGAAGCGAACGCAAAACCGGTTGTCATTGACGAAATTTCTTATGAAGGCAACAGCTCTAGACGTTGGGGTAATATTTCGGGCAAGGAAATGACCCACCGATTCTGGGAGGCCATGTCTCGAGGCGGGTTTGTCGGGCATGGGGAATCATTTATCGACAAGGAGACAAGGGCCTGGATTTCATCCGGGGGAAAATTGTATGGAGATAGTATGGAGAGAATCGCTTTTCTCMGTAAATTGATGGAGGAAGGTCCCGCAGATTGGATGAAAGCTTGGCAGCGAGGAGAGTATGGGCTTCAATATTTCGGCCATCATCAGCATGCGTATACTTTCGTTGATCTCCCTGATAATGCTTCCTACCGCCTAGAAATTATTGATACGTGGGACATGACCATAACGCCGGTTAAAGGCACGTTTTGCGGACTCACCAAGGTTGACCTCCCCGGAAAACCTAATCTTGCATTGCGAATTTGGAAGCTTTGAACCATGAATGGGAAGGAGGAGGTCTCTCTGAGAGTAGCCAATGAAGTGGAGCGTTGGGGTGTGTTCGAATTGACGCTCGAAGGTCCCAGCCATGGAAACCCGTTCACAGACATACGTCTCTGCGCTGTTTTCAAGAAAGAACGAACCTATGCGGAAGCTGAAGGATTTTACGACGGTAACGGGAGCTATCGGATCCGGTTTATGCCAGAAGAAGAGGGTGTGTGGACGTATTCAACGTCAAGCAATTGTTCGAAGCTGGACGGAATAACGGGAGAGTTCGCGTGTACCAGACCAACATCAGGAAATAACGGACCGGTTCGGGTGAAGGGTAATGTACATTTTCAATACGCGGATGGAAAGCGATTTACTCCAATTGGCACAACTTCTTATGGGTGGCATTTGCAAAGCGAGGAACTTCAGGAGCAAACGCTGCTTACGCTGCAGCATTCGCCATTTAACAAAATCCGCATGAGTGTGTTTCCGAAAAACGATGAGTTTCGTGATGCGGAACCAAATAACTACCCGTTTGAAGGTACGCGAGAACAAGGATTCGATTATAGCCGTCTTCGTCCGGAATATTTTTCTCATTTGGAGAAAAGGGTGAAGGATTTAGCAGATCTCGGCGTACAAGCAGAACTCATTTTGTGGCATCCATATGACAATGGCCGTTGGGGCTTCGATGAAATGTCTTCGGATGAGGATGACCGTTATCTGCGATATATCATCGCACGGCTTGGGGCACAACACAATGTGTGGTGGGCACTCGCGAATGACTATGATGGCATGACACATAAAAATAGTGAGGATTGGAAGCGCTTATTTCGACTTATTCAGGAATGCGATTATGGCAGACATTTGCGCTCCATTCATAATGATCGGGTTTGGTACGATTTCGGCGTCCCGTGGGTGACTCATGCGAGTATCAAAACTACGGACGTAAGAGTTGCATCAGAATGCACCAAACAATTTGGAAAGCCGGTTATCATTGATGAATGTGGATTTGAAGGAAATCTGACTACAAGTTGGGGCAGTTTGACGCCTGAAGAGTTAGTTTGCCGAATGTGGGAAGGAAATTGTCGTGGAGGCTATGTGACACACGGAGAAACGTTTTTAAATGTGGAGCATGTACTCTGGTCGTCTCGTGGAGGGGAACTACAAGGAAGAAGTGTTCGGAGAATCGAGTTTATGCGCGAAATACTAGAAAAAGCACCGGCTCAAATGACATACAGCAGCGATCGACTTGATGCTGCAACGTTGGAGGTAAGGGGTGAATATTATTTACAGTACTTTGGCCCGCATCGATTTGCCTATCGCGAATTTTCACTGCCGGATGGTAAATATGAAGTAGATCTGATCGATACATGGAACATGACCATCGCACCTCTTACCGGTACATTTGAAGGTCGATTCCGGATCGATTTGCCTGCAAAGCTTTATTACGCGTTGCGTATTCGCAAGATGACCGAAACGTCTTACAAATAGCTTCATAAGGGAGAGATGTCATTGGAACCATTACGGAAATCAACGGGTACTTCAAAGACTTCAAAGCTATGGTATGAAAAACCAGCAAAAACATGGAATGATGCACTGCCTATTGGAAATGGGCGTCTGGGTGCTATGGTATTCGGGAAAGTGAATCAAGAACGGCTGCAGCTGAACGAAGACTCCGTTTGGTACGGCGGGCCGGTCAACGGAGATAATCCTGACGGTCGAAAATATTTTCCGGAAGTACGCCGTTTGTTACAAAAAGGGAAACAAATAGAAGCAGAAGAACTGGCACAAATGGGACTCATGTCCAATCCAAAGTCCTTGCGTCCGTATCAGCCGTTAGGTGATTTGCACTTTTATCACGACGGGGAGAAAAAGATGATTTCCAATTATTATAGAGATCTGGACATTGAGCAGGGTATCGCCCATGTAAACTATTGTTTAAACGATGTTTTGCATGAAAGGGAATTGTTCAGCAGTGCGGTCGATCAGGTGTTGGTGCTCAGAATCACCTGCAATCGACCTGCAACCTTAAATCTCCGAATGCATTTGAGTCGCAGACCTTTTGACGAAGGTACGCATAGGGTCGACAACGATACTTTGGTGATGAGTGGTGAAAGCGGGAAAAACGGTGTGACATACTGCACGGCAGTGAAAGCCGTACCAGAAGGCGGAACGGTGGAAGTAATCGGTGATTTCCTCACTGTTCAACAGGCGGAAGCGGTTACCATTTATCTTTCGGCAGCAACTACCTTCCGTCATGAGGACCCCCAAGCCGAGTGTATTCAACAGTTGGTTCATGCGGCAAGTAAGGGATACGAACGGGTCAAGCAGGATCACATTTCGGATCATACGTCCAAATTTGGTCGAGTAAAGCTGGAGTTGGGACGTCCTAAAGATGCAAGTGAAATCGAAGTACTGCCAACGGATGTCAGACTTCAACGGTACAAAGACGGTGGCGAAGATCCGGGGCTTATTTCTCTGTTTTTCCAATACGGCCGTTATTTGCTTATGGCTAGTTCCCGCCCTGGTTCAAATCCTGCGAATTTACAGGGCATATGGAATGAAAGTTTTACACCCCCATGGGAGTCAAAATACACAATCAATATTAACACGGAGATGAATTACTGGCCTGCGGAAGTTTGCAATTTGTCCGAATGCCATGAGCCGTTGTTTGATTTGATCGATCGTATGCGGCCACATGGCAGGAAAACAGCGCAGAAGGTATACGGATGCAATGGATTCGTCGCTCACCATAATACCGATATGTGGGGATCCACGCAAATTGAAGGGAATCATATTCCAGGTTCAATTTGGCCAATGGGTGCCGCTTGGTTATCACTGCATCTCTGGGAGCATTACCGGTTCGGCTTGGATGAACAATTTCTTCGTGAACGGGCGTATCCGGTAATGAAGGAAGCGGCTGAATTCTTCCTGGACTATTTGTTTGAAGACGAAAAGGGGCGTCTCGTTACCGGGCCTTCTACTTCTCCTGAAAATAAATTTATCGGCCCTGACGGAAGCGTAGGATGTCTGAGTATAGGTCCTTCCATGGATACCCAAATCATCTATACATTGCTCAGTTCGTGTATGGAAGCTGCGGGCATACTTCGAACGGACGAGACGATTCGGCAGAAATGGGAACTTACGCTGCGTAAGCTGCCGGCGCCGCAAATCGGCAAGCACGGACAGCTGCAGGAGTGGGTGGAGGATTGGAATGAAGTTCATCCGGGCCATCGCCACATATCACATTTGTTCGCGCTCCATCCAGGAGAAATCATTCATCCAAGGCACACGCCGGAGTGGGCGGAAGCGGCCAAACGGACACTGGAGCGCCGGTTGGAGAATGGGGGCGGACAAACAGGCTGGAGCCGGGCTTGGATCATTAATTTCTTTGCTCGTTTGGAGGATGGGGAACAATCCTATGAGCATCTTCGCTTACTGCTTTCCCTCTCGACACTGCCGAATTTATTTGACAATCATCCGCCGTTTCAGATTGATGGAAATTTCGGTGCAACAGCGGGAATTGCCGAAATGCTCCTGCAATCGCACCGTGGGGAGATTGCGCTGCTACCGTCATTGCCTAAGGCTTGGCAGCGCGGTAGAATCAGTGGTTTTCGCGCCCGTGGAGGCTTCGAGATCGAGATGGAGTGGGAGGATGGCGAACTAACCCACTGCGTCATTAAAGCGACGAAAAGCCAATTATGCACAGTAACGTGCAGACGTCCGCAATCGGCTCTTATTGTGGAAACGGATGGAAAACCGGTTGAAACCATTACGTCGGAGTTTCTAACAAAGTTTAACGCGGTAGCGGGGAAAACCTACTTGCTGATTGCGGAGAAGCAAAGCAAAGCGCAAATAGGGACATTGGTTCGTCATTCATGATTGTATTCACAGTTGCAAAGTTGATGTTCCATGCAATTAATTATTTGAGTAGACCACCTTGCGCATAGCGTTCGGTGGTTTTTTCTTGCCTACGACTGCACCACTGTGTTACTTATCATGGAATATAGGATGATATATGGCGAGCAAAAGATCMTATCGATGTGGTTGAATGCTCCCTAAAAAAAGCATGAACAGCCTATAAATGTTTTTTCGTAGTGATGTAATGTAGTAATTAAGAGGTGATACCATGGAATTCATTAGACCAGAGGATTATTTGCCAAGAAAGCAGCATATTCCGGACTTGAAGAAATACGGAATCGGCTTGATTGGCTGCGGTACCATAGCGAATACAGCGCATTTGCCCGCTTATCGTAAATATGGCTTGCATATTGCGGCTGTCTGTGATGTTAACGAGGAAGCGGCTCGCATGACAGCACAAAAATTTGATATACCGCATTGGACGACTGATGTTAATGAATTATTGCAAAATGATGAAGTTGGTCTCATAGATTTAGCGATCCATCCAGAACCAAGACTTGAAGTGCTGAAACTGATTGGCAAGGCACCTAGGCCTGTGTTATGCCAAAAGCCATTAGCTCTAAATTTAGAGCACGCTCAAGTGCTTAGTCAAGAAGTAAACCGACTGGGTATCGTACTTAGCGTCAACCAGCAGGCTCGTTGGGCTCCGGCTCATAAAGCGCTGAAAATGCTCCTTGAACAGGATCTCATCGGTGAGGTATACAGCATCCATCATGAGATGCGTTCGTTCCAAGACCAAGCCGGTAAGTGGTGGACGAACATGCCTAATTTCAATATTGTCGATCACGGTGTCCACTATGTGGATTTATGCCGATATTTCAATCCTAACCCAGAAGAAGAGTGGTCTCGAGTACACTGCACGACAGCTCAATTGAAGCAGCAAAACGCGATTGACCCTCTGATCTATTCAGCTAATGTCGAGTTTGGTCCAAAAGGGGGACGAAACCAGCTCATGGCTTCGCTGCTTTTTAACAATATTGCCAAAGCAAACCGTTCACATAGCAACACATGGTGGATTGACGGGACGGAAGGGAGCCTCTGGTGTACGCAAGAAACGCTCTATATGGCGTTAAATAAGCACAAAAACGTTGTACATGAGATTAAGCTGAAAGGAACATGGTTCCCGGACGCCTTCGCAGGGTCCATGCTTGCATTCATGACTGCCCTGGAGGAAGGCAAGCGTCCGCCGGTTACTTCGGAAGATAACTTACAAACGGTTGCTATGACGACATCCATGGTTATTTCCAGCCAAGAAGGCTGTGTAGTGGAAAGAAGCGACGTGCTGAAAGGAAGCGATGGATTATGAACAAACTCGGTTTTATGAGTTACATATACTTAGGCTGGAGCGCGGAAGCTATCGCCGAGGACGCTTGCAAACATGGGTTGACTTATGTACAAATCGACCCCAAGCAGGCTATGCAGGTTATGGATGATGAACCATTTTCACTGACACGAGCTGAAAAAATTCGAGCCATCTTTGAGAAAAAAGGGATTTCCATCGTAGGTTTGTCGGCCTATACCAATTTATTGAATCCGAACCTTCAGAAACGGGAAGATAAGCTAAAACAGCTAGAGAAGATGATCGACMTATGTTCGGCCTATGGAACACGGTATATCGCGACGGAAACGGGAAGTCTTCACCCTACCAATGCTTGGCGTGATTTTGAAGGTAATCGGACTCCTGAAGCCTGGAATGAACTGCTGAACATCATTGACCGTTTACGGAACCGAGCAGTGAAGAAAGATGCGGTATTAGTCATCGAAGGATTTGCACTTAATGTGCTGGCGAGTCCTGAGCAAGGTGTCCGAATGATGAAACAGCTTGGGACCGAAGGGGTGGCGCTCATTATGGATCCATTCAATTATTTGACGCAAGAAGATTTGAGCGGACAGGAAGCGGCTATGTCGAATATTTTCGACTGCATTGCTACCTATTCTCCGATTGCGCATGCCAAAGACACGCTCTACCATGACGGCGTATTCACGACACCTCGGGTAGGGGCGGGGCAAGCAGACTGGCATGTGTATGCAGCGTTGCTTGCCAGTCGATTGCCGGATGTCCCGTTGATTCTGGAGCATGCAAAGCCGGAAGAAGTAGCGGAATGTTTGGATTTGATCCGCAAATCCTTTGAGAGCGCAGTTAGGACGTGAAGAATGTCTATGACGCATAAACCGAAATTAGGCATACAGGGCCCAGTTGTTGCATGGCAGGATTCATGGGCAGGAGATGCTTCTGAGCTTATTATGAGGACTGGAACGGGGAGTCTCAGTCCGTCTCAAGATCCAAAGCCAGAGCCTGATCAATTTCTTCGAGCTCTAAAAGAGTTAGACGCGGACTTTTATGTTCATCATGTGATTCCAGAAATGAAAGGGTATTCAGAACTCTTGACGGATATCGCGGAAGCGGGATTAGACATCTGCCTCGGCAATGAATACGGAAATATAAACGGGCCATGGACGGAAGGAACGAACCGGTACGACCTGCCCGATAAGGCGATTGTGCAGGCCGCAAATTCGGGACGGTGTATCGGACTTCTGTATGATGAACCTGAACATTTGCAAATAAACGCCGGACAATATCGGCATGATGGCTGGTTCCCGCATTGGGGCAGCACCGATGCAAGGGACTTGGCAGAGTCGCGCGCCAAGGTTGAGCGGTCGATTCGGTCACATGTCCAGCATGTACAAAACGTTTTAGAACAAAATGGAGCATCCCGCACATCCATGCCATTGATTGCGGAGCATGTATTTCCAACTATGTTTCATACGGTTGCCAGAGCGGGGATGGACATTTGCCCTAAGATCATGAAGGAATCGTTTCAATCCTTGCAGTTATCCACCGCTTTGGGAGCGGCCAAACAATATGGCAGAGCGCTATGGATATGCGCCGATTTGTGGGGGCCGGATACGGGAGAGTGGTTCACCCGCTTTCAAGGATTCCCTGGGCATTCTCCACAGGAATTCGCATCAGCATTAAGGTTGGGCTACTTGATGGGACCATCCCATCTGTTCGTAGAAAATATCGATGTTTTAATGAAACATCGTCATACAGGATTTGAAACAACTGAATTCGGAGATGTATGGAAAGAGTTCGTTCATAAATTCATACCTGAACATACCTTGTCTTGGCACCATTCACAAGCAAATCCGGATATCGTCATCATTCATTCAGATGACAGCAATTACGGCCAAAATGAAAGATTGTTCGGCAATCGGACACTCACTGATTTGGGTGGTTCCCAAAGTGTGTTCCACATCTGGCATCTGCTCAGCAGAGGTGCAATACCTGCTCACGGCAGCTGCATGCATATCCCAGGCTACGACTTTCCGAGACACGAATTGAAAAGTAATGTAGCCTATGAACAATTCCCATTAGAACATGGGTATGTTTCCAGCGATGGAAGAAGGGTTCATCCATTATTTTATCCTGTTCAAAATGTGATAGTATTTGACGAACAAGTGAGCGCAGAGCAGCTCGGAAGTCCAAAATTGATTATGGTGGGAGGCTCATCTCTCTCCAATGCAACATTGCAGGCGGTAGTCAAAAGAGCTGAAAATGGAGGCGTCGTTGTGATCGCCGATTGGCTGCTGCCCTCCGATTGTCCTGTAGAACTAAGATCGAGCGGGAAAATGGGCTTCGGAACATGGAACGTTACGGACAATTTTTTAGATGAACGCATCCAAGAGATCGTTGAACCGTTCTTGAGCGAAGAACGCTGCTGGATACAGCGCTTTGGCACGACAGAAGTAAGGATGTACCCTAAGGACACGGAAGGGTACACACTCGATTTTGAAATCGCAGCTGGTTGAGTTGAATCTATGCGGTATGGGTTCCGCAGAAGGGGAGATAAGTTTGGAGCCAATCAAACATCAGGATCCGTTTGCGGAGATTGCGTTCCGCGAACATCCCGGAAATAAAGACGGATTGCGGGAGATTCCTCCCGTGGCTTATAAGAAAAAATATTTCACGCCGGGTATGGAAAAAGCAAAGAACGTTTCTGTTCTCTCCTATGAGGAACAAATCGCGGATTTCAATGAGGGTTTGAAGCTGTTGCGTGAAAAGTACAGCCCTTTTATGAGAAATTTGGCTCCATCCTCCGCAATGAAACGCAAACGGCAAATATGTAAGGAATTTCAATTTCGGTATCAAGCAACGGAGGATGCTGATTTTACGAATGTGCTGGAAGGAACTGGGGAATGGGAGAATGTGATGGTTCCTGATTTCCGCGGGCCGACGGGTGAAAACGGCAAATGGACGGGGTTTTACCGCAGAGAGTTTTCCTATTCAGCCGTGCCTGTTGGGAAGAGAGTCTACCTTGTATTTAAAKGGGTTGACTATAAAGCGACCGTATATCTCAATCGTAAGTGCATAGGCAGCCATGAGGGACTCTTTGCACCTTTTGAATTCGACGTGACGGACTTGCTGCAGGACCTTAACACATTGGTCGTTGAAGTAGTAAACGACTTTCCAATGATGGGGGTAGGCGGCACGAAGTTGGACGGAGATAAAATGTACGCAGCAACTGGGCCCGGATGGGATAATTCATCCAGCGGATGGAGCCATTGTCCGTCAGGTGCCGGTATTTATAACTCGGTGTATTTGGAAGAGCGGTCAACGCTGTTTATTCAGGACATTTTTGTTCGGCCTAACATCGATGACAGCTTCGTGGAAGTATGGATTGATGTCGTTAATACGACGAATATGCTTAAGGAAAATTTCGAATTGATTCTTGAAATCTTACCGAAAAATTTTACCGGTGAAGGTTTAGGGCCGATCTCTTTTCAAGCTGCTTACGCTGGTCCAGGTCTTAATTACTATCGTTACAAGGTGGATTTTCCGTCATTCTGGATGTGGGAAACGGAAACACCATTTCTATATATGGCTCGTGTACAAGTAAAGAACAGTACAGCATGTTTGGATAGCCAAGACCGCACCTTCGGGATGCGCAAATTTCATATGGATGAAACGGACACACCGAAAGGAACGTTGTATCTCAATAACCAGCCGATTATGTTAAGAGGCGCCAATGAGATGGGGCACTTGCAGCAATGTGTCATGAACAACGATTTCGAACAGCTTATTGATGATATTTTGATCGCCAAATATGCTAATTTGAACTTTTACCGTATAACACAGCGCCCTGTTCAGGAAGAAATATATGACTATTTCGATATGCTCGGCATGATGCATCAATGTGATCTTCCAACATTTGGATTTATCCGCCGCAACCAATTTGTAGAAGGCGTCCGACAAGCAGCGGAAATGGAGAGACTGATCCGCAGTCATCCATCGTCGATCATGGTTTCATTGATTAATGAACCTTCGCGAACGGAGAAGAGGCGTAAAGGCCACCGTCATCTGCATCGGAACGAGCTGGAAGCATTTTTCGTTGCCGCTAGACAGGCAATTTTCATTGAAAATCCGGATCGTGTAGTCAAAAACGCGGACGGGGATTACAATCCTCCCACCCATGAAGGACTGCCCGATTTTCATTGTTATAACATGTGGTATACGAACAATACGATATCCGTAGGTAAAATGTATAAAGGTTTCCTTCCTTCGATTCGGACGGGATGGAAAGCCGGCTGTGGAGAATATGGCACGGAAGGATTGGATCATGTCCAATTGATGATGAGCCGTTACCCGAGCGAATGGCTTCCCTCCTCAGAGACGGAGCAATGGCTGCCAAATAAAATCACTGGAGCGCAAACCTACGGTTTGCACGGCGATTGGTTTGCAGAACAGTCTACGATTCATGAATGGGTCGAGGCTAGCCAAAAGCACCAATGTCTGGCGACGAAACTGATGACAGACGCATGGCGAAGAAGGGCCGATTTGGTGGTTTCAACCGCCATTCATCTGCTCATTGACGCATGGCCTGCAGGCTGGATGAAAGCCCTGGTTGGTGTGGATCGTATTCCGAAACCAGCCTACTTCACCTATAAGGAATGCTTGGAACCGGTAAGGATCCATTTAAGGTGCGACCGTTGGAAGGTGTATGAAGGGGAAACGCTGGAAATCGAAGTCTGGATATTGAATGATACAGCCAAAGATTATGACCGGTGCCGTTTCATTGCTACACTTCGGGACGATAATCGGGATTACGGCAATTACGAAATGACAGGCTCTGTACCTATGGCGATTTCCAAATATGCAGGAACAATAAGTTTTTCAGTTCCATCTGTACTAGATCGACAGAATTTGTACTTGGACGTCGTATTGCTGGATGAAAACGGGGAGTTGATCAATCAGGAAAGATTCTCTTTTGAGGCGTTTGCCAAAACGAAAAATCCGAATTCCCAGAAGATCGCTTATCTAGATGCCGAAGCCGAACTGATTTGCTCCCTGCTAAACATTGAAGGCAAATCGTATGACGGAGATACACAGAAAGAAGGCTCGCTTCTTCTTTCTTCTAAGGCAGCGTTCCACCGTCATCAGACATCCATTCTCGAGAAGGTTCGTCAAGGAGCCACGGCCGTTTTGCTTCTGCGCGGTCCGGACAGTGACCCTTGGGAGATCGAAAATACGCTTGTTCGAACAAATAAATTACGCGGATTGTACACGTTAGCCTCCCAAACCGAGAATCCGCATTTGCAGTGGATGAAAGTGGATGATCTCTCCTATTTTTATAACTTGACGAATGACAGGATAGATGGACTAACCAATTGTTATTTGCAAGGAGAAGGATTTGATCCAATTGCTTTCGCCTATGAGTCTCATGGAGAACCGAACGGCAAAAAAAAGCTGCCAGTTATTGGAGTGAAGCCAGTTGGTAAAGGGAAGTTCTACTTCGTTTGTTTGCCGCTTACGGGTAGAGTAGGTTTCAACCCAACATTGGATCGATTCTTGATCTCCATATTGAACGACAGAGGAGGGGACGACACATGTATACCATTGTTAGCCGAGATAAGCAAAAACGGGCAGCTATAACGCGTACGCCTAAAGGCATTCAGCTTATTTTGCAAAACAAGGGAGAACAGTCCCCTCATTTCTCAGGATATTTGAATGAGATGCTGAGCTTTTCCACTGGAAGACCGTGGCGTTCAGATTTTGTAGGGTTAGAGGGTGTACAAATCACTGCAGGACCCAACTTGATTCGGTTCCGCGGATCATTGAAAGCGTTAACGTTTACGATGGAGTTAACCTTCGATGAGCATCATGTACTAAAAATGAATGCGACTTGGAAAAATTTGACGCATGGGATCCTGCGTGATGTAGCGATAGGACTTCATTTCGCACTGCCAAAGATGAGCAATGAAATGGTGACCATTCCTCATCTCATTTACAACAATAATCCTTCCTCAGATCCGAGCCGTGTTGTTCCGCGACTTGGATTAGGTAAGGATAAAGGTTTGATATGCGAGGAACATCGATTACCGATCCCTTGCGTGAATGTGGCATGGAACGATGCTGCAGAAGCTCGCTTTTTTTCTTTGTTTTCGTTACCTGCGTACAAGGAAACAGCGGATGGCGTTGTGCACTACGGCTCACTTGGAGCGGTTCAAGAGGAACAGAGAATGATTCTAGCTGCTATGAGCGGTGTTCTGATGTTTAATGGTGAGAAAGACATGTATTATGTCGGTAAAAACAAAACAGCCCCTTACCTCGGCGGTTATTTGGACTTCATTTCCGGGTTTTCTTTAACGAAAGAATACGCTCTGGATTGGGGATCTGTCGCTCATCCTGGTCAAGGTTTTCGCGAAATTGTTCGGAAAGGCATAGAGCTGTATGCGCCGAAAGGGGCAAATCCGCACTCGCTCGAAGAGATGATCCAGTTGAAGAAGAACGCAATGGATGATAGATGGCGGACAAATGAATTTGGTGCCGCGGGATACGTGAAATTTACGGATTCGAATGATTTCGGTAACGCTTCCAATCGTCCGCTTCACTATATGTACGGGTGGACTGGACAATGTTTGAAGTTGGCATGGTGCGACGCCAAGCTAGGGTTTATGCACAAAGAGGAAGAACGAATCGCCMGTTGTGAACAGGCCATCGATTTTTATTTGCGTGAAAGTCGGACTGAGGTTTCGGGAATAAGGCACAGTTCTTACCGTCTAGCGGATGGGCAATGGGATGACTTCAAGTGGAATAAACAGGCTGTTGTCTCCAGCCGAGCTCTCGGGGAAAGCATAGCTGATTTGGCGGAAGTCATCCTTCTGTTCCGGGAAATGGGCAGGGAAGTGCCAAATTCCTGGGTGAAGGCTGTTGAAGAATCGAGTGACTTCTTCCTTACCGCGGCCATGCCGTCAGGTATTTATCCAGCAGCCTGGCTGTCCGATGGCCGTTCGGCCGAAGATAGGATTACAGCCGCTGGGTTGCCTTGTCTGATCGCTGTTGTAAAGACTTACCGTGTCACAGGTAAAATCAAGTATTTGAAGGCTGCTGAGCAAATGATGCAGTGTTATTACGAGCAGCACGCCATGACATTTGAACGACCGTTTGCTCGTTCTACGCTCGATGCGAGCTGCGAGGATAAGGAAGCTGGCATGTACTTCTTTCTGGCTGCTTATGAATTATTTATGCTTACCAATCATGAGCGTTATTGTGAATGGGCCGAAATATCGGCGGATTGGCTCCTTACTTTTGTATATATGTGGAACCCGGTGTTTGATCGGGGATCTCAGTTCAGGAACATGGGATTTACCGCCACAGGCTGGCCGGGAGTCAGTGTGCAAAATCATCATCTTGATGTTTTTTTTCCGACCTTCGAATTTTGGCGTTTCGGCCAGTTAACCGGAAAAACCCAATATGAGCAATTAGGACGAATGGTATTCAATGCAATGGGACAGGGAATATGCACAAAGTCCGGAGAATGGAATTTTACTATTGTTGGCGAGCAGGGAGAAGGTTTTTTTCAAACCTACTGGCATCACCGGGGTCATAGCAATAAATGGAACCCATCCTGGGTGACTGCTCTTGTCCTGCATAATGGCTTGCGATTCCAAGATGCTGTGAAACTGGAGGTTAACCTATGATCAGCCGCAAGTTCCGGAAAATAGTATTCGGCGGTGATTATAACCCCGAACAGTTTCCGAAGAAAATATGGGAGGAAGATATGCGGCTGTTTCAATTAGCCGGTATCGACATCGCAACACTCAATGTTTTTTCTTGGTCCTTGAATCAGCCGGATGAGGAGACTTACCGATTCGATTGGCTGGACGAAGTGATGGATATGCTGCATGCCAATGGCGTTCAAGTGTGCATGGGAACAAGTACGGCTGCACATCCGGCTTGGATGGCGCGGAAATATCCGGATGTTCTAACCGTGACCTCTGATGGAAAAAAAAGAACATACGGCAGACGACATAATTCTTGTCCGCACAGCCCGACCTTCCGTCATTTTGCCGGAATCATGGCACGGAAGCTGGCCGAACGATACAAAAATCATCCGGCTTTGCTGCTGTGGCACGTAAACAATGAAATTGGCAATCGCTGCTACTGCAAGAATTGCGAGAAAGCGTTTCGAGATTGGTTGAAAATACGTTACAGCACTTTGGAGCAGTTAAATCAAGCATGGTATACCCGCTTCTGGGGACATACATTTTACGATTGGGATGAAATTGTACTCCCTAGCGCGTTAAGCGAGGGTCTGTCAGGCGGAAATTCCGATCAAACGGCTTTTCAAGGCATTACGCTCGATTATTACCGATTTAACTCCGATAGCTGGCTAGACTGTTATCTGATCGAATACAATGCCATCAAAGCTGAAATACCCGATGCGATTGTGACGACTAATTTCCAAGGAAACGGGACTTACAAGCCGCTTGATTATTTCAAATGGGCACCCCATTTAGACATTGCGGCGCTGGACATCTACACCGAGAATCATACACCGGAAAGCTATATGGCACTCCGATACGATCTCATGCGCGGACTGAAAGACGGCGCTCCATTTATGTTAATGGAGCAAAGTCCTAGTGTGATTAACTGGAAAACCGTGAATCCCGTCAAGCGCCCAGATGTCATGCGGCTCAGGAGCTATCAGGCAATTGCCCGTGGTGCGGAGTCCATTATGTTCTTTCAATTGCGGCGCTCCCTTGGCGCGTATGAGAAATTCCATGGAGCTGTCATTGATCACGCAGGCCACGAGAACACGCGAGTTTTCAAGGAATGTGCGGAGCTCGGAAAGGAATTACAGCAATTAGGCGATCGTCTATTGGATTCGCGAGTGAAGAGCAGAATCGGCATCTTGTTTGACTGGGAGAATTGGTGGTCTGTAGAACTTGGTGGCGGACCATCTGCTCATATCAAGTACTTAGATCAAATTCAAAAATATTATGATGCGTTTTACGAGAATCATATTCAAGTAGATTTCATCCATGTAGATACGGAATTAAGTCAATACGATTTGGTACTGGCCCCATTGCTCTATATGGTAAAACCCGGGTACCCGCAAAAGCTGGAGCATTTTGTAGCGAATGGCGGGACGTTTGTGACCTCGTTTTACAGCGGGATCGTGAATGAAAACGATTTGGTTACACCTGGTGGTTATCCAGGTGAGCTGCGTAAGCTGCTGGGCATCTGGGTAGAAGAAATCGATCCTCTTTTTCCAGACCAAAGAAATGGTATGGTCATGAAGCAGGGGTTTGGAAAGCTTCAAGCATCGTATGAATGCGGTTTAGTTTGTGAAATTGTTCATCTGGAAGGAGCGGAAACGCTCGCAGAATTCGACCGTGATTTCTACCGCGGATCACCGTGCGTGACCTATCATCACTTCGGGAAGGGCGAGGCATGGTATGCAGCTACAGACCCAAGTCGAGAATTTATGCAGCTATGGATCAAGGCTTTATGCGAACGGAAAGGGATTTCACAATTGTACGACGCACCGCCGGGAGTTGAGGTCACGCAGCGCGAGAAAGACGGAGATCGCTTTACTTTTGTTATGAACCACACCGAACAAATTCAAAAAATGAATGTAGGCAGCAGCGTTCAGAAGGAGCTGCTGAGCAATCTAAGCATCAGCGGTGATATTGAGCTAGAGCCCAAGAGTATCCTGATCCTGCAGGCGTAAAATGGCTAGAAGATGACCATGGTCAGAGGTGGTTTCAGAAAAGGAGGCGGATGCCGATGGAAGTAAGCGAACAATTACGCCATAAATTCGATCATCCATCGGTCGAATGCAGGTCGGTGCCATTCTGGGCTTGGAATGATGAATTGCAAGAAGATGAGCTGGTCCGTCAAGTAAATCAGATGAAGGAACAGGGAATGGGCGGCTTTTTTATCCATTCCCGCGATGGATTAGAAACCGATTACATGGGTCGCGAGTGGATGGCACTCGCCCGGAAGACCGTGGAAACAGCTGAAGATCTCGGCATGCAGGTGTGGTTGTACGACGAGGACCGCTGGCCATCCGGATTTGCTGGCGGACTTGTGCAGGACAGAGGCGGGGACGCTTTCCGTGCCAAAGGTTTGACATTGGAGATATGCATGCAGATTGGTCCGCACGATTTGACAGACAGTATGGCGCTGTTTAAGGCTGTCATCGACGAAAGAAACTTGGTTCGCTGCGAAAGACTGCATGATGGCGAATATATCGCGTTGAATGAGGATGAAGTCCTCTTAGTATTTCGCGTAGAAATTTCTGAGCGCAGTGCTTGGTTCAACAACGAAGCGCCGCCTGACAACTTGAATCCAGAGACAGTTCAGGCCTTTATTGACATCACTTATGAAGCCTACAAGAAAGAAGTAGGGGATCATTTTGGCAAAACGATTCGCGGCGTATTTACGGATGAACCTAGCGTGCATGACAGCCACTGTAAGTTTACTCCTGGCCGCGGTTGGCTCCCGTGGACCCTAACATTTCCTGACTTTTTTCGAGAAAGACGGGGTTATGATCTCTTGGATGTCATCCCCTACATGTACTTCAATGGCGCGTATTCCTCGCAAGCGCGTCATGATTACTGGTGGACGCTCACCGAACGATTCAGCGAATCGTACTCTAAGCAACTGGGTGAATGGTGCGAGAATAACGGGATCGACTTCACTGGCCATTTCCTCTGGGAAAATAATTTGGGTACTGCCACCCGCGTCTGTGGAGCCATTATGCCTAACTACAGGTATCAGCATGTTCCGGGAATCGATATGTTAAACGAGCAGACGAACGAATACATCACGGTTAAGCAATGCACAAGTGTAGCGAATCAATACGGTAGAAAGTTCGTTCTCTCCGAAACGTATGGATGCACCGGTTGGGCGTTCACCTTCGAGGGACAAAAATGGGTGGGAGATTTTCAATACGTGCTCGGTGTCAATATGAGGTCGCAGCATTTGGCACTTTATTCGATCAAGGGGTGCAGGAAGAGGGATTATCCTCCTGTATTCAACTACAATACGAGCTGGTGGAAATACAATCATGTGGTGGACAATTATTTTGCCAGATTGGCTTCAGTTTTGACGGAAGGCAGGCCAATTCGCGATGTGCTTGTCCTGCATCCTTCTTCCACCGCTTGGAGTATGGTTGGGACAGGTCCGTACGGCTTCCCTGCCCGCGGGAAAGATAGGGATGTCTCCGCAACGAATACATATGGTCATGAATTTAATGCTTTTCTAGGCAAATTACTCAGTGCACACTATGATTTCGATCTCGGCGATGAGACGATTTTGGCGGAAACAGGGGAAATACAGGGGGATAAACTAGCTGTGAATCTAGTGACCTATCGTATCGTCGTCATTCCCGTTATACAGACGATGTTAAGCAGCACTTTTCGGCTTCTGTCAGCGTTCCTGGAGGCAGGGGGAAAAGTGATTGCCGTCGGGTCGCCTCCGACGATGATCGAGGGCAGACAATCAGAGCTGCTACCTGAGCTATACGACCATGTGAATATGACCGTCGTAGGTGACGTTGCAGATACAGTTTCGGCCCTGGAGGGCATTCTGCCACGGCGAGTCAGCTTGACGAACAGGCAATCGAAAGAAGCGCCTGAAATGTTATATATGTTAAGGGACATAGGCGATTGCCGAGCCTTGTTTGTCGTGAATAACGACCGTGCGGGCACACATCGAATAACCATTCGCATGGAAAGCGAAGGATGTGTGGAAGAATGGGATGCGCTGACTGGTGAGGTGAAGGAGATAGAGATCGTCGTCCGTGAAGGGTACGTTCATTTCGAAGCTGTGTTTGGTCCGGCAGATTCCAAGCTGTTCATCATGAATACGACTAAAGCAGCAGTTGATTTAATAGCGGAAGAATCTTCGTGCAGGGTGGATGAGACTTCCTCGACGGCTCTTGAGCTAGGACCGGTTTGGCGTTTTACACGCACGATGCCTAACGTATTGACGCTGGACACCTGCTCCTATCGATTAAGGGATGGTGATTGGTCGGAAGAGACCGGTGTTTGGCAAGCTCAAAGGGCAATTCGCGAAGCTTTGGATATGAGACAAATTTATTATAACGGCCTTGAGCAAAGGTATAAATGGATTGACGATCCTCATCCACAGAACGGGACATCGGCAGCATTCCGATTTACCTTTCAAGTGTCGGACGTGCCGATTCATGATGTGTATCTCGTTATAGAATCTGCGGCTTATTACGATATTGCGCTCAATGGTGAAACGGTTTCCAATCTTCCTGTAGGCTGGTTTCTCGACCGAACGTTTGATAAGGTGCTTCTTCCTGGACTGAAGCAAGGTGAGAATGAACTGCTAATATCCTGTAAGTACCATAACCGTATGGAAGTGGAGGATATGTACTTAATCGGTGATTTCGGTGTTGATGCTGACAGGTATGTTGTGACAGAGCCTGAAACGTTGATTTTCGGAGATTGGTGCAAGCAAGGATATGCGCATTATTGCGGCAGTATCATCTACCATTTCGATGTCACTATGGATAACCATTCAATGGCACGGACAGTGTTGGAGCTTGGTGAGTACTCCGCGGTAACGATTGAAGTTCGAGCAAACGGGCAAACGGCGGGGCACGTGCCTTGGCGGGCTGCCAACCGAGTTGACTTGACGGCGTATCTCAACGAGGGAGACAACCAAATTGAAATCGAAGTAATGGGGAGCCCACGTAACATGCTCGGCCCATTTCACCAAATATCCGGTGATACATCGACGACCAATTGGGCCTCTTTCCGCAAAGAAGGCGACGGTTATACACCAGAATATAAGCTGCGTTCATACGGTTTGTTTGGACAGATAAAGCTGTACCGTATCTAATGGAAGGAAGAGACAGAAATGGAGGTTTGAGCATGAAAATAAGATGCCACAGGTGGAGGCTATTCCTTTCCTTGATCATCTTGTGCACGGCGCTGTTGCCAACAACTACACATGCCGAAGTGAAATATAAGACCTATACGAAGGACAGTTACAATAATCAAATATGGCTTCAACCAGCTTACTTTCCGCTCGATGTAATCGGAGAGGATTTGTATACAACAGATCCTAAGCAGCCATCCGTTAAAGTCCCTTCACCACTTAGTAATCCGAAGGACATCTTTATCGATGCGAAGAACGAAGTCTATATTGTAGATACAGGGAACAACCGGATCGTTCATCTGACGGAAACAGGGAAACTTATTCGTTATTTGACGCTTAATGAAAGCCCTCTCAATAAGCCAGAAGGGATATTTGTTACCAAGGAAGGCGATATCTACATTGCAGACACGGGAAACAAAAGAGTCGTAAAGCTGGATAAGACCGGTAAGCTGCAAACGGAATTCAAACGCCCGGAATCCAAATACATCCCGGCGACATTTGTCTACGATCCAGCCAAGGTGATGGTAGATGAAAGGGGATTCCTGTATATCGCGGTGCATGGCGGTTACGAGGGAATCGTCCTGCTTGATCCGAAGGGCAAGTTTCAGGGCTTTTTCGGAGCAAACAAAACGGCTCTTTCTCCGCTAGACGCTCTGAAGCGCATGTTATACACCAAAAAAATGTATGCCAATGAAGTCGCTAAGAGACCAGAGACGATCAACAGTGTTGCTACCGATAAAAATGGCTATATCTATACGGTCACCGGAGGTATGGCCAAGAGCGACCAATTAAAGAAATTAAATATTAAAGGAAACAATTTACTTCGCAGTGGCAATAGAAATTTCGGCGAAGTGGTTCCCGGAGCAGTGCCGGTAGGCCCTGTAACTTCAGGTCCGCAGCTGATTGATGTGGCCGTTGACCAAAGCGGCAATATGATCGTTGTGGATCAGCAATTCAAATATATTAGTCATTATGATGCGTCAGGCCACCTGTTGTACTTTTGGGGCGGCGCTTCAGCAGTCGGGTCATCTCAAGTCGGCCTCTTGAAAAGTCCTGTTGCGCTTGATGTGAACAGTAGGAATGAATTATACATATTGGACGATCAGGAGAATATCGTTCAAGTGTTTCGCTTATCGGAATTTGGTCAAAAGGTAGATCAAGCGAATCAACAGACGCTTGCTGGGTTATATCAAGATAGTGAAAAATCTTGGCAGGAAGTCCTTCGAATGAATGCGCAATTTACACCCGCCATCATGGGATTAGCCCAAGCGGCATTTACAAAGGAACAGTATCCTGATGCGTTAAGACTATATAAGGAGGCAGGGAATCAGGAAGGGTACTCGGACGCCTTTTGGCAAATTAGAATGAGTTGGCTGCAACAAAACTTCTCTTGGATTGCCAGCTTACTTTTTATCAGCGGACTATTATACGTACTGCTTAGTAAAGTGACTTATACAAGAAGGCTTCGTGATAAATGGCGCAATAGGCAGCGGATACAAACTAGCTTTCTTATGAATTTTAAGCATGTATTTTACATGATGAAACATCCGATTGATGGTTTTATCGCGATAAGGTATGAAGGTAAAGGAAGCTATTTGAGTGCGATTATCATCTTAGCTTGCGTATATGCATCTCTAGTGATCAAGCGACTTGTTACCAGTTTTTCATTTAACGCTTCGACTCATGTGGATATTTACTCGATATTTACACAATTTTTCACAGTATGGATTGCGTGGGTCATTTCGAACTATCTCGTTAGCTCCATATATCGAGGAGAGGGAAGGTTTAGAGATATCTTTATCGCCAGCGCATATGCACTCATTCCTTACATCATTATTGGCGTCCCCCTTGCCTTTATTTCGAACGTCCTGACGATGTCGGAGTCCACCATTTATCATTATGTCGAACAAGGGATGATTGTATGGATCGGTTTATTGATCTTTTGGAAAATCCAATGGATTCATAATTACAGTGTAGGAGAAACACTATTAAACATCCTGTTTACGCTGTGCACCATGCTGGTCATTGGCGTTCTCCTCTTTCTTACAGCAGGACTGACCAATGATTTGGTATCGTTAATCTTAGAAATGTATCAGGAGGCGATCTTGAGATGATAAGGATAATCAAACGTGGTAAAACCGCAGCAGTCATCACCATCCTGCTCTTGGTCGCCATTTATTTGGCAGTGACGAATATCAAAGTAACCTTCAAAGCATCGGAAAATCGCGCTATTGTGCCGGCAGAGACGGGAAGTAGTGTTTCTGCGGTGAAGAGCGCCGCTTCTCAATTGCCAAAGGAGAGCGACTTTAAACAAGTTGCCGAAACCGATCTTCTGCGTTTAAAAATGGATGAAAAAACCGGTCATTTTGTTGTGGAAGATAAACGGAACGCAAATGTTTACCGATCTTTTCCAAACCCGGATTCTTGGGATAAGGAGAAGATTTCCGAGACCTGGAAAAAGCATCTGGCTTCACCGTTGATGGTCCAATACGTCGATTTCTCGAAAAATATCCTGCAAGCGAAGGAAACAAACTTGGCAGCGGATGGGGGACGAGTCAAAGAGGTTAAGATGATTCCCGGCGGGTTCTCATTGGTGTATGAACTGCCTGCAACTGGATTCACGATCCCGATCGAGGTGAGAATCGAAAACGATTATGTAGAGACGAAGATTATACGCGAAGGCGTTAAGGAAACGAGCATGGGCCTCGTCTGGGCCAGATTGTTTCCCTTCTTCGGTGCCGAATATACGGCTGCTGGGCAGGACAGTTATCTATTCATACCAGACGGCGCTGGAGCATTGGTGCGGTTTAAAGATAATCAACTGAATGTCAATAAAATATATGATGAGTCTGTATACGGTCAAGACAATACCTTCGCAGGACTTAGTAATAACCGCAACAAAATTGTGATGCCTGTATTCGGGATGAAGACGGGTTCCAAAGGTTTTGTAGCGATCGTTCATGACGGAGATGAATATGCCAACATCGTTGCAGCCCCTGCCGGGGTTCTCAGCAACTATAACTGGGTGACGTCTCAAATGAATTTCCGATCAAGCTTCCTGCAGTTTACTACGAGAAATACGAATGTCCCCGATTCATGGGGGTACATCGATTACAACAGAGATGAAGTGTTCGGCAGTGATCGTATTGTGCGTTACTATCTGCTGGACAGCCAAAAGTCAGATTATGTGGGTATGGCTCAAACGTACCGGAATTATCTGATAAAAGAAAAGGGAGCGAAGCCCGTCACTGTCACTAATCCTAATATTCCTATGCATGTAGACTTTATCGGGGGGGATCAAGAAGACGGCTTAGTCACCTCGCGATATCTCAATTTGACCACGACAGATGATGCCACACATATGGTTAATACCTTGCATGAAAAAGGCATAGCCAATATGTCCCTAACATTTAAGGGTTGGCAAAAAGGTGGCTACAGCGTCTTTGGAAACACGTTTCCCGTTGATTCCCGTATTGGCGGCGATAAAGGCATGAAAGCATTTATCGACAATGCGCACAGCTACGGAATACCTGTTTATCTGGAGGCCGAATATGCGTTGAACAATACGGGGGCAGCAGGCTTCGATGAGAAATATCATGCCATCGTCAATTTGGCCGGGCGCAATCAATCGGTAAGTGCGCTATATAACAGAGTACAAACACCAGCGGTTAGTTATAAATTTGCAGAAGAAATGGTCAAGAAAGACTTGACACACTATAAAACCATGGGTGCGGACGGAATTGCAGTCAATATACTCGGACAAAGTCTGTTCAGTGATTATAATTCAGGGTTCGGTTCGACCAGAGATCATGCTCGGGATGTTCAGGAACGAATTTTAAAAACGATCAAAGATTCGTTAGGCGGCGTAGAAGGGAAGTCTGCCAATTTGTATGCCCTGCCCCAAATGAAGTATATTCAATCGCTGGTGTATGATCATTCTTATGATTTATTTTCCGATGAGGCGGTTCCCTTTGTTCAGATTGCTACGCATGGCCTAGTAGGCTATTCTTCGGAATATGTGAATAACCGACAAGAGGATGTGCACGACTTTTTACGGGATATCGAATATGGCGCAGAGCCATCTTTTGTATTCACACAAGCAGAATCGAAAAAATATGTGAATTCGTTCGGTATTCGGTACTACAACACCTATTTTCCCTACTGGGAGACATTCGCTGTGGAGCAGTATAAGCGATACAATGAGGCTCTTGGTAACGTACAAGATCAATTTATTGCTAATCACAAAACGCTCGCCCCAAATGTAAAAGAAACAACTTATGAGAATGGTACTCGGATTATCGTGAACTATAATTTGGAGCCCTACCGCAGTGGCGATCTGGATGTACCTGCACAAAACTTCGTTGTGATTCGAGGAGGGGTAAAACGATGAAACGAAAGTTCAGATTAAATTCATCCCTTGTCGAATATGTGGAAGGCGCGATCTTTATTGCTCCTTGGTTTATTGGCTTTCTCATTTTCATGGCTTTCCCAATTGGCTTTTCCTTGTATATGAGCTTTCAAAAAGTAACGATTACGGCAACGAAAACGACAACTGAGTATATTGCTTGGACGAATTACCGGTATATTCTTTTCGAGAATGGACAATTATTATACAACGATTTATTGCCGTTTCTCCGGCAAGCCTTGTTTATGATTCCAATTATTGTCCTATTCGCATTGATGATTGCCATTATTCTGAATCAAAAATTTGCAGGGCGAACTTTTTTTCGTGCGATATTCTTTCTTCCCGTCATCTTGGCAACAGGTCAAGTCGTAGCTGAATTCCTCACGCAAGGCGAGGGCGACTTGGGCTTTATGTCCAAGTACAACGTTTCCGGCCTCATTACTGCTAATTTATCGTCTACATGGTCTGGGCCGCTCATCAAGATTCTTGACTCGTTTGTGTTAATTCTCTGGTATTCAGGGGTACAAATCCTGATTTTCCTTGGAGGCAGGCAAACGATTTCAAACTCGGCTTATGAAGCGGCTCGAATAGACGGCGCCGGTCCGTGGGAGACGTTTTGGAAAATTACGCTTCCAGCGATGACACCATTTATTTTTCTTAATCTGATCTATACGGTCGTTGATTTGTTTACGTTTCCGACAAATCCGATTTTGGGAAAAGTAAGAGAAAGTGAATATGGGTCGTACAGCGCATTGATCTGGATTTATTTCTTGATCATCAGCTTCTTCCTCGCAATTATATTCATCATTTTCAACAGAGTAACAAAGTCGCAAAGAGAGACGGTTTAACATGCAACCCAAAAAACTTAGGAGGGGTGAGGCTATGATCGGATTTAAAATTAAGAAAGAACAGTCACAATCATTTCTGCTTTGGTTAAATAAAGCCCGCTACACGATCATTGGCAGAGAAGCGGATAAAGGATTGCTGTTTAAATTTTTTATCTATTTAATCTTGCTGGATACGGCTTATATTTATTTAAAGCCGATCCTGCACATGATCACCACGATGGTCAAAGACGCGGATGACCTACTAGATCCTTCTGTTAACTGGTTTCCGCGAACACTTTATCTTGGAAATCTTCAGGAAGCCTGGGAATGGTTGAAATATCCCAAAGCTTTCAGCATCAGCTTGACTCTCTCTCTATCTGTGGCCATCTTGCAAACGTTGTCCTGTGCTGTGACTGGATATGCCTTCGCAAGATTGAAAGTCCCTTTTAAGAGATTGATGTTTTTCCTATTACTGCTGACTTTTATAGTTCCGATGCAAGTAACGATCCTGCCGAACATCATATATGCGAGAGAATTGGGGCTACTCAATACGATTTATCCCATTATTGTTCCCGCGTTTTTCGGTCTTGGCTTAAAGGGAGCGCTATTTGTCATCATTTATCGTCAATTTTTCTCGACACAACCGAAGGAATTGGAGGAAGCAGCCCGAATTGACGGTGCGAATGTGTTTAAGATCTTTTATAAGGTCATGATGCCGCTCGCCAAGCCTGCCATTCTGGTTGTATTTCTATTTTCCTTTGTTTGGACCTGGAATGATTTCTATTTACCGAGCATGTATTTGTCAGATATTGAAACCGCGCCGCTGTCCATGGGTATTTCACGCATAGCCTCAGCACTCCGGCAGCAAGCCGAACAATACGGGCCTTCCGTTAATGATGAAGCGATTCGAATGGCTACCACTTTCATGATGATTATTCCGCCGATGCTTCTGTATACGTTCACGCAGCGCTGGTTCGTAGAAGGCGTAGAAAGAACTGGATTAGTGGAATAGGGTCATGTAAGAACTGGAGGAGAATGGAAATGAAACGGTTCCTTGCACTTTGCATCACTACTGGAGTTGTGGTTTCTTTGATGGCTTGTTCATCAACAGAAACGGTATCTGCGCCAGCAAATGCCAAAAAATTGCTTTATGTTAAAAAAAACGAAGGCACCAACGATCCCGTTATCATGAATCATTTGAAGAAGCTGGGCTATCAAGTTATGGATACATCAGACAGCGTCTTTAAAGTTGACGCAGCGAAAGGCTATGGTGTGGTATTTATCAGCGATACGGTCAACTCCTCGAAGTTAGATCCCCAGTTGAAAAATTCCGATGTACCTGTTGTCTATGCCAAAACGCAGTCGGTTAGCATCGCCGGTATGACGGGAATTCTGGATTATGGACAACTGAATGATGTGAGAACCATACAAATGAAAGATAGTAAACATCCACTTGCAGCCGAATTGAAGGATCAGGTAACAGTTTATAACAGCACGGGTAATATGGGGTACGCGATTCCAGGAAAAGAAGCGGTCATTATAGCAACGGCTCAAGGAGACGATAAGAAAGCCGTCATTTTCGGTTATGAAAAGGGAACGAAAAACATAAAGAATGAGCTCATTCCGGCTCGTCAGGTGTTTTTCTATTTACCATCCGGGCAAGAAATGAATCAGACGGATGACGGATGGAAGCTTTTCGACGCCTCGATCCAATGGGCTGCGCAAAATGGGAAAAAGTAATTTCAGTTTTTTACTACTATTCGAGTAAAGGGGATTTGATCCATGAAACGTACACTGAACATGATAACCGTTTTACTGCTGTTTATGGTGCTGATGGCTTGTACAGCGACACCTGTCCAATTGGATGGCGTGACCAATCAACCTTCAGCTCAGAGTAAGACACAAAGTAATGGGAAAAAAGTACTTTTTGTCGGGAGAGACAGCGGCGGGGATGCGATTGTGACTAAACGGCTAAAGGACGTACATGGGTTTGACGTCACAATAATTACAGACAAAGAAGTAAGTCCCGAGAAAGCAAAGGGGTATTCGCTAATTTATGTAAGCGAATCCGTCAATTCCGGTAAAATTCGAGATAATTTTGTAAAGGCTGCAGTGCCCGTTATTTATGCCGAGCCGCAATCAACCTCGGATACCGGCATGACGGTTAACGAGGGATACGGGAAACTGGATGCAGGGAATGTGGCAAAAACGATTCAAATAAAAGACGGTAAGCATCAACTTGCAGCTGGGCTGCAGAATCTGGTGGATGTCTATAAAGCCGAGGGGAAAATGGGCTACGCTACCCCAGGTGCCGAAGCTATCGTTGTGGCTACGGTTCCGAATGACGAGGAAAAAGCAACTATTTTCGCTTATGAGAAGGGCGTAAAAAACGCAAAAGGTGACCCTGTACTCGTACGCGAAGTGTTTTTCTATTTGTTCAATGGCGAAGAAATAAACCAAACTGACGATGGCTGGAAGCTCTTTGATGCTGCAATTAAATGGGCAGCAGGTAATAAGTAGCTTTTACCGCTAGGGAGGAGTTTTCATGAAGCGATTATTGAGCCTGTTCATTATTGCCTTTACCCTGATTCTCACTACGGCATGCACAGCAACAACTCAGGTAAATCCTGATGTGAGTCAGGGGGGGAATGCTCCGGAGCTGTCCGGAAAAGTCAAGAAGGCACTCTTTGTAGGCAGGGAGAGCGGGGGTGATGGCATTTCAATTAAACATCTGAAAACACTTGGGTTCGAGGTCTCAGTGATGACAGATAAAGAACTTACCGCTGTCGAAGCATTGAAATATTCGTTGGTATTTGTCAGCTCTACGGTAAACTCCGGCCGAGTTAGCAACAAATTGATTGCTTCTCCGATTCCCGTCATTTATGCGGAATCTCAAAATATAGGTGATGTGGCTTTGTCGGGCAAAGAAACGGATACGGATAATGGCGATTTCACGGGGAAGACGATAACGATCAAAAACTCCGGACATCCGATGGCAGCTGGGTTAAAAGGCAATGTGGACATCTATAATCTGGACGGGAAGATCGGTTTTGTTGTGCCAAGCATGGAGGCTGTCATTGTTGCTTCAGCTCCTGATGATGACCAAAGAGCTGTTATTTGCGCGTTTGAGAAAGGTATGAAAAACTTGAATAACGATCCTGTACCGGCACGCCAAGTATACATTTATTTGGTAAGCGGAGAAGAGATAAATCAAACCGATGAGGGATGGAAGCTCTTCGATGCAGCCGTAAAATGGGCGATCGGCAGCAAGTGATCCTCCATGTATTAAGATAAATTGAGAGGCCACTCCGCTTTGGAGGGCCTATTTTTATTTGTAACAATCGGAAAGATGCAACAAACAACCTATAAAATAGAACTCCTCCCCTAATGTAAGCGCATTTAATTCGTAATAAAGTAAAGATATAACGGAGTGCCAAACGTATCCAATGGAAATTTTTTAACAATTAAGGGGGAATTAGTTAATATGAAGCGTTTTCTCGTACTGCTTATTATCGCTTTGATGACGATAACCGTGATCGCCTGCTCTTCATCGGAAACAAAACCAGAGACGAGTGTCTCACCTAAAGTCACCGAATCCGCAGTACCTGTTGTATCGCCAGCACCCACGATGTCGGTAGCGCCAACGGAATCTTCCACGGCTTCACCTTCACCTGCTCCAAGTGCTTCTACAGTTGCTGCAACGCCTGCACCTATGGAATCTTCAACTGCTACTGTGACTTCTGCACCTACAGATTCATCCAAAGCTTCTGCAACGACTGTACCTAAGGATTCTCCTAAGGTTATCGTGTCGTCAGAACCGGCTGTTGCTACGCCCGAGACGCAACCCGAACCGACGCCTCAACCTGACATTTCACCAAAAGGTAAAAAAGTGCTCTTTGTTGGAAGGGAGCAAATTCCTGTTCCAACGGAAGATGTTGTTATGGCTGATCGTTTGAAGGGGATGGGCTTCGTTGTTACGAGGCTAGGCGATAAAGATTTTACTGCCGATGAAACGAAAGGGTATGATTTGCTCTATTTCAGTCAAACCGTAAACTCAAAGTTCCTAAAAGATGGTGTCATGAAAGATGTGGCGATTCCTACCGTCTATGTGAAAAGCCACGGCATGTTCTATCTAGGCTTATCCTCGCTTGAGGAAGGAGCCACGGTTAAAAAAATAAAATCGATCGAAATCGTTGACAGCAAGCATAAGATAGCTGGCGGGTTATCAGGCACCATTGATGTGTATAAAGAAGCCGATACCGGTTATGGTGTTAGCTATGGTGTCGTTGGCAAGGAAGCGAAAGTGATTGCAACGATCCCAGGAGATAAGTCGAAGGCTGCGCTCTATTATTACGATAAAGGTTCGAAGGCTGACAACGGATACACGGTTAAAGCGCGGTTGTCTTTCTATTATTGGAGCAATGGCCTGCAGGATAATTCCACGGCAGAGGGCTGGAAGCTTTGGGATAATCTCGTCCTATGGACTTTGCAAAACGGCTAATGCATATTAGCACATTCAGATTGGGCAATTATTCTTCGAAGGAGTTGCTTAAACCATGAATAAATTTGCAAAGCATACCTTTGTAATCGTATCCTTGCTCACCCTTTTGACAGGCTGTGAAAGCAGTCTAGATTCAGGCACTGTCGCTACTACGAACAAACCAGTGAATTCAAATCAAGAAAACGAATTGTTCATTTACACCGTCTGGCCATCCTTTTATGCAAAAGAAGAAAATTTCGACAAACAGATTGGTCAATTTCTGAAAAAGAAGTTTCCAGATTTGACGATTAAGCATGTGCATTGGGATAATCCAGGCAGACAATATCAGGATTTGATTGCGGCGGGGACCATACCGGACATAATCCTCGATAATACCCGAATGAATGCACAGAGATACATTATTGATAATGATCTTCAGTATGACATCAGTGATTTGATTAAGAAGTACAACTTTGATACTAACCAATTGAATCCGGCCCAAATGGCCCAGATGAGAAATATGACCCCCGATGGGAAACTCTATGGTCTACCGTTCAACAATAATGATTTTGTGCTCTTTTATAACAAGGACATTTTTGACAAATTCGGCGTCGACTATCCAAAGGATGGTATGACGTATGATGAAGCTTATGAAATGGCTAAAAGGCTGACCCGTGTGGAGGGTGAAATTACCTATAAAGGATTTTCTCAAAACCCAGGTCATTACATGAACTACAATCAGCTTTCACTTTCGCCGCTAAGTCTAGCTGAAGACAAGGCGAGCTTGAACACACCGGAATGGAAAAAGGTCGTAGACAACTTAAGACGTTTCTATGATATTCCGGCCAATCAATTCGACACCGTCGAAACTTTCGCAACGAAAGGGAATATCGCTATGGCTGTTGCGACAGTGGACCATATTGTTTCGTTTCATGAGCAAAACAAAAACTTGAACTTCGACGTTGTTTCAGCACCCTCTTTTAGTGATGTGCCGGATACGAGGTATCAACCGAACCTTTACGCTATGTATATCTCGAAACAATCCACCAAAAAGGATAAAGCGTTTGAAGTGATGGCTGCTATTCTTTCTGAAGAGCATCAAGTCGACTTAGCAAAAGAAGGTGTGATTGTACCGCTCGAGACCCAAGCCGTCCAGGATGCATTCGGACAAAACTTGCCGCAAATGAAAGGGAAGAATACGAAAGCTATTTTCCACGGTAAAACAGCTATGCCACCTGCAGCGCGCGCAACTGGCCTAACTTATATCGATGTCCCCATGCAGAATGTTTTTGCTCCTTTGATTTTTAAAGAGTCTAAAGATTCGGTTACGGCACTGCGTATGATCGAAGAACAATCGACAAAAGCAATAGAAACGAGAAAGGCTGAAAAATCTGCTGTTGATAACGTTGCTAAGAAATAATCAACMTCTGAAAGACCTATAAACATGAGTAAAAGCCCCTATAATGGATTCATAAATTCATATTAAGGTAGGGATAGTGCTTTTAATGCCATTGTAAGGGAGGTGTACATGTATTCGTCGATTGTTTCATCCCGGTACTTACTAACTGACATATGCTTGTTTCTTAAAAATCTAATAAAAGGAGATTTCTATGAAAAAACTTATATCCTCGTTATTAATCGTTTTTCTGTTATCTTTCTCTTTGCTTCCATTGGCGTTTGCAGAAGGTACGGATTCGGCTTCCGCAAAATCAGCAGATGATTTTACAGATTTGAAGGATCTTCCACAGGATCTAAAAGACAAATTTAATTCACTGATTCAAAGTGGCGTATTTAATGGATTAACGGACGATACATTCGGTTTGGATGCCCAAATGAATCGTGCTCAGTTCGCCAAAGTCGCTGGCATCATTTTTAAATTGGCAATTGATCAAACGCTTACAAGCTCTAGTTTTACAGATGTTCGTTCGGATGATCCAGCAAATTCCTATGCGCTTCCTTATATTGAGGCGCTGAAGAAGGCAGGACTAACAAACGGATATGACGCAGAGGGCAAAACGTACAAACCGTCTGGCGCAGTGTCCAGACAAGAACTCGCGGCGTTTCTGATCAGGGGGCTAGGCTTGGAGGAAGATGCTAAAACCGTTAAACCAGTCTCTGATAGTTCCGTAGACGCTTGGGCGAAAGGTTATGTCGCGCTTGCGCTCGAAAAGAATCTGATGACCAACCAAGAGGACGGAACGTTTGGCGGTTCGAAATCTGCTACTCGTCAAATGTTAGCGCTCGCATGCTATGAAGCAAAGAATTTGATTGAGGCAGATGGAACGACAGTTGAGCCAGGTACACCTGCAACTAAGCCGGACACACCAGCTGCACCTACTGGTGAAATTTCCGCTCAAGGTAAAAGAGTGCTATATGTAGGAAGGGATGCATCCAGTATCCCTGCTGAGGATGTTTTTGTTCAAGATCGTTTGAAGGCGCTTGGTTTCAGGGTTACCAATATTGTCGATAGAAAATTCACAGTTGAAAAAACGGAAGGATATGATTTGCTCTATATCAGCAATACATTGAATTCCAAGTATTTGAAAGGTGGAATTTTAAAAGATGTTGCGATTCCAACCGTTTATGCCAAAAACCATGGCATGTACTATCTCGGCCTTTCATCACAAGAGGAAAACACGAATGAATTTAACCTCAAATCAATCACAATTGCAGACACTAAATTAAAAGCTGCAGCTGGATTCTCCGGCGATGTAGAAGTGTATACAGAATCAAACCCTAAATATGCAATAGGTTACGGTCTTCCAGGCAAAGAAGCAGTTAAAGTTGCCACCATTCCTGGCAAAAGCAATGAAGCAGCCATTTACTACTATAATAAGGGTACCCACTCCGATAGCGGGTATGAAGTTAAAGCACGACTTTCGTTCTACTTTCAGACTGGTAATTATGAAAAAATGACTAATGACGCATGGAAGCTTCTTGATGCACTTGTTTTATGGACATTGCAAAACGGCTAATCTCATATCGTTAAACTCCAGTTTGCGGACTGGAGTTTTTTCTAAATCCAATAATTATGGCTTAACCAGCACCCATAGGAGTGTGAATTTTCCGTGATCATTGAACAACATCGACAGAATACCGAAGTTCTTATTAAAGCAGAGGGCATCACCAGGGTATTCGGACGCGGCTCTACGGCCGTTCACGCTCTTAAAGGAGCTGATCTGGCGATTGCGCCACATCAATTAGTTGCTCTCAAAGGGCGATCAGGTTCAGGTAAAACAACATTAATGAATATGCTAGGTGCTCTTGACAGGCCAACGGAAGGCAAAGTGTATTTTCAAAATAACGAAATCAGTGGATTCTCAGAAAAGAAACGCAATGAGTTAAGACGTGTACACATGGGATTAATATTCCAATCCTTTGCGTTAATTCCCCTGATGACGGCCTATGAGAATGTGGAGTTCGGATTACGAATTGCGGGCATTCCATCCGTACATTATAAGGACTATGCGGAAAGGGCGCTCGATTTTGTAGGGTTAAAAACAAGAATGAAGCATCGGCCCTATGAGTTGTCTGGTGGAGAGCAGCAGCGCGTAGCGATAGCCAGAGCGATTGCACATAAGCCATCATTGATTCTGGCAGACGAGCCGACAGCCGAATTGGACAGTAGGATGGGTCTTCAGGTGATGAAAGTATTCAAGGATTTGGTTCAACAGGAGGGGATGACCATTATAATGACGACTCATGATCCCTCAATCATGCGCGTTGCCGATCATGTATACACATTGGAGGATGGTCAAATTGTTAAATAAAATTAGTAAAATACTGTTTCCGATGTTGGGTGTATGTTGCTTGGCAGGAACCTTGACAGGATGCTCTTTGCTTCCAATGGAAGAACCAGAGTTGAAACCTCCGCTTGTTCAACCTGTTACAGAATCATTAACCCTTTTTGAAGCGAAGAAAGCTAATATAGCTAAGCAAATTACGGGAGTTGCGACGTTTGCATCCGATAAAATGGATTACTTATTTTATAAAGAATCCAGCGGTAGATTGACATCATTCAATGTGAAATTGGGAGACAAAGTCCATACCGGCGATGTCGTAGCCTCAACAGAGACGGGCGACTTGGAAATGAAAATTCGTCTGCAGGAAATAGCGATCGAGAAAATCAAAATTTCAATGGCACAAGTAATAGCTGATAAGGGCGGTGATGATCCTGATGTTCGTTTGAAAATGCTCGATTATGAAAGTGCCCAACTCCAGTTAAAGTCGCTTCGGAGCCAATTGGAGAGATCGACGCTTGTTGCAACAGTTGACGGCATCATAACTTACATTGAACCGATGAAACTGGGCGACCAAGTCTCGGCTTACAAACAGCTAGTGACGATCTCAGACCCGAATAGTATGAAACTTGTGTATACGGCCTCCAGTCAGAATGATTTGGTTGGCGTAGAGATCAACATGGAAGTCAACGTCAAAATAAAAGACAAGTCGTATGTAGGGAAAGTTGTTCAAACGCCAATGACCGCTCCGATTAGCGATAATAAAACGGTTCAAGATAAAAATTCAAAGTCTCTTTTTATTAATGTTCCGGGACTTCCAGCAGAAGTGTCGATCGGTTCTCAAGCAGATATTACCATTGTGACGGAACAGAGAGAGAATGTGCTGGTTATACCTAGATCAGGGCTTCGAAGCTACATGGGGCGGGACTACGTTCAGGTCATGGAAGGTGAAAGCAGGAAAGAAATAGATGTGGAGAAAGGGATTGTTGCAGCAAGAGAAGTGGAAATACGCAAAGGTATAACGGAAGGGCAGAAGATTATTCTAAATAATTAGGAGGTTAAGAGATTGGCATTATTTATCATGATCCTGCGCAAAATGATCAATAATAAATGGCTGGAGCTTAGCCTGCTATTCGGACTAGTGTTATCTGTGGCTCTTGCTAGTACAATGCCGACATATACGAATGCTATCTTGCAAAGATTATTGATTAAAGAGCTGCAGCAATTGCAAACCACTAGCAGTCAGTATCCCGGCATCTACTGGCTGTCAGCGACGATGGCGCCTGAGGATCAGAAAAAGAACGAAAAAATCTCTGAAACCGATGTATTTCTGAACAAAGCAAGCAAGAGCTTCGGTATCCCTGTTCAGCAGCTTGTTCGTGAAAGATCAACACAGCGATATGGTCTTACTCCGGCCGAGCCAGACAAAGTCGATGTTAACAGACAGCGGTCGGCGGATCTCTCTGCCATTGATGGCATGGAGGAACACATTCGGTTGCTAGACGGAAGACTACCGGAGAAAGAACCCGTGAATGGGGTGTATGAGGCGCTTGTTGTAAAGGAAGCTTTGACAGAGCTCGGCATGGTGATTAACACCGTTTTTACAATCCAAGATGAGAAACTGAAACAACCCGTTTACATTAAGCCTGTAGGTGTATTTGATCGTAAGGATTACGAGGATTTATTCTGGTATAACATCTCAAGCAGCTATAAAAACAGCTTTCTGATTGATTTTAATTTATTTGAAAAAGAGTTCACAGCAGGCAGCAAGCTTAATCTTCAGTCTAGCTATTGGTACTTGGCGCTTGATTACAGCCAAATGTCGTTGGCATCCACGAACACTTTCATTGATGCCCATCGAACAATTACGACCCATATGGATCAACGTTATGAAACGCATAATATGAATGCGCCAGCCTTACAAACACTTGCTGCCTATTATGTGAAAGAAACCAATCTAAGGCTCATGCTCTGGTCATTGAATGTGCCTGTTATGCTCATGCTCGCCTTTTACTTGTATATGGTTGCAAATTTGATCACGGATCGTCAGAAAACGGAGATCGCTGTATTACGCAGTCGCGGTGCCAGTCGATTGCAGATCATTCTCAGTTATGTTATGGAGGGACTAGTCCTTGGTGCGATTGCGTTCTTGATTGGCCCATATTTTGGCGCCCTTCTGACTAAATTATTAGGGGCTTCCAGCGGATTTCTGGAATTCGTACAGAGGGCCAAGCTTGAAGTTGAGGTGAATCGGGATGCTTTCCTATATGGGTTGATTGCTGTCGCAAGCTCACTTGTGATGACGTTGATTCCAGTATTCCTTGCCATGCGAGTTACGATTGTTGGGCAAAAACAGCAGTCGGCCAGGCAGGAGAAAAAATCCTTTTGGCATACGTATTTCATTGATGTCGTGTTGATTGGGGTAGCTCTTTATGGCTTGAATAATTATAAAACGCGAATAAAGGAGCTGCTGTCACTCGGCTTAAAATCCGGTGACTTGAAGGTTGATCCGCTGCTATTTCTCATTCCCGCATTGTTTATATTAGGGATGGGTCTGCTCATTCTGCGAATCTATCCTTGGATTATGCGATTGGTATTTCAGCTTGGCAGACGATGGTGGCCTCCTTCGCTATACAGCACATTTATACAAGTCAGCCGTTCAACCATCCAATATCAATTTATTATGGTTTTTCTAATTATCACCATTGCCACAGGTTTATTCAGTGCCAGTGCAACACGCACAATCAACAAGAATACTGCGGATAAAATCCTTTATTCCGCAGGCGCCGATATTACGATGCAAATTCGTTGGGAGAATGACGCCCCTCCGGCTATTTTAACCGGGTTGCTAGAAGATTCGGAAGAGGAGGAGTCCAGTTCTGCGGCGGGATCCGAGGCTCCAATTAAGACACAGTATACGGAGCCCTCATTCTTGCCATTTACACAGCTAAATGGTGTGGAACACGCCGCAAAGGTGTTTAATAAAAAAGATGCGACTTATTTGCATGGAAAGACAACAGAGAAGATTCAGCTTATGGGAATCGAAAGCAAACAATTTGGTGAAACCGCTTGGCTGCGAGATCGATTACTTGATCATCATTTCAATGACTATTTAAACTTGATCGCTCGCAACCCTTCTGCTGTTCTAATTTCGAAATCGATGGCTGAAGAATATAGTCTGAAAGCCGGCGACACCCTAACCTTAGGTTGGGAAGGTGTGGAAGGAGCCCAATTTACTGTGTATGGTGTAATTGATTATTGGCCCTCTTGGAATCCAAATCCAGGGTTTAATGATACGTTAACAACTACGACAAAGACGGGCACTACCACGAAAGTTAATAAACCAAAGCTTGTAATCGGCCAACTGCCGTATATTCAGAACAATCTGGCATTAGAGCCCTATGAGGTTTGGCTGAAGCTGAAGCCAGGGGCAAGCAGCCAAACGGTTTATCAAGCCATCGTTGATCACGGCTATGAGATCGAATCTTTAAGAGATGCCAACCAGGAGCAGATCAAGTCGATCAAAGATCCTTTCCAAATGGCTATTAATGGTGTGATGACGCTTGGGTTTCTGATTTCGATTTTCATCTGTTTTTTTGGATTCTTGTTATATTGGGTGCTATCCTTATTCGCACGAACGCTGCAGTTTGGCATATTCAGAGCGATGGGCATTTCCTTATATCAGTTAATATGGATGCTTGCTGGCGAGCAAATCTTGGTTTCGGGTGCTGCGATCGTTATTGGCATTCTGACTGGTAACGTAGCGAGTCATTTGTTCGTTCCTTTATTTGAATTATCGTTCGATCCAAAAACGCAGGTTCCGCCATTCGAAGTTACCTTTGACCCTCGTGATCAAGTCCGGCTGTACTGGATTATCACGGTGATGATCTCGATAGGGTTAGGCGTGCTCGGATCTTTCGTATCCCGAATTCGGATTCATCAAGCGGTTAAACTGGGGGAGGACTAGTATGATTCATTGTGAAAATTTGGTCAAAATTTATAAAATGGCTGATTTGGAGGTAGTTGCTTTACAAGGTTTGGATTTGCATGTAGAGGCTGGTGAATTAATGGCGATTATCGGCAACAGCGGAAGCGGCAAATCCACCTTGTTGAATATGCTTGGGGGGCTTGATCGCCCCTCCGCAGGCAAATTAAGTGTGAATGGTAAAGATTTATTAAGCATGTCAGAGAAARACATTGTGAGTTACAAACGAGAGACTGTTGGCTTCGTATGGCAGAACAATGCGCGGAATTTAATTCCTTATTTGACTGCACAGGAAAATGTGGAATTGCCCATTTTACTACAGGGCAAGCGCAAGCAAGAACGGGCTATGGAACTTCTGGAAGCCGTAGGCCTAAGCCACCGGCTAAAAAACAAATTGAATCAGCTTTCGGGCGGTGAGCAGCAGCGGGTTGCGATCGCGATCGCGCTGGCAAACCATCCGAAGCTTTTGCTTGCTGATGAGCCAACCGGCTCCGTCGATACGAACATGGCCAACCAAATTCTTGATTTATTCCGTCATTTGACCCGGAGTCTAGGACTTACAATCGTTATTGTCACGCACGATCCGATGATTG
The DNA here is from genome assembly GCF_056398345.1 of Paenibacillus sp. 01T442. Classification (NCBI taxonomy): domain Bacteria; kingdom Bacillati; phylum Bacillota; class Bacilli; order Caryophanales; family Paenibacillaceae; genus Paenibacillus; species Paenibacillus sp. 01T442. The sequence continues at coordinate 101,253 of NZ_JBFTPF010000010.1, forward strand.
CCAAAAAGGTGGATCGCGTAGTTGCCATTCGAGACGGGAAAACGTCATCGGAAATTTTGCGGCGTAAATCGTTCGATCAAGAACTACTGGATGCTGAAAACGGGTTCGAAGACCAGGAAGAAGAGTCCCATGTCGAATATGCCGTGTTGGACCAAGCAGGTCGGCTGCAAATTCCTCCGGGTTACTTGGATTCTATCGGGCTGAAGGACACGAATAAAGTTCAGGTAACGTTGGAGGAGGGGAGAATTGTCCTTCTGCCTCCAGCAGCAGGATGAAATAAACAACCTATAAAGATGCATAAAGGCACCTATGGAAAGTTCTCATTTTTGCCATATAGTTAGGTTACGCAGTAAATATGAGATTGGAGAGTGGGTTGGCGTGTCTAGAGATAATTCAGTGTCTCGTCAAAAATGTAAGCGTTTTAGTTTCGCTAGAGGTTATACTATTGGGGAGGTGCCTGTATCGTATGCATAAAAAACTTGCATTATTCTTATCGCTTCTACTCTTCTGCTACTGCTTAACACCATTGGCTTATGCGGAGGAAGCCACATCGCAAAACACACAAACATCAGCGACACCATCTACAGCTACTAAACCTGCGACTTCGAACGCATCAACAGCTCCTTCAGCGACAGTTACTTCTGATACGTATCTGGCTGACCAGCTCGCGGACTTGAAAAGCAGCTCGAAGGATGACAAGAAAAAGATAGCTTCGTTGTTGAAAATCGAAGCGATCGACACGGCATCGGCAGATTCTTTTGGTGCTAACCAACAGGTTACTCGCGCGCAAGTAGCGAAAACGGTTGCTATCGTTTTAGGATTGCGTATTGATAATATGCTTACTACATCGAGTTTCTCCGACGTTAAATCGGATGACCCCGCACGTCTTTATATCGAGGCTTTGAAGAAATCAGGTCTAATCTACGATGCGGGAGATAAGTTTCTTCCTTCCGGGCAAATGTCCCGCCAAGAACTTGCCATGCTGCTGCTCAAAGGACTTGGATTGGATGAGAAGGTGAAGCAAGCGACTCCTACCAAGGATGAAACGGTAGACAATACATACAAGAGCTACGTCGCCTACGCACTTCAGCAAAAAATCATGACAAATCAGGTTGATGGCAAATTCGGCGGAAGTGTTCCTGTTACAAAAAAGGAGTTCGCTCTTACTGTTTATGCGGCCATGCAGCTGCACTTGACAACAGCGAAGCCTGCAAAAGCTTCCATTGCCGAAATAAAAGTGATCGGGAAAAATAAAATGACCGTAAGGCTGAATCGAGATGTCGATATTAATAAGGCGGTTCTGACTGTTACGAAAGAAGGGGCTTTAGATTCCGATAATAAGCCCGTGATATTCACTGGAGGTACCGACTGGACCGATGACAATACGACCGCTAAACTTGATATGGACGATCCATTCACATTTGGTACATATCAAGTTGCATTAACTGGGGTTGATGTTTTAAATGGGGAAATAAACTTCTCTCCAGATAATGAACGGGTAACAAAACTGGAGATCGTAACTGCAACTGAAAAGCTTCCAAAAGCTAAAACGCTTATTGAGTATAAAGCGACGAATCAGTATGGCGAGAAGATGCTGTTATCAGCAAGCAATGCGAGTATCATCGTATCTGGACATAAGATTGTCACCCCGACTGTATTTTCCAGCAACAGTGTAATCGGTCTCGATCTGAGTGAGATTAATCCAAATAGCACAATAACCGTTATGATACTCGAAAAGAGCAGTTATATATCCGTCAATAAAACCTTCACTGTTGGAGAACCTCCGTTAGTGAAGAAAATCGATTTAGGTGATACGAAAAACAATTTGAAACTCCCTATCGGGCAGTTATCCTTTAAAGCCGGAGAGAAAGCTTACCTTTCTTTCAAAGCGTTTGACCAGTATGGAAATCGTGTCATTGATCCCCTGTATTTGAATATGGGAGTAGGCAGGCTATTTACTGGAGTTATTGGAAATGTGCTTAGAAATGAAGGGCAAAATGATTTCATCGATTTTGAGAACGATGGATATCCTGAATTGCAATTGATGGCCTATCCAAATTTGGACAGTGATAAGGAAGTGATCGTCACATTATTCAGTGAAGGTCAGAAGGTCTCTCAGACAGTTACTGTAAAGACACCTAAGACGCCTAGTACGATCAAGATCGGTCCATTAACGAATCCTTTGACAGAAGGCGATACGAACATTTCTATCAATTTGAAAGTCGTCGATTCTGCTAATTATGAGTTGTCTGCCACAGAAAGAGCAGATCTCCTAACGACAGGAAAAATTATGATTTACACCACAGGAGGGCTCGTATTAGCTAATCCGGCAATTAATTCTACGGGGTCAATTATCGTTCAGCAGGCGACGGGGGCAGGTCCAGCGTCTGTTAATGTGAGAATTAATGGGCTCGATCAAACAATATCATTTCCAATCAATATCATGGCTGCCCGCAAGCCCGATTCCATAAAGGTTGATCTGAATAGCTCTGCACCGAACGTTTTGGCGCTTAATGGGATAAATCCTAAGTTTTCCAGTAGTGGAGCAACGACGACGACAGGCAAAGCGCAATTCATCATTTACGATCAGACAGGTACAGAATACAAAACGAACAGAACTGATTATAAGGTTCAAATGAAACTCGAGAAAATCAGCGGTGATACGGGGGCGATTATAAATACTTCTGGAGCTGTATCGCTCTCAGATGCGAGTCCGACGGCACTAAAAGGAATTGCGGATATAAGCTCAAAAAGCATCACGTTTAACCCATCTACTACATTATCAGGCAGTTATAAATTGACGGCTTTGGTCGTTCAACTTGACACGAATGGGCAAATTTTAGAGACATTGAGCACCGATTCGGTAACGGTAGACGTGAAGAATATAACCAATGCGAACTTGACCTACTCTGTTGAGATGTCGAGCAGCGGTGATCTCTTTGCGATCCAAAGAACGCTTTACGACACTGGAGTAGCCGCCTCTGTTACGGATATAACGTACTTAATGACTGACTATTCGATGTTTACCCAAACCGCTGTTATTAAAGTTAAAGATGGATCAAGTGTAGAAGCCTTTTCCATTACTCCAAAGGCGGTTACTTCTGATAACCCAAAAGTTATCGGTACCAGAGGAAATAAAATTATTGGGCTCGATACGGGTAAAACCAACTTGACGGTTTGGTACGATTCTCCGCTTGGAGGCATACAGAAGCTCACTATAACAAAAGGTGCCAATGCAGATACACTAATTATTACTGAGATAAAAACAAATGGTACTCCAACTACGATTACAGGTGACCCATCGACTACGCTGAACGGTAAGTACATCTGGGATTCCAGTCTGTTGGGCAAATTACAGTCAACCACAAATTATGGTACAGTTAATCTGCATTCAGCTACTTATTTATTAGGCTTTGCAGGGGTTCAGGCTTTCATCAGCGACCTAGTTTATGCTGATGGTACGACGACTGCTCAGCAGGATTCGATCACGGTCAATCCCGATTTCACTTTAACTTACACCAAAAAAGGAAGCACTAGCAACATGAAGCAGTTTACCATTTATGTCGTTGCAGGAACGTATTCCAAATCGTTTGTAGTGAATTTGCAATAATCTTAACTTGTTCATAAAGAAGTCCCTGTCGGTTAATTCGGCAGGGACTTCTTTTACATGGGACATAAGAAATAATGGCATGACGCGTATTATCATATTGCTCCAACACGCCTTCGACAGGATTGACCTATAATCAAGATCGTATTTACTAATTCTTTGACCTTCTCATCTTTGTATACTTAACCTAAGATTGGAGGGCGAATACGTTGGCAAGAAAAAGATATGTCATCTGCGGCGTCAGTACAAGAGCGAACGGTATGTTCATCAAACACATGCTGGAAACTTTTCAGGCGCATTGTGAAGTTGTTGGATTGCTGGACACAGACCCCGGACGATTTACGAATTGTTTCAAGAAATTCCCGACGTTGAACGAATTGCCGGTTTACCTGCCCGATCAATTCGAACAAATGATCCTGGAAACGAGCCCTGATGTCGTTATTGTCGCAGGCGCGGACCATACCCACGCGGATTACATTGTGAAAGGGTTGGAACACCATCTTAATGTCATTTCGGAAAAACCGATGGTTACGAGTGGGGCGGATTGCAAGCGTGTTCTTGATGCGCAGAACAATAGCAGGGGAAAGCTGTTCGTGACATTTAATTACCGCTACGCTCCGATTCATACGAGAATTAAGGAGCTGATTCTTGAAGGTAGAGTCGGGAGAGTCACTTCGGTCGATTTAAATTGGTATCTCGATACGTATCATGGTGCCAGTTATTTTAAAAGATGGAATCGTAAAAGAGGCAATTCCGGCGGATTATCAGTACATAAAAGCACCCACCATATTGATCTTGTCAATTGGTGGATTGATCAAAAGCCTGTGGAGGCGTTTGCCTACGGAGCATTGAATTATTTCGGTCCAGAGGGCGAGCTCAACCCGCACAAAGAAGATGGCAGGTACTGCGGTACATGCCAAGTCAAACAGAATTGCGCTTATTTCATGCGATGGTCGACTCGTAGCAAAGAGGTTGTGCCTGAAGACGATCATTTGACGAATATGGTTGTAGAACCGAGCAGTAACATAGGCTACCGTGCGGACAGCTGTATATTCGATTCGGACATCGATATTGAGGATACTTACGTTGCAGCCATTAAGTATAACAAAGGTGCTATGATGAGCTATTCCGTTAACTTTTCGCTGCCTTATGAAGGATATCGACTGGCTATTAACGGGACAAAAGGGAGAATTGAAACGCAAGAAATCCTCTCCAAGCGGGCAACGAATCAGATAACTGAACAAACCATTGATTATTTTCCACTGTTTGGCGGGAAAGAAACAATCCATGTGGTACCTCGGCCAGGTGGGCATGGAGGCGGAGATCCTCTCATTTTGGAAGACTTGTTCTTAGGAGCAGATCCGCTCCGCCCCTATGAGATTATGGCAGGAGCGGAAGCGGGAGCTGCTTCGGTGTTGACTGGTGAAGCGATATGGAAGTCCGTTCTAACAGGGATGCCTGTTCGCATTGCCGACCTGTTAGTTTCATCTGACTAATTGGTACAAATAATTCTTATTTTTGGAAAGAAGGGGGAACCTAATGCTGTGTATGAGAAACTAGAGAATGTGGGAATCGCCCATTTTGATGTAAAAAGCCAGCTTCCTCGCTGGGTTTACGAATCCGCAATGAGGGCAGCAGAGAAGGGTGTAGAGGCGCGCTCGGCCATCACGAATAAGACAGAACTTAAGCTGAGGCAGCAAGACATCCGTATTGGTCTTGAACGCTGCATCGGCGGTATGCCTCCCTCAGATACTCCGTTAAATCCGAAAATTACTGGAACGGTAATAGGGAACGGTTTCCGTGTCGAAAAGATTATTTTTGAACCAAGGCCACATGTCTATGCGACTGCCAATTTATATATACCCGATGGGGTATCAGCCCCCCGTGGAGCAGTGCTTCTTCTATGTGGTCATCGCGAACAAGCTAAACATTGTGACGAATATCAAACGGTTTGCCATTATATGGTTCATTCCGGTCTTATCGTGATGTCGTTAGATCCCGTCGGTCAGGGAGAGAGGTTCGGATTTTATGATCCTGAAACGAAACTGGCTCCGATGACCAGCGTTACCGAGCATGAAAATGTCGGACGGCAGTGTATGCCGTTAGGCGATAGCTTAGCCCGTTACATGCTCCATGACGCCGTAAGGGCGATTGATTATTTATGCACCCGGCCAGAGGTTGATCCGAAACGTATAGGTGTGACAGGTCATTCAGGGGGCGGAACGCAGACTTCGCTGGTGATGATGTACGATCATCGTATTGCCGCAGCAGCGCCAGGCGGATTTATTATGAACCGACATTACTTTCTGCTGACTGGCAAAGCCCAGGATGCTGAACAGAAATGGCCTGGCTTCTCAGCACTCGGATTTGACCATGAAGACATTGTTTTGGCGATGGCACCAAGGCCTGTGCGAATTCTTGCTACGACGTATGACTCCGTCCCTATAGAAGGTCCAAGGCATACTTTAGCTATCAACCGAAGATTTTGGGAGATGTACGGCCGAAGTGAAAATCTTGACATTTTCGAAGATGAAAATGTTCATCGATTTACGGTTCCCTTAGCACGTGCGGCGGCACAGTTTTTCTCCAAGCATTTGCTTGGACGCACAGCTAGAAATGTTACGGAAGAAGAAATTAAGTTGATCCCTGCTCAGCAGCTATGGTGCACACAAAGCGGGCAGGTCATCGGTGAATTGGAGCATGCTAAAAGCACACACGTTGAAAATATGGGGCGGTTAGCGATATTTGAACGATCACGTCAAGCTTTGACAGAGGAGGAACTGAAAAAGCAAGCGATCGAATGGCTTCGAAAGCGAGTATTTTCGGGAAGAGAGCAGTGCGATCTGAACCCGCGTCCTTCTGGTGGAGGCGATGTAGCGAATATGTGGATAATCCGCAAAATCTGGTGGAGCCAGACAGGATTATTAAATCATGGTCTGCAATTTTTCGATTCAAAGCTTGCGGGTGCTAAACTTCCGGTAACCATTGCCATTTGGGACGGTGGATCCAACCAGCTCCAAATGCATGCCAAGTGGATTGAAGAAACAACCGCTTCTGGCCGGCTGGTTATGGTCCTCAATCCAACTGGGATTGGGCCGCTTCTTCCGCATCTGAATTCACCGACCGATAAACCGTTCAAACGATTCGGGATGATGGACAGATATACGGACGAATTGATGTGGTTGGGCGATAGCATGGCCGCACTACGAACTTATGATGTGTTGCGAGCCGTGGAGCTTGCTTGTGAGTCGACCAATATCGATCCTTCGGACATTCGGTTATATGGAAACGGACGCTATGCGATTTATGCCGGATTGGCTGCGTTGCTTGACGAACGGATCCAACAGGTTTCCATGGAGAACCGAATGCCCAGCATCTCCGATTGGATTAAGGAACCCATTTACGATGAAATGGATTCTTTAAGCTTTATTTTACCCCATATGCTCAGATATTTCGATCTTCCCGATATGGATAGATGGCTTGCCGAGGCTGGCCAACTTTGTCATTCTACTTTTGTTGGAAGTGATGTTGTGATATGAGGGGGAGATGAGGTTGTCTAATCCTAGAAGTTCTCAACTTGTACGGCGCTATATCACATTTCTGAAACCATACCGGTTGTATATTCTGACGATTATTGTTCTGGGCATTCTTCAATTCGCAGCTCCTTTGACTGTACCTTGGATGACGAAGATTATGGTCGATGAAGTGCTTCCGCTAAAAGAGAGCGTATGGTCCCTGCATAAGGTGATCATGATTTTGGCTTGCGTCTATCTGTTTAGTATAGCGACCAACTTTTTTCGTCAATATATAACGGCAAAAATGGGTAATTCCATGATTATAGATATCCGGTTTCAGTTATATCAACATATGCAGAAGCTTTCCCAACGTTATTACGACAGTCGCCAAGTAGGGAGCATTCTGTCCCGCATACTTAATGATGTGAACGGCGCACAAAACTTGGTCGGCGGAGGGGTTATCAACTTGTTGATTGACCTTTTTCTTGTCCTCTTCGCCGGATTTATGCTTTTTAGTATGGATTGGAAACTTGCCTTGCTATCCTTATGGCTTCTACCCTTTTACTATTTAACGTTTACGAATCTTAATGTACGGATTCGTTATGCTTGGCGATCCGTCCATCGACAGATGGAGCGAATCTCCGGTGTATTGGTGGAACGGATCTCAGCGATGAAGGTCGTTCAAGCATTTAATCGAGAGAGGATGGAGCTTAATCGATTTAAGAATCAAGCCACTGATCATTATGCCTATACGATGTCTGCTCACCTCTTGTCTAATGCATTAGGACGTATCAGCCAAACGTTCCAAGACGCAGGTGGCCTGATTATCTGGTTTGTAGGGGGGAGCATGGTGATCCAAGGAAGGATGTCAGTTGGGGAATTGATCGCGTTCCAAGCCTATTTGTCCCAGCTGTATGGTCCTATTCAACGATTTTCTGATATCAATGTCACGATCCAAAATTCGCTGACGAACGTTGAGAGGATTTTTGAGGTTTTTGACATTCAACCGGACATTCGAAATAAGGAGAACCCTCTTCCCTTGAAGGATTGTCGAGGCGAGATTGAATTTGATCAAGTCAGTTTCGAGTATGTCATCGAAAGACCCGAGCGGCAAGGCGAAGCTCATCAGAGGGATCAGCATAGGATGCCGAACATAAAGCCTGACAAGCGTTTCTATTGGATTCCGCCTAAATCAAAAACGAATCCTCCTCCAATTGTCTTGGAGAAAAGAAAGGCCCTAAGGCGGATTAGTTTCCATGCGAAAAGCGGGGATGTCGTGGCGCTTGTCGGCCCTAGCGGTGGCGGTAAGTCCACCATTATTCATTTCATTCCTCGTTTCTATGATCCGGACAAAGGCAAGGTTTTGTTGGATGGGATGGATTTACGAGATTACGACTTAGAAGATGTACGCAACCATATCGCTCTCGTACTTCAGGACAATATATTGTTCTCTGGAACGGTTTACGAGAATATCGCCTATAGCAACCCTAAAGCTACCCGTGACGAAGTATACACGGCAGCAAAGGCAGCTAATGCCCATGAATTCATTGAAGAGTGGGAACAGCAGTATGATACTGTCATCGGGGAACGAGGGGTCCGACTCTCGGGTGGGCAAAAACAACGGATCGCAATAGCACGGGCACTTCTTAAAAATCCTCGAATCCTGATTTTGGATGAGGCGACTTCTGCGTTGGATGCAGAGTCAGAATTCTTGGTTACGGAAGCCTTGGAAAGATTGATGACAAACAGAACGACGTTTGTCATAGCGCATCGACTGGCTACGGTTGTTCGGGCAGATCAGATACTTGTCATCGACCGGGGGCGGATTGTGGAGCAAGGCAAACACCAAGAGCTGCTAGCTCAAAATGGCTTATATCGCGAGTTATACGATAAGCAGCTGAAAGCAATGAGACCTGAAGAGTTGAATTTACCACAGAAGTTGAAAGTATGATGAGCCTATATTTATGTAATACCACCCAATGAAAGCGTTGCAATTTTCCATTAAAGTAAGAATTAAGAAAGTTATACGCAAGCACAACTCTAAGGAGGTTCAAAGAAATATGAAAAAGCACCTTAAAGCATCCTTGTTGATCTTGACAGCAATAACCGTGATTGCAGGCTGTGAATCACAGCCTACAGCACAAGAATCCCCGAGTGTAGGCACCGCAAAGAAAGCACCAGATAACGAAATTTTTATTTATACAGTGTACCCGGCTTTCTATGCAAAAGAAGAAAATTACGAGAAGCAAATCGGGCAGTACCTGAAGAAAAAGTTTCCTGATCTCTCCTTTAAGCATGTTCATTGGGATAATCCTGGCAGACAGTATAAGGATCTGATCGCAGCTGGTACGATTCCGGACATTATTATCGAGAATTCGAGCGGCAACTATGAAAAGAGCATTATTCAGAACGATCTCCAATACGATATGACCGACTTGATCAAAAAGTATAATTTTGATACGACCAAATTAAACCCAGCGGCCATGGCGAAAATGAAAAATAAGACGCCGGAAGGAAAAATATACGGGTTGCCATATCAATTAAGCGATTTCGTGCTTTTCTACAACAAGGATATTTTTGATAAATTCGGAGTTGATTATCCCAAAGATGGCATGACTTATGATGAAGTTTACGAATTGGCTAAAAAGCTGACGCGTGTAGAAGGCGAAAAAACGTATAAGGGCTATCAGCAGCATCCCGGTTTATATATGACGTATAATCAACTCGGGTTATCACCTTTCAGTTTGACGGAGGACAAGGCCGTACTGGCAACAGATGGATGGAAGAAGGAAGTTGACAACCTAAGACGCTTCTACGAAATTCCGGCCAATCAATTTACTTCTGTTGACGATTTCCCTAAAGGGAATATGGCGATGAGTGTGCACGTTTCCGAGAAAATTGTACAGTGGTATGAGCAAAATAAAAACCTGAATTTCGATATCGCCGCCATGCCGTCTTTCTCCGATGCTCCTAATACGAAAGCGCAGCCTAATATGTATGCCGCATTTATTACGAAGCAATCCACGAAGAAGGACCAGGCGTTCCAAGTAATCCAATACATGCTTTCCGAAGAGATGCAGGTCAATTTAGCCAAAGAAGGTATTATCGGCTCGCTGCAAACCCCAGCGGTTCAAGAAGCGTTTGGGAAAAACCTGCCGCAAATGCAGGGTAAACATGTTCAGTCGATCTTCTACGGTCAAAATGCGATGCCTCCAGCAGCACGTGCGAGTGGCTTAACCTATGTTGATGTGCCGCTCCATAATGTATTTTCTCCTTTGATTTTTGGAGAATCCAAAGATTCGATGACCGCGCTGCGGATGATTGAAGAACAAACAACCAAAGGTATTCAAACAGAGAAAGCTAGTAAATAAATGAAAATTGTTGAAACTCCAGTTTGAGGACTGGAGTTTTTTCATGAAGCTGCGAGGAGGAAGAATCACGAATGATGAACGTATCCCAATTGCAACACAGATTTACTCAGGCGGATCCGCGTTTCGGACCGGTCCCCTTCTGGTGGTGGAGTGCGGAAGAAGTAACGCCGGAGCGGATTCGCTGGCAGATGAAAAAGTTTCGCGACGGAGGGCTGCGCAACATCGGCATTATAAATTTGGCACCTACAGGACCGCAGTACGGTTCAGTGAGCGATCTTCCGGTGTATGCGAGCGAAGATTGGTGGTCCATGTTTGAGGTAGCCCTGCGAGAAGCGGAGCGATTGGGCATGTTCCTGTGGTTTTACGATCAAATTGGATTCTCAGGATCCAACATGCCGTCTCGTCTCGTCACGGAGCAGCCGGAACTGGCCGGATATCAATTGCGCCGATTCGCTTACGGCGAAGAGATGCCCGAATTTTCGGAAGTTCTTTATAAAACGAACGAGCATGTTTATGTGGCAGTACGCCAAGGCTTCAATTGGCTCAACCCTCATGCAACGGGACTATTAATTGACCGGATTCATGGTGAGATGGAGCGTCGTTTCCCGGGTGATCTCGGCAAGACGATAGCGGGGAGCTTTCAGGATGAACTTCCCCCGCTTCCACTGTGGACACCTGAGTTGACGTCACGTTACAAGGAAAGATATAGAGAAGATTTAACGCCTCTGCTTCCCGCCTTGTTCGATCCGCTTCCAGGATTTGATCAAGTGCGTCGACGTGTATACCGGCTTGCTGCTGAACTTGCCGAACAATCCTTCTTTATGCCACTCGGCGAATGGCACCGACAGCGCGGAATGCTTATTTGCTGCGATCAGGCAGGACCAGCGAGAAGAGCCGATCCGCATGGGGCACAGCGGCTTTATTTGGATTATTTCAGGACACATCGATGGTATAACGCTTCGGGAAGTGACATGGATGGCGAGATTAAGCCGCATTCGTCCATGACGCATTTGCATGGTGGTTCACGCGTATTCTTAGAAGCCTTCCATTCCAGTGGATGGGGAGGAACATTGGAAGAAACCATGCATTGGTTGATACCCTGGTTTCAAGCGGGAGCAACGGTCTATAGTCCCCACGCTGTCTATTATAGCACCCGAGGTGGTTGGTGGGAGTGGGCTCCGCCTGATACTGGATGGCGTCAGCCTTATTTCGAGCATTATCCGGTTTTTGCCGATACAATCAGCCGTGTTTGTTATTTATTGAGCGAGGGTACGCATGTCTGCGATGTAGCTGTGCACTATCCGTCTTATGCCATATGTGGACACTTGTCTTTGACGGATGGGAAACCAAATGAGCATCCGATGGGGGTATCGAACCGTGATCCAAACCCTTATGTAGCCCATATCCAAAACGTCTATAAGAAATTAACAGGCAGTTGGAGCCGCAGAGATCATAAACAGCCAGGTGCGCTAAGAAAAGCACAAATGGATTTCGATATTGCCGATGATAGCGCCTTGCAGAAAGCATTATCAGAAAATGGCAAACTTAAAATCGCGGATGAGCGTTTTTCTGTTTTGCTTTTGTGCGGAACAACCGTCATGGAAGAGGAAGCGCGCATACGAACCGAAGCTTGGTTGGACAAAGGCGGTTTCGTGATTGCTGTAGCTGTACCCGAAGATGAGCAGGATCTGACAGGGGCTATCTATGTCGATTCAGCAGAAGATGCAGTTGTACTCATGGAAACACGTATTCCGAGAAGGGTGGTGGGTCCGGGTGAATCCTTGCAACGTAGAATCAACGATGCAGATATCTTCTTACTGCTCCCGGAGACCGGCGCTTTGTTAAGCATGCATCAACCTGCTTGTCCAGATACCGTTCTACCTGCGACTGCCGTTTACCGATTAAAGACGGATCATGTGCCCCAGCTTTGGGATCCGGTTGATGGATCGATGGAGGCGATGCCGTATAAACGGGAAGGGGAATGGATTGAAGTGCAAGCACCATTCACTTCATGGCCTGCCGCATTGATCGTATGCACAAAGACGTTAGCAGCTGTTGTAACTACGATAAGTACACCTAGAAACTCTCTAGCTCGTCCTTTTCCTGCACGAATCGGTCCATTGAAAACGCGTGGGAGCAGGTTAGCGCTAGCATCTAACGATTGGCGCATTCAAGTGGAGCCAACCTTGGACAATCGATATGGAGACTTTGATTTGCACGGGGAAAATAAAGGGCTTGTGTCCATTGAACGTCGCATGATGAATGTGCGCGTAGAGACGGAAGAAACAGAGGGGGAGCAGGCTGATTGGCATAAACCGGGGTTGGATGAATCCAATTGGCTGCCGAGATTATGGAGCGAGTCCGCTTATTGGMAGGTTTGCTATGGAGAAGTGTACGACGAACTACGTTCAGTTCAGAAGGTATACAGCAACGTGTTTGGCGATTTATCCATGCGTTCTTGGGCGGGGAGAATGGGGCGGGTTCCTCGTCGATTTCTGAATCTAGGTGTATTGAAAAAAAGAGAGTATGTTTGGGCAAAGACATGTGTGATCGCGCCATCGGATGGACGCTATTGGATTCGAACGGAAAGTAACTCCAACATCGCGGGACGCATCAATAATAAAGAGATTACTTGGAGCGGGGGACCCGAGGAGCAGACGGCATGGATTGAATTGCAGGAAGGGAGCAATGAGCTGCTTCTAAGGGCTCAAGCTATTGGCAACGGTGTCATAAGGGCAAGCATTGAAGTTAACACGATCGCGCGTCAGCCGCTTCCGAAATGGCTATTTACCCAGAATCCTAACATACAATCCAGTTTGATAAATCACATCGAAAGCAGGCATAATCACCCCTTTCGGCGGGTTCGAATCGTGTTTGCCGTTCGAGGGAGAGCTGTGCTTTATGTGAACGGAGTCAATGTGACAGAGCACGGGGATTTCAATCCTTATATCAGACAAGGCCAGGAAGAAGTCGATGTAACGGCTCTGTGGCAATTGGGCAGGAATGAAATCAGAGTTGCTTTGCCCGAAGGGAAAGGAGAAGTGTTTGTTGACGGTGTCATCGAACTGCAGAATGGTGAAGTAGTCTCTTTCTTTACCGGGGATCATTGGTTCGACGAACAAGGTGGTGTTCCAGGTATCCATCATTTCTCTGTTCTTCAATTTGCTGAAACGGAGTCACTATGGATTTCCCCGAGACCTCATCCGCTTCCGATGGTAGGCTGGCTTATGCCTGAATCCGTTCCTGAACAGATACCGCTTCCTTTCTCTTCGGATCCCTCAAGTAATGGAAAGCCTGTTTGGCTGCGTTTCCCGCTGCCCATAGGAGCGAATGGCATGCGGATCGAGTGCGTAGGGGAGAAGCGTGTCTGGATTAACGGTTCAGAAGTCAAAGCAAACGGAAGCCAAATAGCGTTTAAGGCGCAGCAAGCCGGTGCCATGGCAGCAGTTAGAATAAACCCTGACGTACCATTCACGGAAGCTGCCGTACTTCTGGCACCGATCCGCTTCGAGACTGAGCCTGTGCAAGGAACTTTAGGTGATTGGCGAACTGCGCTTTGTCTGCCACATCATAGCGGAGCAGTGGAGTACGAAACTGAAATTGAGACTTCAGCTCTCGCTGCTGATGCCGAACTTGATTTAGGACATGTCAGAGGAACCGCAGAAGTTTGGGCGGACGACGTGCCATTAGGCGTAAGGCTATGGAGGCCATATCGGTTCAAACTGCCAATTCTGCCTGCTGGCAAACTTCGGCTGAGAATCAGAGTGACGAACACACTCGGTACTCACTACGAAATCGGCAAGCCAACAAGTCTKGTAGGAGGGAATCCTGACATAACCTACTGGAACCGAGAGCGGAGCGAGGAAGAAGCAGGTTGGCAGGAATGGTTCCCTACGGGGGGATTATATGGGCCTGTCGAGATCATCTTAGCAGAGGAATAGACCAGATTGACTTGGATATTTGATGATCTATGGGGAAAGACAATAAGGCCGGTATTTCGTAAGTTAACGAGTGCCGGCTTAGTATTAAAAGAGTAAACAACCTATAATCATGGAATTAATGCCCTATGAAGGTGGATTTATTTTAGGATACATTTTAGACAAAACATCGAGAAAATTGCCATAGGAATCAATTACTTACACGAAAATGCAAGCGCTACCAAAAATGCTGTCGAGAAAGGGGGAAACATTGGGATTCAAGAATGATCATGCTACTCACTTTAAAGGTTTAACTAAAACCTATTTTTCCACATTCGGAGGTGTATACATTTGCGTAATCAGTTAAAACGAATCCTTTGCTTCACACTGTTATTGATCGTGCTTATAGGAGGCGGAATGCCGGGGTACTCCGTTCTTACAGTTGCAGCAGACTCAGCAGTTGCTCCTACAACTTTATTGGACAAAGATTTCTCAAACGCGGCAGAAGGACAATCGGCGTCACAGCTTGGGTTCGATTACTCCACACTTCCTTCAGGGGCCACGAGCAGCGCAGTCGTTGAGGTTGAGCCCGTAACCAGCCAGAAAGCGATGCATCTTAAGGTAAACGGTGCGGGTACTAGCCAGTTCCTGATCAATAAAACGTTCAGCGAATCCAAAAACGGTACCGTTACAGCAGAGATAACTTTTCTGCAGCCAGGTACTTCCAAAGCCAAAGATCAGCTTATTTACCTCACGAATGGGGCAGGCACCAAATCGCTGGTCATTGCGGGATTGGATGCCTCGAAAGGTGTGGTTTACTGGCCTGATACAGCGCCAGTCGATCTGAAAACAGCCTATCAATTAAATACCTGGCACACCATTAAAGTTGAACTTAATACATTGACGAAGCGATTTAACATGTGGTTTGACGGGACACTTATTTCAGCCAGAAAAAATACAAACGATGCCATTGATGTGAAAAAGATCTCCATCGGCACCCCGGCAGGCAATGGCGAGCTTTATGTACGAAGTATCAAAGTAACGCATACAGTCCCGAATTATTTACCTGCAAAGCCTACAATTGCTTATTGGGTTGGGCGGGATAAATCCATTGCGATGTGGATCGAACCGGATGCTTGGGCTTCTAAGTACAGTATTAAAATAAAAGAGAAAGCGGAAGATCCGTGGTATACAACAGCCACTTACACATCTATTCCAACGTCAATTCCACCTTATGCGTCTCCTTCAGCGAGTAAAATTTGGGATCCTGTGACCAATACGGCTGTTGCTTTAACCAATGGGAAGACATACATCGTAGGTGTAGCGGTTATTACCAGAGATGAAACAGCAAAAATTGATTATGAGGGCGAGATTTCCGAATTTACGGCCACCCCCTATGCGGTTACACCGATCGAAACACCTGATACGAACGTGATTGGCACCGTTACGGCATACAACAATTATAACGCGAATAGGTGGTCGATCAACTCCGGACTTCATGTAGGTGATGAGCCTTTTGCAGACCGAACGGCTGTCCTCAAGATAACCGCTCTTCCCGCAAAATTCAGCAGCATGGACTGGATCAAAACGCATGCAGACACTATGAAATATACCGGAAGCACCACGGGTATGCAGATAGCTACTTTCCCTGTTCGCGATAGAGCTTCGGTTTTAGTGGCTATGGACCAAAGGGAAACACCGCCAGAATGGCTATCGTCTTCATCAGGATGGATAGATACTGGCGATACCATACAATTAGCCGATACAGCACTGACGTATTCATTTAAAATTTATGAAAAGAAATTTGCCTCCGGTGAAACGGTGACGATKGGTCTCAATCAGGCAACCGATTATAATGCAGGCAAAAACGCAGGGTACTTCGTAATGGCTGAGCGGGTCCCGACTGGATTGAAAGTGGATCCATTTGTGAATTGGACGAATACAACATCTTACACATTGAACGGTTCTTTAGAAGAAGCTGGTGTAACTTTGGCAGTCTACAACAATCAAACGCTTGTTCATGAAAGCGTGATTGCACAATCGGAATTTTCTTTGGATGTTGCGCTGACCCCTGGCGTTAATAACATTGAAATAATCGCAAGAAGAGCTGGCAGTTCTTACTCAGATCACATTTCCGGCGTTGTTCAGCTGGATTCGGATGCCCCCGATTTACAAATGAATGTTCCACCTGCAACTGTCAAAGACTTTCTGTTCAATGTGCAAGGAATTGTTGATGAGGAGTCGCAAATAACGATCAAGAACAATGGAACGTCGGTTGTAGATTCCGTCTACATACCAAGTAACACACCATTTACCTACCCCGTGCAGTTGGCTGAAGGATTGAACCAGATTGAGATTTCCGCAATGGACGCTGCTGGTAATGAGAGTAAGAAAAGTTTCGCGATCGAATACACGTTCTGGGCCGGTAAGCCTGAATTTTACAATTTGAACGAAATTCAAATGACAACGTTAGTCTCATCAACGGATATGATTGCTCAGAAGCAAATCACAAATGCAACACAGACTCCGAAGCCAATTACCCTGTTTGTCGTATTGCTAGATTCAAACAAGAAAATGGTGGATTTTTCGACACTTATTGAAGTATTGGGTCCTGGGGAAACGAAAACGTTGAGCACTGGTTTTTTACTTCCTACAAACGTGAGCGGCTACAGTTTAAAAGCATTTATATGGGACAGCTTGGATGGGATGAAACCGTTATCGGATGAATCAATCATTCAATAGATCCGGAGCATTGCGGTGAAATTAGCTTTGATAAAGCACAACTCTAAGGAGGTTAAACCATGAAGAAAGCCCTAAGCATAGGGATGTGTCTTTTGCTTGGATTTAACGTATTCCCGCTCATCATGCATGCTGAAACGTTGGCGACAGCTCCGTCGGCACAATCAACATCGGTACTTTCGAATCCAACCGGATTAACGGCTGTTTCAGCCGATAATCGAGTTGATTTATCTTGGAATTCAGTATCAGGTGCCATTTCGTACAAAGTAAAGCGAAGTTTGGTAAATGGTGGACCTTATGAAACAATCTCAAGCAATATTTCGAATATATCCTTTACGGATACTTCGGCTACGAACGGTACGGTATACTATTATGTCGTGACAGCCGTCGGTTCAACACTAGAGAGTATGATCTCGAACCAGACCAAAGCTCTTCCGTATATTTCGATGCCGGGAGCACCTGCGGTGCCTGCGRATTTCTCAGCCACAGCAAACGACGGCAGTGTAGAGTTATCATGGTCGTCAGTGGCAGGAGCGGGTTCTTACAACATAAAAAGAAGTGAAACGAGCGGCGGACCCTATACGATTGTAAACAGTAATCAAACTTCAACGACGTACAGGGATGCTAACGTTACTAATGGAAAGCAATATTATTATGTCGTTTCTGCTGTCAATACGAACGGTGAGAGCCAAAATACGGAAGAAATGATTGTAGCCCCAGCTAGAGTTGTTTCGGTAGCACAGGATGGAAGCGGTGATTTCACCAACATTACAGACGCGCTTGCAACTATACCGGTTAACAATAATGCTCGTACGGTTATTTATGTGAAAAAGGGGACCTATCGGGAAAGAGCAATCGTAACTGCTCCTTATGTAAGCCTTGTAGGGGCTGGGCAGGATGAGACGACAATTGTTTACGATCTTTCAAACGCAGATATGCCTAACCAAGCTGTCAATGGCGCAACGGTAGCTGTAAGCGGCGACAATTTTACTGCTGCTAATCTGACGATTGAAAATGATTCCAAGCCGAGCGATGGTCAGGCATTGGCCTTATCCGTTAATGCGGACAAAGCTGTGTTTGAGAACGTTAAGCTTGTCGGTTATCAGGATACATTGTACGCGGGTATCCGAACGGCTAGTCCAAGACTTGGAAGACAGTATTATCACAACAGTGAGATTAGGGGACGTACAGACTTTATTTATGGTCCAGCCAGCGCAGCCGTGTTCGATCATGTCGATGCGGTCAGTATTAATGCAGGGGACTCTGGCGGTTATGTAACGGCTGCTGCAACAAAAAATGAAACCGACCCTGGCCTTGTGTTCATGAATTCAAGGCTGTTGAGAGACAGCTCCACAAATGGCCTTCACTATCTTGGCCGTCCATGGCAGGATAAACCGTCGACGCGTTACATTAACACCTGGATGGATAGTCATATCCATACGGAAGGCTGGACACCTATGCAAGTTCCGCCTTACTTTTACGGCGAATATAACAGCAGTGGTCCGGGGGCAAGTCCAGAAACTCGGGTCATGGGAACTCAAATGACAGCCGAGGAAGCCAGCGCATTGACGATTCCACGTATGTTTGACGGATGGGATCCGAGTAAAGCAGTGATTATTCCCAAGATGTTTCCTCAAATAACAACTGCGGTTGCTCCTGCTCTTCCTGATGGGCTTAACGGTGCTTATACCAAGCCAGTGGTCGTTTATATGGAAGAGGATGGTAATCTTCCGAAGGATAATCGAGTTCAGTATCGAATAAACGGCGGAGAATGGAAGGCATATACGGCTGAATTCGAAGTCGATAAAACCGGTAAGAATCTAATCGAATATCGGTATGTTGACAAAGCAGGTAATGCAAGTGCAATTAAGAATGTAAGCGTTGAAATCGAGCCAACAGCTGCAACGAGAGTACCTGCTTTCCCTGGGGCTGAAGGAGCGGCCATGTATGCCAAAGGTGGCCGTGGAGGACAGGTTTATGAAGTAACGAACCTATTGGATTATGACACGACGAAGGGCGAAGCCGCAATACCGGGATCTTTGCGCGACGCCGTGAGCACGGGAAATCGGACGGTTGTGTTTCGAATATCCGGTACAATTCATCTAAAGAGAGGATTGGATATTACGTCCGGGAATCTGACGATTGCGGGTCAGACAGCGCCGGGAGACGGTATTGCAATTAGCGGATATATGGTCAAGTTTGGAAATAACGATGTAGGAACAGATTTGATTATCCGCTATCTTCGTTTTCGAAATGGCATTAACGTGTTAAGTGATTCGGCTGATATTTCGGGCAACAATATTATTGTCGATCACTGCTCCTTCAGCTGGAGCTCAGATGAGACGTTCACTGTGAAAAATCGTAAAAACTTTACAGTCCAGTGGAGCATCGTTAGTGACAGCCTGAATCAGTCGATTCATGGTAAGGGAGCACATGGCTACGGGGGAATATGGGGAGGAACGAATGCAACCTATCATCATAATCTGATTGCCAATCATAACAGCAGAAACCCGCGTTTTGACCGGCAAACCGATCCGGATAATTATCCGACGAAAATAGACTATCGGAATAATGTTGTTTATAACTGGGGGGCTAACTCTGCGTATGGCGGCGAGCAGGCAACGGGCATCAACATGATCAACAATTACTACAAACCTGGACCAAGTACGTTTGATAACGTAAAAAGCCGAATTGTCGCCCCGTCTGGCGCAAGCTTTAGCGGTACCTGGTATATTGACGGCAACTTCATCGAAGGCGCAGCCGATGTTTCGGCCAATAACTGGGTGACGAACAGCAAGGGTTCATGGAAAGTCATCAATCCAGAAGGACCTTTGCTCCGCAAGTATGAGCCAATGGTGATACCGGATACAGCCGATCCTATCGGCGGTCCTGTAACGACTGACACTGCACAAGTCGCCTATGAGAAGGTACTTCAAGGGGCTGGCGCCTCATTGCCTAAACGGGATTCGTTGGATGCTCGTATTCTGAATGATGTCAGAAATGGATCTGGTAGAATCACCAATACAATCCAAAGCGATGGAGGACTGCCCGAATTGTATTCGGCATCTGCTCCGCAAGACACCGATCACGATGGGATACCGGATGCTTGGGAAACAGCCAAGCTACTCAATCCGAATGATCCATCAGACGGAAAAGGCATCGCTGGCAACGGGTACACCTATTTGGAAAACTATATCAATTCTCTGGTGGTTTCGGTTTCAGATAACCCGACAATTACGACAACAAGCCCTGTGCACCAAGCATCGTTTCAGGCTGGAACTCCAATTTTGATTACAGCAAATGCAACGGATAATGAGGGAATTGCGAAGGTTAAGTTTTATTCCGGTGATCAGGAGCTTGGTGAAGACCTAACAGCGCCTTATTCCTTCAACTGGGAAAATGCGCCGAAAGGTGAGCATTACATTTACACAAAAGCCATTGACAACGCAGGTTTTATGACTCTATCCGCAGTAAGCATCATTTATGTAAATGGACCTAACAACGTTGCTCCTTGGACATCGCAAGATATTGGCCCTGTAGCCATTGCAGGGAGCGCTAGCTTGGAGGGAACGACATACACAGTGAAAGGTTCGGGTGAAGTGAGAAACGGTTCGGATTCTTTCCATTATGTGTACCAGTCTGTTCATGGTAACTTTGAGATGCTAGCCTACATTAATTTTGATTCTGAAATCGATGATGCGGCTAAGGCTGGTTTGATGATACGCGGCAGTTTAGCAGCTAATTCACCCGCAGCAGCTGTTGTCTTATCTCCAGAATCGGATGAAACCATTGATACGAGCGGAAGAAAAGCACTTTTTATGAATCGTACCAATACGGGGGGGAGCTATCGCACCAATAGTGTGACATCGAGCACGCTCAAAGCACCTTTCTGGTTGAAAATTGTAAGAAATGAACATGTTGTTTCCGGTTTTGTGTCTACGGACAAAAATAGTTGGGCGCTAGTAGACTCTGCAGATGTCACATTACCGGATAAAGTCTTCGTCGGTATGGCGGTTGACGCAGGGAAAGCAACAAGCAATTCTGATTATTTAACAGCTGCAACATTCACAGATGTGAGTTTTCAGCGATCTGCCGGATTTACTGTGAAAAACCCAGTAAGTGAAACCGTTAATATTCCTGTATACACCGTCGAGGGAACAATGCTTGATGGTGCCAAATTGACGATAACGAATAATGGCTCAACCGTCGTAGACGCAGTAAATACAGATCCCGGAACGGACTTTGAGCACAAGATTCAGCTTAGGGATGGTGTTAACATCATCACAATCTCAGCAAGCAGCGACACGCTGGGTAATGTCATAAATACCAAAACAATCATCGTAACCTACAACAAATCCGCGGTAGTCATAACAAGTGAAGTACCTGCGACGGTTCATGCTTCTAACTTTAACTTATTGGCGAGTGTAAGCCGAAACGCCAGTGTTACGGTCAAGATGAATGGAACTACGGTGTTGGATCAGGCTGCTCAACAGGCAAATGGACCGTTTCATGTTCCATTAATCTTACAGGAGGGTCCAAACGAAATCGTCATTTATGCCGTCGATGAGTATGGCATAGCTGCGACAAATTCATACGCAATAACTTATGCGCAAGATTGGGGCAGCGGACTGTTTGAGTTCTCAGGATTGTCATTTCATGATTTGAGTGGAAACGAGCTTTCTAGTTTAAAAGGTTCGCAGGATACGATGGTGACTGTGAACATCCATAACAATTCCAAAGTAGCCCAAAACGGGGTATTTGTCATGGCCCTTTATGATCCATTAGACCGGAAGGTCAAATACGCTTTCGTCAAACAGCTGGTTCCCGGAGAAGGGGATAAACAAGTMAAGGCGATTGTTAATATGCCAGAGGATGTCACTGGTTACAAAGTAAAGGTGTTTGCACTAACTAAAATATCCGAAATCACGCCAATTTCCAACACCATCATAAGTCCTTAAAAGGAGGGGAAACGATTGAGAAGATGGTCAATAATCATACTGTCGCTCCTGTTGTGCTTTGGCATGATGGCTCCATTCGCGATGGCGTCATCTTTGACGGTAAACGCATCGTTTGACAACATCACCCGAACCGCAACGATTTCAGGCCAATTAGGCTCAGAGGCAGGGCACATCATAAGTGTTCAAGTAAGGAACCCATTGAATCAAATCGATTATTTGAATCAAAGCATTAGCGGTCTAGATGGAAATTACCAGTTTATTTATAAAATCAGTCAAGAAGTTACGGGAACGTATCAAGTAACCGTTGGCGGCCAGAATGCCGACTCGCGTGCCACTGCGACATTTACGGTTAAACCGTCCATCGTGGAGCTTGAGTCCAAAGTGTCGCCCGAGCAGCCTGACGGCAAAGAGGGTTGGTACTTACATCCTGTGACAGTTACCATCGAAGCTACAAACGGAATGCCAGAGAACAATGTGATCCAATACCGCATCAATCAAGGGCACTGGACAACATACACTACAGTGATTGATGTGAAGACAGATGGAATCCATACGATTGAATACCGAAGTGTTGATCAGCAAGGAATTCCCGGCGATGTAAAATCAACGATTATTAAATTGGATTCTAAAGCACCGGTTACCACCGCAAAAGCAAGTCCGATTGATGGAATGAACGGTTGGTATAAGTCGAACCCGACAGTGAACCTCATGGCATCGGATAACATTTCCGTTACACAAACGGTATATCGTATCGATGGTTCTGAGTGGTCAACATACTCCCAACCAGTTACATTGTCCGTTTATGGTGTGCATACACTTGAGTACAAGAGTACGGATCAAGCTGGGAATGAAGAAACCGCAAAATCGTTAACACTAAAATTGGATAATGTCGCACCAACACTAAGTGTCGCGTTGGATAAAACTACATTATGGCCAGCGAATAAAAAGCTGATTACCGTTACAGCCAATGTATATGCGAGGGATGATATATCCCAAATCAGCAGCATCGTACTGACCTCAATAACAAGCAATGAGAAGTTACAGAATGACGATATTCAGGATGCGCGTTTCGGCATGTTCGATACGTCCTTTAGTCTTCGAGCAGAGAGAAATGGGGGAGGCTCAGGGAGGGTCTATACCATAACGTACACGGCTACAGACCTAGCAGGGAATAGAACAATACAAACAGCAATAGTTAAAGTGCCTCACGACCAAGGGCACACTGGCGATGAACCGTTAACGGAAAGCGAGAATGGGAATTAGTCATTTAATCTAATGTACGGGTTGGCTGCCGGATATTGAGGCAGCCTTTCTTCCGTTAACAGTTTGAATGAAATCCGAAAATAGGAATCACGACATGTTTATAACGGATTTAATAACATAACAAGTCGGTTTCTTGAATGTTCACGCTGCCTAGTCATCGACTATGCTAAAGGTGCATTCTGGGTTCCATCTTAGGCTAAATGGACAATTTGTTGGCTGCAGCCAAGGGAGCCCTTTTCATTCAGCGTCTCATGTAAGCCCTTACTTACGGCAACTATCTCACATTTAATAACATAAATTGGAGGCATACCTAATGACGATACAAGTTGTAGCATGTAAAACCGAATACAGGATAAACCCAATTGGACTCGATGTTGTAAAGCCCCGACTTTTCTGGCAAATGCGCTCCGATACTGAGGGGGGCTTGCAGAGCGCCTATCAGATTAGGGTTGCTTCATCTCGTGATAAGCTAGAGCATGACCAAGCGGATATGTGGGATAGCGGCAAAGTGTGTTCAACTACTTCAACGCATGTACCATATGACGGTAAACCGCTTCAAGCTGAAGGGGAATATTACTGGAAGGTGCGCATCTGGGACGGCTCGGATATGCAGTCTGCATGGAGCGAAACGGCATATTGGATGATGGGGATTTTATCGCGTGGAGAGTGGAAAGCGCAGTGGATCGGTCGTAAAACCGAGCCGGGAGCCCTCATGCAACCCTCACCATTTTTGCGTAAACCGTTCGAAGTCAAGAAGAAAGTACGGCGTGCCATTGCCTATGCAACGGCATTAGGTGTTTATGATTTTCATCTCAATGGCGAGCGGATTGGTGAACGTCTTGCCCCAGGATGGACGGACTATAACACCCGTGTACAAGTCCAGGCTGTAGATATCACAGAAAAGTTAGAGGTAGGCGGGCATGTGTTAGGCGCTATCCTGGGAGATGGCTGGTATGCGGGAACCGTAGGGTTCCTCGGCAATAATGTTTACGGAGAAAGACCCTTTTTCCTTATGCAGGTTAGCATACATTATGAAGATGGAACGATAGATAACGTTATAACGGATAGCTCATGGAGAACGAGTAAGGGACCGATCCACTATTCCGATATGATCAAAGGGGAAACGTACGATGCGCGAGAGGAATTAACGGGTTGGCTTCTCCACGGGTACGATGATTCGTCCTGGGAAGCGCCGGATGTTCGTTCCGGCTATAACGGTCTACTTGTAGCTGAAGTAGAGCCGCCAATCCGCATTACGCAAACGAGGAAGCCGGTTAGCATGAAGAAGACAGCAGCTGGTACTTACATTTATGATATGGGTCAAAACATGGTGGGCTGGACGGAAGTAAAGGTTCAGGGTGAACGTGGGACGCAGATTACGCTAAGCCATGCGGAAATGCTGAATCCTGACGGCACATTGTATATGGCTAACTTGCGAGAAGCCTGCCAGCAAGATCACTATATCCTGAAAGGTGAGGGGCAAGAGTGCTATGAGCCGCACTTTACGTTCCACGGCTTTCGATATGTCGAGTTGATAGGTTACCCTAGTGAGCCAGATTTGGAGACGATCGTAGGCAAAGTCGTTCATTCCGACATGTCCGTCACGGGGCAGCTTGAGACTTCCGATGCGATGGTGAATCAACTTTATTCCAACATTACATGGGGTCAGCGCGGCAACTTCTTGTCTGTGCCGACAGACTGTCCGCAAAGGGATGAGCGGCTTGGCTGGACTGGAGATGCACAAATTTTTGCCCGAACAGCCGCTTACAATATGGATGTATCCCGATTTTTCAGTAAATATGTTTGGGATATGGTGGATTGCCAGCAGCCTTCGGGTGCTTTTACGGATGTTGCACCGGATGCAGGGTGGATTCGGCACAAAAACTGGAACACGCGGCTGAACTGGTTCGCTCCGGACAACTCCGGTTGGGGAGATGCCGGCATCATCATTCCCTGGACGATCTATGTGATGTACGGGGACGTACGCATCCTCGAAACCCATTACGAAGCTATGGTGAAATGGGTGTGCTATTTAAAAAACACGACGAACGAGTTGGTTCGTCCGGGTTATGCCAATTACGCCGACTGGCTATCGATAGGGGCTGACACGCCAAACGAAGTGTTGGCGACCGCTTATTTTGCCTACAGTACGAAGCTGCTTGCGCTCATTGCTGGTGTATTAGGAAAATCAGAAGATGAGATTGGGTACCAGGCTTTATTCAGCAATATCGCTACAGCGTTTCGCAAGGCGTTCGTCGCTAACGATGGTCGAATTCAYGGCGATACACAAACGGTCTACGTCTTAGCGCTGCAATTTGGACTCCTGACCGAAGAACAGCGCAAACAAGCACAGGATCGTCTTGTGGCAGACATTCAAGAGCGCGGAGATCGATTGTCGACAGGATTCCTCGGTGTAGGCTACTTATTGCCGGCGTTGACGGACATTGGAAGCTTGGATGTTGCCTATAAATTGCTGAAGCAAGAAGCATTCCCTTCTTGGATGTACTCAATCAAGCATGGAGCAACCACAATTTGGGAGCGTTGGGACGGATGGACAGAGGAGCAAGGCTTTCAAACGCCTTCAATGAATTCTTTTAATCACTATTCCCTTGGTTCTGTCGGTGAGTGGATGTTCCGGTATATGGCCGGTATTGAAGCGGATCCAAAGGCACCTGGCTTTAAGCATGTGATCATAAGCCCGAAACCGGGTGGGGGCTTGAGCTGGGTGAAAGCAAGCTATGAATCGCTGTACGGGCGTATTGCGGTAGCATGGAGCCGAACGGAGGCAGGCGATTTCCGTCTCGAAGTGGAGGTTCCTGCCAATACGACGGCAACCATCCATTTGCCAGATAGAGCGGCATCCGTACACAAGGTTGGTTCAGGAAATTATGTGTTTGAAAGCATTTCTATGCTAAACTAAAGGCAAGTTCCTTTGAAACATACCGGAATCGGATAGAGGGTAAAGCGTAACATGCTGCCTTCTAGCCGGTTTCGGTTGTTTTCGCATAGAAAGAGAGGCGGGTCATCAGGATGCGTTGGATGGATAGCATAAAGAAAAAGCTAGAGGCCTTATTTCCGAGATTTCGTACGATGCTATTATTGAGTTATTTTATCATCATTCTCATTTGCATTTCATTGATTGGTACTGCTTCATTTTATATCTCCTACAACTCCATGGCAGAACGAGTGGAAACGGCTAGCGCTCAAATTGTCAGGCAGATCGAGTTTAACATGGATAACGATTTTCATAATAAACGAAATCTACTACTCGCTCCATATTACAACCAGGAATATATTGACAACATTAATGCCTACCCGACTATGGACAGCCAGAATAAATTTCTGTTTCGCCAGAAACTTGGTGATTTATTTTCAAAAAGCTTTAACATTACGCCCATTCCGGATTTCATCCGATTTCAGATTTATTATAGCAATGGAGAGCTGCTCAATTCGTCGGACAACACCTCCTTAGGTAACGCTAGCCAGGTGCAGAACGCCGAATGGTTTCGACAAACGATTGCGAAGGATGGGTTAGTTAACTTCTTCAGCTCCCCGCCAGTAAGTGGTCAGGAAGAGGGGGGAACCGCTTTCTCCACCTCCATGCTCATTCGCGATTTTTCCAATCCAATAGGGTTTATCGTCGTGCGTGCTGATTACAATTTCGGTCTATTTAAAGGAATGCGACAGCGTGCGGATTTGACGGCAAACAGCCGCTTTCTTATTTTGAATGAGATTAATAATCCAATATTCGACTCTTCGGATGGACTTGCAACTGACATCGATGAACAAACATTAGCTCAGATCAAAGGGACTAGCGGAAAGTTCTGGACGGGTAGCGGTGATCAGACCATGCTTGTTTCGTACACGCGTTCTCAATACTCCAACTGGAAAACTGTCTTAATTATGCCGAAAAAAGAAATTTTTGCTTCTCTTAATCAAATCAAAACAACAGCAATCTGGACGGCTTTGATCGCCTTTTTCATTTCTGGAATCTTATCGCTGCTGTTCGGAAGGAGTATTACCAATCCGATTCTTAATCTCTACAAAACCGTTAACCATATTAAACGTGGCGATTTCTCCGTCAGGGTGGATATGAAGCGCAAAGATGAAATCGGGCGAATTGCCATGAATTTCAACGCCATGCAGGATGAGCTTCAGGAGCAAATAGAAACAAAGTATGTGTATCAAATTAAGCTGCAGCAGATGGAATTGGCGATGCTCTACTCTCAGATTAATCCGCATTTCTTATACAACACGCTGGATAGTATTAAAGCGATGGCCGACTACCACGCAGTGGAGGAAATTGGCCAAATGGCACAGTCCTTAGCTGATATGTTTCGCTATAATACCAAAAATACAGATGAAATCGTCACACTGCAGGAAGAGCTMGTACAAATTGATGCTTATCTCATCATCCAGAGCATTCGATTCGATGGCAAAATCGCGTATCGCTTAGAAATTGAAGAAGACCTTTACAATTATCCGATGTTAAAAATGACACTCCAGCCTTTAGTTGAAAATGCGGTTTTCCACGGGATCGAACGCAAAAGAGGCAAAGGTACAATTCACCTCCGCGCATGGAAGGAAGAGGAATKGGTGTATATCCAAGTTAATGATGATGGCGTCGGTATCTCGGAGAAGAGGCTGGATCAAATCCTTATGTCGCTTAGGCAACCGCTCTATCAGGAGGAGTACAAGTTGTCTACTGCAAGCGGTGGCATTGGCGTTCAGAACGTATACGCGAGGTATACGATTCGTTACGGTGAGCAGTTTCAATTCAGTATTGAAAGCAGAAAAGGGGTAGGGACAGCGGTAACCTTGAAGTTAGCCTMCCAACAGAGCTACTAATATGATGTAGGAATATTCAACATAGAAAGTCGTTATCGTGCATGGGTCGAAAGTAAGCGGTTGCAATATAATTAATCCTGTAAGCGAAATTAAAGGAGGGGGACAGAAAATGAGGAATATGAAAACGGTAACACTATCAACATCCATTGCGGCAATTATGGCTTTGACAGCTTGTGGAAGCGGGGGCACTAACTCCAGCAGCCCAACGCCAGCTGGAGGGACGCCTGCTGCATCAACGGTTGCAGCGACACCAGCTCCAACCAAAAAAGACCCTGTAACACTTACTTTTGCGATCGCCAATACGGTTGACGCTACACCTTTTAATAAAATTTTCAAAGAATTTGAAGCAAAGACAGGCAATAAGGTTGAATTGCAAGCGCTGCCAGGCGGAGATTTTGATAACATGATGAAAACCCGCTTTTCCACAGGCGACTTCCCGGATTTATTCCTCATGCAGCCTGGACCAAAGCAATACGTCAAACTGAGAGCCTCCGAGACGCTTCGCGAATGGTCGGGAGATAAGGCGGTATGGGATCGCGTTATTCCGACGATGAAAGATTTTCAGGCGGATGCGAATAAGAAGATTTACGGTGTCCCTTTCGGCGCCACGGGCATGATGGGTATATATTATAACAAGGATGTTTTTGCTAAAGCGGGCGTTCAGCCTCCGAAAAACTATGCGGATATGATCGAGAGTGCGAAGAAAATCAAGACAGCAGGGGTTACACCTTTTTATGAAGGGGTCAAAGATGGTTGGCCACCCCAAGTATTCTACTTCACAGGTTGGGTATCGAATGTAGACCCGGCAATTGGTGATGCAGGCGTTGCAAATTTAGAGAAGAATGCGCTCAAGCTGGCAGATATTCCGGCATTAAAAGACTTATTCACCAAACAAAAAGAGTTGAAGGATCTGGGACTGCTGCAATCTAATCCGCTCGCGGGGACATTCGATGAGCTTCAGAATCTAATKGGCGAAGGCAAAGTCGGCATGACGTTCATGCTGGACGGCATTATTCCGCAGCTGGAAAAGAAATTCGGGAAAGATTTCGTGACCAATAAAATTGGCTTCTTCCCGTTCCCTTCCGCTTCTGATGCAGGAACAGCCATGATTACACCACCTAATCAGTTAATGATTCCAAGCAAAGCGAAAAATGCGGATGTGGCTGCAGAATTGGTGAAATTCATGATTTCACCAGAGATGGTTGACCTCTACTATCAAACGAGCCCTGGAATCCCTATCTTCCAAGGCGCTAAGAGCAGCTTGTACCCCGTACAGCAAACCGTGAAAGACTTGATCGATGCCAATAAAGCAAAAATCAATGTACAGAATCGCCTGACGCCAACTTTCGCTGATTTCCAAAAGACACTGCAAACGTTCTTCATTGACGGAGATGTCGACAAAGCGCTGAAAGAATTCTCTGCGAACTATGAAAAAGACGGAAAAGCCAAGTTGCTAGATGGATTTAAGTAAGTTATTTTAACCCAAGTCTATCCGGTCGGAACATAGCTTCCGGCCGGAACATTTCATAGCCGAAGGAGGGGAGACGAGATGGGAAAGGTGAAATATCCATTGTATTTTTCATTCCCGGCCCTCGCCGTTTTTCTATTGTTCTTCATTACCCCAACTTTGATTGGGTTTTACTACAGCTTTACGGATTGGAATATTAATGCCGACCAAATTCGCTTTAATGGCTTGGAGAACTATATCGAGCTTTTCAAAGAACCTCGATTGAAAACGGCTTTAATCAATACGCTCATTTTTGCTGCAGTCGTGACCTTGATGCAAAATTTATTGGGATTAGGCTTAGCCTTAATCTTGAATGAAGCGCTTAAACTGCGAAATCTGCTGCGCATGATCTTCTTTATGCCCTACGTGATTGCGCCGATTGTAATAGGTTATATTTTTCGAGCAATCTATCATCCTGAGCATGGCATTATCAACACCATGTTAGACAAAGCAGGGCTTCATTTCATGGTGCATGATTGGTTGAATGATCCTAAGTATGCCTTGTTCTCTATTATTGTCACCGACCTATGGCGAGTTGCAGGCTTCTCGATGGTTGTCTATTTGGCTGGTTTGCAATTCATTCCAAAGGATCTGATCGAGAGCTCGTCCATGGATGGTGCGCAATATTGGCAGCGTTTCCGTTCTATTGTATTCCCGCTGTTAGCTCCAGCCTTAACTGTGAATGTACTCCTTTCGATGATTGGTTCCATGAAGGTGTTTGAAATGGTGATGGTGCTGACAGAGGGAGGACCGGGTTACACCACAGAAGTTTTTTACACATATATTCGCGGTATGTTCAGTACGGGGTTATTCGGCTACGCGACGGCGGTTAACGTTGTGTTATTTATCCTTGTCACCATTATTGGCGTTCCTGTGCTGATGGCGATGAAGAAGCGAGAGGTCGAGATGTAATGAGAAAAAAATGGACACTCTGGATGCTGGAAATCGTCGCGGTATGCTTGGCTTGCCTGATTCTGATTCCCTTTCTAATGATATTGATCAATTCCTTCAAAGGAATTCGAGAATCAGCACTATTCGGCTTATCCCTTCCTTCCGAATGGCAGTTTACCAATTATAAGGAAATTTTCCAACAGGCTAACATTCTCCGGGGATTCAAAAATAGTATTCTAATTTCAGGCTTAGTTGTCATCTGTGTGAATGTATTTGCCTCCATGGCTGCGTTTATCATTCAACGCAGAGACAATCGCTTTCTACAAGGGGCATATTACACGTTCATTATGGGGCTTATAGTTCCCGTGTCCATCGTACCAACGATTAAACTGCTTGGAGATCTTCATATTAGAGGTACCTACTTCAGTCTGATTATGTATTACACAGCGGTGCTGCTGCCATTTGCAGTGTTTCTACTCGTGGGGTTCATGAAATCGATCCCGAGAGAACTAGATGAAGCGGCTTTGCTGGAAGGTTGCGGGTATTTCCGGTTATACTGGCAAATCATTTTACCGTTGCTGCTAACGGTGCTCGTGACCGTCTCCATTGTTGTGATGGTTTCGGTTTGGAACGATTTCTTCGGTCCGTTCTATCTGATGACAGACAGCACGAAATGGACGATTGTCCTGCAAATCTTTAATTTTGTCACGATGTACAGCACGAATTGGGGCGTTGTGTTTGCCTTCATGGTGATTGTGGTCTCACCCATTCTAATCATTTACTTACTGCTGCAAAGATATATTATTGACGGTCTGACGGCGGGTTCCATGAAAGGATAATAAAATCCAAATCTAAGCTTTGAGGAGGTACAGGAAATGAGAAGAGTCATGATTGTTGACGATGAAAAGTGGATACGCAGAGGATTGATTCAGTCTATTTCCTGGAACGAATGGGGCTTAGAGCTTGTAGGCGAAGCAAGTGATGGGGCAGAAGGATATGAAATGGCCCTGGGCAAAAAGCCAGATCTACTCTTCCTCGATATGCGTATGCCGGGTCTCGACGGCAAACAGCTGCTTGCCATGTTGAGCCAAGAGGTGCCGGACCTGTTAACGATCGTCATTAGTGGGTATTCGGATTTCGAGTATACGAAGGAAGCTATACGACATAAAGCCTTTGATTACCTGCTGAAGCCGGTTAAAAAGGAAGAGCTTGCAGCGGTGGTGGAAAGTGCCCTCCTAGAGCTGGATCGACGCGAAGCAGAGAAGCTTAAGGTGTCTCGTATTCATGGGGAGGGTTGGTTGAGACAGCTTTTACTTCGTAAGGGAGATAGGGAGGAACCGTTCATTCCGTCAACCTGGCAGACTGGTGAATATGCTTTGTTTGTTGGTCAGTCAGACACTTTCGAAGAATATGGTGATTTAGCATGTCTGCTTCCGGCTATTCATGAGCAATTAAACCGAAAGAAGCCATTCCTTTTCGGGGGGCGCTGGGAATATGAGCTTATGACTATTCAGGAAGGCAGCCGTGAGATGATACTTGCCATTACGGGAGCCGTGCTGGATCCCAAAGATTTTTGCAAACTGCATGCGACAGTGCAAAATGCCTTGAAACAAGCAGAGAGCGTTAGCTTCAGCTTTGGCTTGAGCATGGGGAAGCCGGAGGTTGCTATGCTGGAGGAGGCTTACAACGAAGCGAGAAAAGCTTTATCGGGTAAACCTTTGGAAGCCGTTGGCGTATTGCTTTTTGCAGAGAAGAATGGGATGCACTTATCTGGGAATTATCCTCAGGATAAAGAGGATTCGTTCTTATGGGTGCTCCAATCCGGAAATATACAGGATGCGGAACAAGAATTTGAGCGATTGTTTGCGTCATTCGTGAGTGACTCTACGACAGTAGGGCATTTGCAGTGGTGCGCGGATATACTCCTTCATGCGATAGAAAAGCAGCTACAGGAGAAGGATGTACGAATTGAGGAGATCTGTGGTAAAAATACGCTAATGTATTCCGAATTGATTCACCAACGCAATGATTTGAGCGCTGTGAAGAAACTATTCAAAGAGGAGCTGCTTCCCGTCGTGCTTAGCTTCTACAGCCATTCCGGTGAAAAACAAGGGGAAAAGGTTGTAGGCGAGTTGAAAAAATGGTTGGAAAGCAATTATGAACAATCCTTCTCCTTGCATCAAATTGCCAGCAGCTATTATTTGAATCCTGACTATTTAAGTCGGACTTTCAAAAAGTTGACAGGGAAGAACTTTGTCGACTATTTAACCGATATCCGCATGCACAAAGCCAAAGAGCTGATGAATAAAACAAAATATAAAAATTATGAAGTCGCGCAAAAGGTTGGCTATGAGGATTACCGATATTTTAGCCAGATTTTCAAACGGAAAGTTGGCATGACCATCGGTGAATACCGCAAAGTCATCGGACAGGCGGACCACTAAGGAGAGAAATGTGATGTCAAAACGCTTAATTCCCGATACGCTAATGCTCGAAGAACGTGCGGCCCATGCCATCAATGCCATGATTGGCATGGCGGATCGCGACCATAACTATATCCCATTTTTTGCTGCAGATCTGATGCATAAACCTGCCTTCATGACACATGGCGATTGGGACTATGGCTCATCTCATGGACGAATGATTGACGGATTAATTCTTGCCCGCCATATGTCCGGAGAAGAGTTTGGCAAAGAAGTTGAGGAGCGCTATCGGGCAAACCTACTCTCGTTCTTCAAAGAAGATGGGATGAGCTACAGACAGATCAATCCAACACGTGACTGGGAGCCGAATGCGAACCTGATTGATCAGCGTGCGGTTATTTTATCTCTTACAACATGGTATATGGAATCCGGGGATCAGAAGGTAAAAGAAGCGGCAGACCGTCACGTTGCGGCACTTAAGCGAATCGCCATCAAAGAGCGCGATGTATGGTATTATCCGGCATCCGAATACAAAGAATCGGGCTGGCCGTCGAGCAATGCGATACAGCTGCGATTAGCACCCGATCCCGCAGCTTTCTGCGGTCGATTGGTTATGCCTCTATTGAAATATCATGAGCTGACGGGCAATCCGGATGCCTTTGAACTTTGCCAATTCTTCACGGCACTTATTATGGAACGCAGCGGCGTATTCAATCAAGACGGCAGCTTTAATGATGCACTTGCTTATCGGAGCGGGCATTTTCATACGCGAATAGGCACACTTGATGCTATCGCAAGATTCGGTGTTTTCACAGGCGATGCGGCAATGCTTGCTTGGGTCAAAAAAAGCTACGACTGGGCACTGACCAAATGTACGAACTTTGGCTGGACGCCAGGTGATCTGCACGAACAAGCCTATGAGCATGAAACGTGCTCTCTGGTCGATTTGATTGCAACGGGAATTACTTTAGCAAGCAGCGGATATGTGGAATATTGGGGAACTGTAGAACGTTTCTTGCGCAATCATCTGGCGGAATCGCAGCTGCTGGATCTGGATTGGGTGGAAGAGTCTGATGACAAGTCGGATGATATTCCTGCGAACAAAAGCTTCTATAAAGTAGCAGAGCGCACACGGGGCTCTTTTGCCGGTTACTCGGCACCCAACGATTTCGTTTGTGATGTGAACGAGGGCCGCGGCCATACCAACGATTTGCAAATTTGCTGCCTAGGCTCGGGAACACGAGGCCTCTTCATGGGCTGGAGTCACACGATCACCGAGAAGAACGGCACGATCAGCGTTAATTTCCTTTTAAACCGCGGTTCTAAATGGCTGGACGTCAGCTCTTATCTGCCGCACGAAGGTAAGGTAGTGCTTGATATTCATACGGATATTTCTCGTCTRCAGATTCGAATTCCAGAGTGGGCTGGCTTTACGAAAATCAAGTATGTACGCGAACGTAGTGGTGAAGTGATCGAAGGCAAAGGAAGTGAAGCGAGCAGCTGGGTCAACAAGCATTTTCTCTTGCTTGGCTCCGCAGTAGCAGGTGAGAAAATTACGATCACCTTCCCATTGAGTTTCCGTAGAACGCTGGAGAATGCAGTGGGGCAAACCTTCGAGACGGAATGGCGTGGTGATGATGTTGTTAATATTACGCCAAAAGGCACGAAGAAGCCTTTGTACAGCGGGCGTCAAGT
Organism: Paenibacillus sp. 01T442; assembly: GCF_056398345.1. NCBI lineage: Bacteria > Bacillati > Bacillota > Bacilli > Caryophanales > Paenibacillaceae > Paenibacillus > Paenibacillus sp. 01T442. Next base: position 135,987 of record NZ_JBFTPF010000010.1, read on the forward strand.
TTTTGATCAGTCTCCTATGCGTGAAGGGGAGTATCGTCGACTAAATAAGGAATTCGTATGGTAATTCAAATACTTAGCTTCTCATCCGGGAGGCTCTAAGGAGGATTTTGATGTCAATGCAAACCGTTGTTGCGATTTATACAGGTCAGGGTCTTGCCGATCCTTTGAAAAAGGTGTTTCAAGAACTGCTGCCCCAGGTACGACTTGTGAATATTATCGATGATAGCCTCATCGGTGATGTCGTGCGTGCAGGGCACATTCCAGAGGTCGTGAATCGTCATTTAATTCAGTACTACCGGCATGCAGAAGAGATTGGTGCGGATGTCATTCTCAACACCTGTTCCTCTGTAGGAGATGTTGCGGATGAAGCTCGAGAGCAAATCGGTGTGCCGATTGTACGTATCGATGAGTGGATGGCTGACAAGGCAGTGGCTAGCTATGCTCGAATTGGGGTATTGGCGACATTGCCATCCACTTTGGAACCGACATTACGATTAGTTAGCCGTAAGGCAGATGAAGCAGGAAGACAGGTGCAGATTGTGAGCGGGCTCGCTGAAGGCGCATTTGACGCTTTGATCAGCGGCAAGCCTGAAGAGCATGACCGCTTATTGCTGGAAACGGCGAAGAGGGTTGCAGAAACGGCCGATGTGTTAGTTTTGGCGCAAGGCTCAATGGCACGTATGGAGGAAACGCTGGCGGAGGCGACAGGGAAGCCTGTGCTTTCTTCGCCGCGATCGGGCGTTGAACAGGTGAAGGCCATTCTTGAGGCAGCCAGTGACGCGAAGAATGGTTCCTAACACGAGCAAAGAAAGTAGAAGGAGAGCGGACAGGATGAATCAAGATCGTGTTACAGCTATTTATTTGGTAGAGACTGCATATTCCTTGGAACGAGCTGCCGCTTCTATCGCAGGAGAGCAATCAACTGGAACGTTCACGGCTGTTCCCGGAGAGACGGATGCGCTTAAAAAACGACATGGTGCTATCGTAGAGCGCATTGAACCTCTAGAAGAGACGGATGTGCCATCTCTTCCAGGGGCAAAGAAACCGCCGAATCATGACGGCAAGTATCGACGCGGGCGAGTGACGGTGTCGTTTCCCTTGCATAATTTTGGACCTTCCATTCCAAATTTAATGTCTGCTRTTGCTGGCAATTTGTATGAGCTACAGGAGTTGTCTGGACTCCGATTGCTGGATTTGCAGCTGCCTGATGCATTTGCAGATCGCTATCCTGGTCCGAAGTTTGGCATAGAAGGAACTCGAAAGCTGACAGGGGTATATAATAGGCCGATACTTGGGACGATTGTGAAGCCCAGTGTAGGTTTATCGATGGAGGAATTATCGGCCTTGGTGGAAAAGCTGGCGAGAGCAGGGATGGATTTCATCAAAGATGATGAATTAAATGCGAATCCCCCCTATGCTCCTTTGGCGGATAAAGTAGAGGCTGTCATGGCGGCCGTAGAACGGGCTGCGGATGCAACCGGCAAGAAGCTGATGTATGCCTTTAACATCACAGGTGATTACGATGAATTGCACCGAAATCATGATTTGGTTGTGAAAGCAGGCGGCACTTGTGTGATGGTCAGCATCCTTAGTATTGGGTTATCGGGTCTTACGCATTTGAACCAATACAGTGAGGTTCCCATCCATGGCCATCGCAATCAATGGGGGATGTTGACGCGTTCGCCACTGCTTGGTATTGAATTTACGGCCTATCAGAAGCTTTGTCGGTTGGCTGGGGCGGATCACCTCCATGTTAATGGATTAAATAGTAAATTTTACGAAAGCAACGATTCTGTGGTTCGTTCCATTGCAGCCTGTTCGGAGCCGCTGCTCGGGGGCTACAGCACGATGCCTGTCGTTTCTTCGGCGCAATGGGCAGGAACAGCGCCGGCTACTTATGCGGCAACGGGGACGGTTGACGTGATGCATTTGGCCGGAGGTGGTATGCTGGCCCATCCCGATGGCCCGGCTGCAGGCTTTGAGAGCATGAAGCTTGGCTGGGAGGCAGCGGTTCAGGGAATGCCTTTGGACATTTATGCGGCTCAGCATCCTTCATTGCTTAAGGCAATTGAGAAATACGGGAAGGGTTGAAGACAGATGGACGATATCCCTGCACAAGGTGGCCTCGAACTTGCCGAGCGTCAAGTCTCTAGGCGACCGCTCTGTTACTATGGTGATGACTTTACAGGCTCTACGGATGTGTTGGAATCATTATTTCAGGCGGGGCTCCAAACCGTCCTCTTTCTGGAACCTCCTGAGCCTGAATTGCTGCAGTCGCGTTTTCAAGACGTTGACTGTTTTGGTGTAGCTGGCGTGGGACGCTCGTTAACCCCTGAAGAGATGGAGAAGGAGCTGCGCCCGATCTTTACGATGTTAAAAGCGGCTGGAGCTGCAGTTGTCCACTATAAAATATGCTCAACCTTCGACTCCTCAGCTAGTATGGGTTCTATAGGCAAAGCGGCGGAAATCGGGCGAGAGGTGTTCGGAGGCAGATATATTCCACTGCTCGTGGGAGTACCCTATCTAGGCCGATATACAGTTTTCGGCAACCATTTTGCAGCTGGCGGAGCGGGACGCACCGTGCATCGGCTGGATCGTCATCCGACGATGGCCAAACACCCGGTTACGCCGATGGCGGAAGCTGATCTTCGCCAGCATCTAGAGAGGCAGACCACGCTGAAAACCTCATTGCTTGATATTTTGGCGCTCGGCGGCTCGGAAACTGAGGTACGTGAGCGGTTGGAGTCGATTATTCGTCAGGAACGCCCCGATCTGGTTCTTTTTGACGTCTTGGATAAAGAACGGTTAGAAATGGCAGGCAGAATGATTTGGGAGGAAGCACAATCGAATGACGGATTATTTGTCATTGGTTCGTCTGGTGTTGAGTATGCGCTTGGTGAGGTTTGGCGCAAGGAAGCAGGTGCAATTGCGGACGGATTAGTCGAAATGGAATTGGAGATGATGGCAGTCTCAGAGGCATCGCCATCGCCACTATTAGTCATTTCAGGCAGCTGTTCGCCGGTCACTGAAGGGCAGATTCAACATGCACTGAGGGCAGGATTTGTAGGCATTCGGGCTCCTGTGGATGAGTTGATACTAGCTGAAACTCAAGAGGTTGCTAAAGCTGCTTTGAAACAAGAAGCACAGCAATGGCTGGCAAGTGGGAAAAGTGTCATTATCTACTCGGCAACGGGGCCAAACGATGAAAGCATAGCATACACTCGTAAAGTGCTAGCAGCACAGGCAATGAGATCAACAGACAGCAGCCGTCTTTTGGGCATGGCTCTTGGCTCTCTAACGAAAGACCTAGTCCGGGAGCTTGGAATTTCACGAATATTAATTGCAGGTGGAGACACTTCGGGGTATGTGACGAKGGAGCTTGGGATCTATGCTTTAGAATGTCTGTCTGTACTGGATCCAGGCGGACCGCTCTGTCTTGCTTATTCGAATGACCCGCAGTTTGACGGTCTGGAGCTCGTACTCAAGGGTGGGCAGGTTGGCGGTGTGAATTTCTTTGAGAAGGTTGCTAGTTATAAATGAGTAGAGGCCCAAGGGAGAAAATAATCTTTGGGCTTTTTTTTTATGAGATATACGGTACTAAATGCCGAATTAATGGGGTTCAAATTTCCTGATAAGATCTCCCGGGTGTTGAGGTGTCACCATAGATGAAGCGATTCGCGAATAACGTATTACAGTTATTTTGGTTGTGATCAGATCATCTGATTCGATTGACTTGATCAATATGTCCACAGCCAAATGAGCTATTTGCTCTTTGGCGACATGTACGGTCGTCAGTTCAGGCGTGCCGAAAACCCACACCGATACATCCTTGGGAACGTGATGGTGGTATTTATAGCAGTTTAATTAGATTTTAAGTAGTAAGCCTTTCGTAGATGCGGGAATGGAGATGACACAGTGACTAACTTTTTACCTTATGAGGTACCGGAAAGTAAGAAAATTCGTGTAATCATTAATACCGATGCCAAAAATGAAGTGGACGACCAATTCGCAATCGTGCATTCCTTGTTGACGCCTCGTTTTTTAATTAAAGGGATTATCGCAGCACATTTTGGTACGGAACGAATCCAAGCATCGATGGAGGAAAGTTACGAGGAATGCGAGAAGATTCTTTCCTTGCTGAACATGAGTGAGGATATTACTCTGTATCGAGGCGCACAGCAGGCAATGCCCAGAAGGGGAAAGGGAGTTCAACTTAAGTAATGACATCGATGCGGCTAACGTGGTCATGGCTTCCCTTATTCCGCTTTGGGTAGTGCCTCGTAATGTGTACTCAACGATTCGTGATGGCTTGGCAGAACTGGCTCTGAAGTTTCGCCCTTACGGAGATATCGGTAATTATTTGTTCCAGCAAATAGTGGATTTCAACCATGCAGCAGCTGGAAATCCACGGTTCCCGAAAGGAGAAATGTGGTCACTGGGAGATTCTCCAGCGGTAAGTCTCCTTTTGGATCATCATGAGTATGCCTATGAAATGAAGCCTGCGCATAGTAATTTACTGCTTCGCTGATATCTTAACAACGGGTGCAAACAATATTTGGCGGCGAGCTCACTTGACCTATTCTCATGTATATCCGCTATAGCCCATGCTGCGGCTGCGTAACCAAGAGAAATATAGTGTGAGTTATCAAAAATGATGACAAATCTTGATTAAAAAAAGCGAAAATCCATACTTATGGTCACGGCCAAAGGTATTGAGATTTTCGCCTACTTTACCTTGCTTCGTGTTCACATCCTCAAAAAATTCGATAATACGGGGGAAGATTTGGAAGATTTGATCTCCATCGGGACGATTGGACTGATCAAAGCAATCGAATCCTTCTCCCCGAACAAGGGCACGAAGTTGGCGACTTTTGCTGCGCCTTGTATTGAGAATGAGATCCTGATGCATTTGCGCTCGCTGAAGAAAACACGTAAAGATGTATTTTTGCATGATCCTATTGGAACGGACAAAGAGGGGAATGAGATTACGCTCATCGACATGCTCGGCAGCGAGGCGGCGAAGAGCGGACGCAGCGGGAATTCGCGAAGGAGCTGGGGATTTCGCGTTCGCGAATGCAGGCTCGCTATTCAAAATTATCGATAATATTGTGGAGTTACCACTGATCTATCGCGGATTATCGAGAAAACAACGGGAGCCGCTGGTTTTTGCAAGCGCTAGAAGCAGTCGATTTGCTGGATCGCCGTAAGCATTTTCCGTCGGAGCTATCTGGTGGGCAACAGCAACGTGTAGCGATCGCTCGGACGTTGGCGGGAGATCCGCCAATTATTTTGGCGGATGAGCCTACGGGAGCTCTGGACTCGAAGACTGGAACGGAGATCATGGATATTTTCCGGCAGCTGAACGAGCAGGGTCGGACGATTATTGTGATTGCATGATCGGCAGATTGAGGAGCAGGCGAAGCGGGGTGTGCGGTTTAGGGATGGGCGGCTAGTTAATTGAATCGCAAAAGAAAGAGAGCTTCATCACTTCGAAGAAGTGATGAAGCTCTCTTATTTGATGTCAGCGAATCGTTTTGCGGTAATCTCCCGGGGTTAGCCCTTCATAGCGCTTGAAGAACCGAATGAAGCTGTTGACGTTGTTATAGCCGACATTCGTCGCGATTTCAAGAATCGTTTGTTCGGTTTCCTTCAGAAACACCTTACTGACCTCCAGACGCTTCAGCGTTAGATATTCCAGTATGGTTTTGCCAACTTCTTGCTTAAACATGCGGCTGACATAGGCATGGTTCAAATTCACCTGCTCGGCGATCATCTCGACCGAGAGGTCTTGATTGTAATTCGCATCCATATAGGTGATGACGGTTTCGATGTGAACATTCTTTTTGGGCTGTTGCTGCTCTAGTGTGTGATAAATTTTTTGAACCATGCCACAAATCCATTCATGGATTGCATGTATCGTTTCTTTGGAGGCAAGCTCCCGAAAAAGGTTATGGTTTTTGCCGAAAATCGTTTCGGTTTGCACGTTAAATTCCTGCATATTGCGTAAAATATCCTCAACGATCAAATTATACGTCCGGAAAATGGCTTCCTCGCTCAGCTTTGTGCGTGCCTTCATTTGTTGATACAATTCGTCTAGGCTGCCAAGCGCCTCGTTCAGCTGCCCGGCTTTTAAGAAGTTATACATGTGATTGGTAAAATGCGGCGGCAAATAGAACTCGTCATCCGCTTCCTTAATCAAATCCTCGTAGGTGAGTACGGTATTGGTACCGACCATAATCTTGGAGCGAATAACCTCGCACGCTTCTTTGTAGGAATAGTGGGCGTCCAAAAGCTGCGGATAAGGACGTCCAATGCCAATGGTGACTGAGATTTTTAGCAGTTGGTAAATCACATTCTTTATTTGCTCACCAAGCGCTGCAAGCTCGTGTTTCACATGCTCCGGGTCGCCGCCGATATTGACCAGCAGCGCGAGCTGATTCTCATCTGCTTCTGCAGCCAAAGCGATATGGCTGCCGGTTGCAATCTCTTCCGCAATGTTCATCATGGCGTATTTATACAAGTTTTGGTCTGTGACGGAATAACTGCCGACGAGCAAGCTGTAATCATCGATCTCAATGAGAAAAACGACGTGCTGCGGAAATGGAAATTGGAGATGCAGAAATTCCAATTTGCCGTTCATTTCGTGAATACTACTGTATTTATGATTGATAAGGGCAAGTAGGAAGCGTTCGCGTAATACAGGCAGATTCATATGAAACTGCTGCTCCCAAGCTTCATTTTTACGGAAAACATGGTCCAGAATATGAGAGATCGCTTCCAGTTCGTTTTTCTGCGGGCGGAGCGGATCCTTTGCTTCATTGCCGCTTTTGTTATAAGGAAGCGCCTTTTTAATTAATAATTGGATTGGACTGATCATCCTTCTGGATATGAAATAGGATAAAATAAGACCCAGAGCAACTAAAATAATAAAAGCTGCCCAAGCGACGGTCCGAATATACGATAGTTTGGAGAGTAAATACTGTAAGGGCGTTTCGGTGACAATGCTCCACTGGTTATGCAGCGTTTTTACATAGGTAATGAGATTTCGTTCGCCATCTTGTTTCAAGATACGGTACCCGATGCTGGCAGGGGCCTTGTTGCTCTCATTGAATAAGGCTTGGACATGCTCTGGCTTCATTGAAGCTGCAGTGGAGGTGGAAATGACGTTGCCCAGAGGATCCATAATATAGGTAATGGTGTGTGCATTGCCTTCCATTTTCTGAAGCAGACTGCTTAAGACGGATTCATGAATATGCACGGCCAAGAGACCTTGGAATCCATTCCGTTGCACGGGCACCTTGACGACATAGGTCACGATCTTATCCAGATCAATGCCATTGCCCTGACGGGAGCTTAGCCAGAAACCCATTTCATTTTTGCCGAGATCCTCATCGATCCAAATATCCTGTGTTGAGTTCGTATATGTGCGCGTATAGCCGTCAGAGGCAATAATCAGATTAGCTTCTTTAGCGTAAAAGTCGATTGACTGGATGGCTTCGTTTGCGGAAGCGGCAGTCTTTAGAATATCGCGAGTCTCATTTAAAAGGAATGGGTTCGTCGAGTCGTTCAGAAAGCTGGTGATCCGACCATCCAGTCCGATTCGAATTGCAATCGATTGGATTACGGAGATCGTATTTTCAATGGAAGCGTTTTTCTGTTTGGACGCGTAGATGGTCGCCTGACTCAATTCGTTCTCCAGTGTGGATACGGTGAAATTGTAGGAAGCATAGCTCAGCGCAATAAGCGGTAAGAGAATGACAACCAAGTAGGAAATGAAATACGTCCAAAAAAGCTTTGGCAATTCTTGGAGGGATCTTTTAAGTTTTACGATAGAAATCAGAACGCTCACCTGCTTCAATTTAAGTACTCATATTATGCCATAGATATGAGCTGAACAGTCAAAATTAAACTAAAATACAGACCAAATGTCATGAATTTATGAGAGATGTCAATACTTGATGATGCGTAAAGTCATGATTTATGTGTGTACCTCTCGCATTGGAGATATACGGCCTTCATGCGGACATTGATAATAAAAGTGTGAAGTTCACACGACAAATGAAGCTTCAACCAAAAGGGAGGAATTACTATATGAAGATGAAAAAAGCGGCGTACCTAACGTTATCGGCAGCCTTGCTGACCGGTGCACTTACTGCTTGCGGCTCGAACACGGATACAACTAAAGAGGCAGAAGCAACAGCGAGTGCAGGAAAGAGCACTGAACCGATTAAATTAACGTTCGCATCTTGGAGTATTAGTGAAGCAGCAACCAAGGGTGCATTAGAAGAAATGGTGAAAAATTACGAGGCGAAAAATACGAATGTCAAAATTGAGTTTGTCGGTATTCCTTTTGCAGATATTAAACAGCAAACGTTTGTCATGGCCTCGACGGGCAATGCTCCGGATATTATTCAAACGTTCCCAGCTTGGTTCGGTTCTTATGCAGCATCGGATATCATTACGCCGTTGGATGATCTCATGGGCAAATCGTATGTAGATGATTTAATGCCGAGCTTTAAGGAAGATTTCTCTTATAATGGAAAGCTGATGGGTGTGCCTTGGGCACCAACGCCATACATTCTCTATTACAATAAAGAGCTGTTTAAGAAGGCGGGCTTGCCGGATAAAGCACCTGCGACTGTTGATGAAATGCTGAAGGCGGCGAAAGCGATTTCGAATTTGAAAACAGACAGCGGTCAGAAAATTTACGGCTTCGGAGAGCCTTCGGACAAGCTGGCGATTAACGGCGAGATCGCGATGCGGAACTTGTACGGCTTTGGCGGATCTATTTTAGATAAAAATGGAAAAGTAAATGCGAATACGCCAGAAATGGTGAGCACGCTGAACTATTATAAAAGTTTGGTGAAAGACGGCATCGGCCCGTCCGGCGCGAAGCTGAAGGACCTTCGAAACCTGTTCTCTATCGGCCAATTGGGTATGTATGTCGACGGGAACTACGGGAAAGCGGTGTTCCGCAACTTGAGCGGCAAAGGCGCAGAGTTTGACAAAGTGTGGGGGGCGGCTCCGATTCCGGCAGGTGCAACCGGCAAGAGCGTGTCGATCGGGGAAGCGCACGGTCTCGTCATCTCGGCGGATTCCAAGCATAAGCAGGCTGCTGCTGACTTCATTAAATATTTGACGGATAAAGATGCGATCTCGATTTATCATAAACAGAACGACGTGATTTCCGCCCGCAAATCGCTCAGCTCGATGTTCACGGAAAGCGAATTTGACAAAGTATTGATGCAGCAAATGAATAACATTCAACCACTACCTAAGAATCATCCAGGTATGGAGCAAGCGTACATCGACATTGCCGATGCGCTGCTTAAAGTGTCGACTGATACCGCTACACCGGAAAAAGCTGCGCAAGAGCTTGATGCGAAGCTGAAAACATCCCTGAAATAACAACAATCATCTGGCAGGAGAGTCCCATCGGGAACTCTCCCGTTAGAAGCGGATAGGAGTGAATAGTACATGAGAGGAACAAGATTCTCCGAGCTGGCGAAGGACCGCCTTTTTTTACTCGCGTTGATTTTACCGGCGCTGGCCATGCTACTCTTTACGATTGGCATACCGATCATAAAGTCCATTACGATGAGCTTCTTTAAAGTTTCATTGCTCAGCATGAAAAATCAGCCGTGGAACAACTTTGCGAATTATAAGGAAATTTTGCAGGACGGTGAATTTTTCACTGCGCTTCGCGTCACTTTAACCTATGTCTTTTGTATCGTAAGTGTCCAGTTTGTGCTGGGTATGGCATTGGCCCTGATTCTAAACAGCTCAATCCGCTTCAAGAAATTTTTTCGTACGCTCATTCTCATTCCGTGGATTGTGCCGACGATTGTCTCTGCGCTGCTTTGGATGTGGCTGTTCCAGCCGCAATACGGCTTGATTAACTACGTGCTCCAGCAGCTCCACATTATCGACAAGCCGCAGGTATGGTTAACGAATATAGATCTCGCGCTGCCAGCGGTGATCGTGACGGCGCTCTGGCGCCAACTGCCATTCATGAGTACGATGCTTCTCGCAGGCATGCAAGGCATCTCCGAAGACATGTACGAGGCAGCGCGTATCGATGGCGCGAACCGCAGACAGATTTTGATCAACATCACCCTCCCTTTGCTCAAGAACAACATCAAGACGATTACACTGATTTCAATTATTGAGAACTTCAAAATGTTCCCGCTCTTCTGGATCATGACAGGCGGAGGACCGCTAGACAAAACGACGACGTTGGCCATTTATAGTTATAAAGCGGCGTTTGTACAGATGAACTTGGGAAAAGGCGCTGCAATCGGCGCACTATGGCTCATTATAATGGTCCTTATTTCTAGTCTTTACAACAAGCTCTTCGCTTTGGGAGAAGACACACCGGCATCTAGAAAGGAGAAGAAGCATGCTAAGATCGGCTCCGTCAAGCAAAAGCAAGCTACCTAATTTTGGGCAATATGTGGGCTTGCTCCTATTCATTCTCTTCCTCATCTTTCCGTTGTACTGGATGTTTATCACTTCTTTCAAAGATAATTCCGTGCTGTTCCAGATTCCGCCGGAATGGATACCGAAGAAGCCTGTCCTTGCGCATTATGTCAAATTGTTTGCGGACAATTACTTCGTAATTTATTACCGCAACAGCCTGTTTGTCAGCGGCTGCACGACGTTGATTACGTTGCTTGTAGCCATGTTTGCTGGTTACGGTTTTTCCAGATTTCATTTTAAATTTAAAAACTTTCTGATGTTCGCCATCCTGTCGACGCAAATGCTTCCGGTTGTTTCGCTGCTGATTGCGCTTTATGCGATGTACAAATCGTACGGTCTGCTGAACACGCATGCAGGTTTGGTCATTGCACTGACGACGGCATCCTTGCCGTTCTCAATCTGGATGATCAAGGTGTTCTTCGACAACATCCCGCATTCGCTCGAAGAAGCAGCCAAAATTGATGGCTGCAGCCGGTTCGGTATTCTGTTCCGCATTATTTTTCCGCTTTCGAAGCCGGGGATTTTTTCGGTTGGGATTTATACGTTTATTCTTTCGTGGGATGATTTGTTGTACTCGTTAACTCTTATTAATAAAGATAATTTGCGTACGTTGAACCCCGGCATTTCGATCAGATACATGGGCGAGGTGGCTTATGACTGGGCGAATATTATGACGGTTTGTGTGACAGCGACGATTCCGATTGTAATTCTGTTCCTGTTTTTCCAAAAGTATATGGTGGCTGGGCTAACAGCCGGCGCTGTAAAAGAATAAGAAGGAGATTGCAGAACTCTCGTCATCCCGCTTGCGGGGCCGGAGAGTATGCAAGCTGTCTTTTTAAATCGATATGAAAGTATGACATTTCGCTGGATATAACGCAAAGGTGAATTTGTTGCTATCATTGGGCCGTCGGGTTCTGGAATATGAAAATGTCGCTGCCTTTCCCCGAAAGCGCATACCGATTTGGTACAAAAGCTAGGCGTGACTTTATTGGGTATAAGAAAGAGGCAACCGGATTGAGTTAATCGGTTGCCTCTTTCTGATGTGTGCATAGCTGTTGGGATTACTCTACCGTTTTTTCTCCACCGGTTGCTAAGGGCTCAAACGAATGGCTGGCGGAAGCTTCCTCAATGTCATAAACTGCCCAATGATCGTTCGGGACGTCGGTCCAAGGCGAGTGCTTCACTCCGTAAAGCGGTCCTCTACCGAGTACACGATTGATTATGGTGACCGCTTCTGCACGCGTTAGCGGTTTGGCAGGGCCGAACGTGCCATCTGCGTAACCTTTCAAGTAGCCCGCACCTTGTGCAGCTTTAATTGCGTTTTCGGCCCAATGACCAGTCGTATCGGTAAAGCCATCTCCAGTTCCAGTAGGGCTCACCGCGAACCGAGCAGCAAGTGCTGCCATTTCAGCTCTGGAGATGGGTTGCTCTGGCTTGAATGTGCCGTCTGCGTAACCTCGCATGAATCCCTGGCGTGATACTTGTACGATGGCTTTGTAAGCCCAGTCATCTGTGGCCACGTCAACATATTCGCCGCTGTTACCTGATGCCAGATTGGTCGTAATTCGCGAGAGAATCGTAGCCATTTCTGCACGAGTAATCTGGTTGTCTGGATGGAACAAGTTGTTTTCATAGCCTTGGATGTACGGTTGGTGCGAGAAGGATAATGTCTTACCATCGACGTTCAAAAGCGCATACGTACTGAATTTACTCGTTGTAAATTGAATGCCACGGCCGCCTTCAAACGTTGTGACGCTACCTTTTTTAAACTCCGTAGTCCCATCGCTGTGTTCGATGTAGACTCCGATTTGCTGAATATCGGCATCAATTAAGTCTCCAGGAAGTGGGAGAATGAGAGTAACCTCATGATTTTGCAGGTTAGTCACAATGTCTACTGGACGGCCAACCAGTGCCGCTTTTTCGTCTCCGGCAACGCTCAGCACGACTGTCGCAGTATTGGCGCGCTTTTCTAAATCTTTGCTTGCATCCGAAGATTTTACAGGAACAAAGTTGAAATAAATGTCGTCTTTCAAGTTTTTCAGCAAGTCGTTCGAAATTTGGACTTTGACATTGGCTGTATCGAGGTCTAATCCAAGCCCGCTTTCACTTAGCAGACCGAGCGAATCTTTACCTACTGCAACATTGGTTACGGCCACGTCATCATTGTCATCGGGCAGAGAAACCACAGCCGATTTGGCGCCAGAAGTCTGCGATTTCTGTATTAACTTTTTCGTATTGTCGCCCGATAGCTTGACTGCCTCTTTGCTCGAGCCATCAGCTTGTGTTGTACGCACAATGTTAAGTGCGCTCGTGTCAGTATTGCCACCTGCTAAGCCGCCGCCAGTTTGCGGTGAGGAAGGTGAGCTGTCAACCGTAGCAATATCGAACTTGAACGCATCTACAAGAATGTAGCTGCCTGATTTTTTGACTGCTTTTAGGGTGTGAGAGCCCTTGGAAAGAGAAGAGATGTGGTAAAGACTGTTTCCAGCACTCCGAGTGGTCGAATAGGTACTAACGGCATCCTTCAACTTATCATCAATGTAGATGTCAATGTCACCCAATTCCGGCCCTGTTGGCGAGAGGATCTCAATTCCACTTCCTGTGAATGTGTAAAGGAAGGAGTCTCCGTTCACGGTCGTTGCATGAACATCATCCGCATAATCACCTTGAAAAGCAAAAGAAAGCTTCAAGTTACCGACAGGTTGAACAGCGAGATATTCTTTTTTAATTGTCACTTGATTGCCGCTAATTTCGTAATCAGTCGGATTAATGAGTGCCGTGGTGCCTTTGGAAATACTGCGCAAACTCTGAGCGTTGCCGATGATGTTAACGCTCACATCTGCAGCTGCTTTTTTGTTGAAGTCGGCGGCAGAGATGTCAATCAAGTCGGATTGCTGCACTTTAAGCGCATCAAGGAGCATGAACTGTCCAGACTTTTTGACAGCTTTTAGCGTATGAATGCCAGGCGTCAAGTTCATAACGGTATAGACTTCTTGCCCAGCATCGTTATGCGAATTCGCTCCGTATGTATGAGCAGTTCCGTGTAATTGACCATCTATAAAGATGTCTACATCGCCTTGACCCTGATCAACTTCGGTTATATAGGTAATGCCAGTGCCATTAAACGTATAGGTGAAATAGTCGTTATTTTGCTCTACATAATGAACATCTTTGCCGTAATCGTTAAAAGGACGGTTTGTACTGCGGTTCCAAGCCCCAGTGAAGTGAATATCCGGGTTGTCGTCGTTGATGTAGGTGAACCTTCCGGGGGATGCCGAGGTGCTGACGGTTATGGCTAGAGTTTGCGGATTTCCCGAACTGAACGTAAAGGTTAAATTGGTCAGTCCAACAGGCTGTTGGATCAAATAGGACTTCAAAATTTTCACTACGCCGTCTGTAAATGTGTAGTCCTGTCCAGGCGTTAAGGCGGCTGTGCCGTTCATAATGCCTATCAGAGTGTTGCTGCCGCCAAGTGTTAGCGTGGCAGAGACGTCCGCTTGTGCGGATGTTTTCTTGTCAAAGACGGCGGTTGAAGGATTAAGCGACGTTCCCGTAACGGCGATGGATTGCGATTGCGAGTCCCCGCCGGCAAAAGTGAAGTCTAGTTGGATCGGGCTCCCCGAAGGCTGTTGGAGCAGGTATTCTTTTCTAATCGTTACAAGATTGCCACTATTTATCGTGTAATCTGTATTTGGCTGCAGCGAAGCTGAGCCATTCTTGATGCCAATCAGCGAGCTATCGCCAAAGATAAGAGTCGTGGTGATATCAGCAGGTTGATCTTTGTTAAAATTGTTCGCGGAAGCTTGGCCTAAGAGCGTTTCGGTTGTCACCTTCAAAGCGTCCAGAATGAGGTAATATTGACCGCTACCGTTTCTTACCACTCTCAACGTGTGCGCACCCTGCGGAAGATCAGCGATACGATAGACGGAATATTGCCCCGACTGCTGTGTACCTTCTGCGTCCACAGTGCCTTTCAGTTGCCCATCGATGTAAACGTCCATCCGTCCATTGGATGTTCCTTGTTCAGAGAATACTTCAATGCCGGTACCCGTAAAGGAGAAGTTGAACTCCGGATCTGTACCGCTGTCGGATTCTCCATAATGAACGTCACCTTGGTAATCACCAAAAGGTCTTCCGCTGTTATGTCCCCACTTGTTCGAATATTGGATCAACGGATCCGTGTCGTTAATATAGACGGCATGAGAGACCGTAGCGTCACTAGCATTTGCTTGCGCCGAAACATATTCGCTCTGAACAGCAGGAGCGGGAGAGGAGTCCGTTACGGCAATGGACAAGTCTTGGGCGTCGCGAGCCAGTTCTTTACCGCCGTTGCGCGTCCATGTGCCTGTGTATTTCAAGCCAGTGTCATCGTCATTGACGAGGGATTTACCTCCCAACGCCGTTACTTTGAATAAACGCGAGGCATGCGGCTCCAAGGAAATCGGACCATAACCAGAAGCATAAGTGCCGAGTTCGGTATGGCTCCATAAGTCGCGAACGGAGGCAGAGCCACTCAGACCGATGTCGCTCCAGTTAACGGTAATAGGCGCTGCTTTGTTTCCAAGATTGAAAAGAGCTACCGTATAAGTACCATCACCGTTATTGGCATACCACACTTGTTGGTTGGTCGAGGTAGATACCGGGTGTACGGGTCGTCCGGCTTGATTGACAGCGATGACTTCGTCGTTCGTAAGTAAGTCAAGACCATAGGCGTCGAGGTTGGACAGGTCATCGCCTGTATAGAACTGAGCGGATGAAGCTGCCCACAACGTTGCCGCCGTTTGTCTTTCATCTTTGGTCAAACCGGAGGTAGACCCGTTGCCGACATTCAGGGAATCGAAGTCATTCCAGCCTCCCGGTCCGGCATCGCGCCACCAGAGCGCAGCGTCGGGGAACAAACGCGCAATATTAGCCCATTGCGTCATGCCAACCTCGCGGTCGTAGGATTCCACATCCCAATCGACCCGCCAGCCGTTAGCGTATTTTTTCCAATAATCCACGTAG
This sequence comes from Paenibacillus sp. 01T442, assembly GCF_056398345.1. Lineage (NCBI taxonomy): Bacteria > Bacillati > Bacillota > Bacilli > Caryophanales > Paenibacillaceae > Paenibacillus > Paenibacillus sp. 01T442. The sequence continues at coordinate 151,470 of NZ_JBFTPF010000010.1, forward strand.
TTGTGGTCAAGCGCCCAGGACAGCTCAAACCAAATGTTGTGTCTACTAAGAGCCGTTGACCAGGCTTTGACGTCATCGCGTGCATCGATACTAACATCGTTGTGTCCGGAACCAGGCATTACACTATCGAATTTGACAAAATCCACACCCCAGGAGGCGATCTCATCCGCAACGGAATCAATATATTTTTGGGCGCACCGATTGCTGAAATCAATTTTGTAGCCGATGTTCCAGTAATCAGCGAACTTGTGAGGCTTTACAACAATGTCACCGATCGTACAACCAGGTGCGTTATAAATAGGCAAGTTCTGGGTTACCGCGTCAGGCGAGACACCGGGGAGGAGATACAGGCCGACTTTCTGCCCGTTTCCATGGATGTAATCGACGAGATTCTGGAAACCTCCCGGATAAAGCGTCGTGCTTGGCACCGGTCTGCCGTACTCATCCATGCTGCCGTTCCAGCCCGCATCGATATTAATATAGTTGTATCCATGGGCCTGCAGTTTCTCGTGCATGACGTCAGACATCTTCTTGATCTTTGCTTCGGAAATCCAATTGCCGGATGGACCGTCGTAGACCTGCATACTGTAACTGCTCCAGCCCATATACGGCTTCTGCGCTAAGCTATTGTCGGCTGCTTTGACCGTGCCTCCGCCAGACGGGACGTAGCCAATCTGAGCAATGACAACGATAGAGAGCAGCAAACCCAGCCAGAGCTTTCTTCGGCGTTGCAATCTGCTTTTCATCCTCACTTGTCTCCTTTGTCGTTGAACTGACATCTTTATGTAAGCGTTACCGCACTTGCACACGACCGATTATATAAGATAAATTCTGAGCGTGGATAGGTACACTTCTACCTTAAACCGTACAATTGACCAATTTTGACAAGAACTAGATCTCATTCTTCCTTCAGAACGGTCCAAGGGAACCGAAGATTCGCTCCTAGTGTAAGAGGCCAAGGATATAATAAGTAAAGGACAGACGAAAAAACTCGTCTGTCCTATTTGCTGTTGAATAGCTCAATAAAATATTCGGTAAAGCGGCATCCATTTTTTATTCTTGATCCACAACTTTTAGGGAGAATGAGGTAATCTTGAGAAATAATCTATCGTGAATTGATGAAATGCTTGGGCTGCAATGGAAAGATAGCTATCCTTCATCCAGTGCAGCTCGATTATACGCGTGCATTCAGGATGTTTAACATGAAGCAAAACAACGGAGGAGTCAGTTGCGCCTTTCCAAGTGATGGCAGGAACGAACGCTATTCCTTGACCTGCCCGAATCAATCCGCGCACCGTTGCAGGATCGTCGCTTTCAAATATAATGCTTGGCTTGAATCCGGCTAGTGCACACAAGGCATCCGTTGTCTCACGCAAACTGCTTCCTTGTTTCAAAGTGATAAATCCATCTTCCGCAAAACTGGAGAGATGGACACTTTTTTTGGAAGCAAGAGGATGTGTCTCAGGTACTGCGAGAAAAATTTCTTCCTTGAGCAATGCAATTTTTTCGGTTCCGCTTGGTCCAACTAGTGATGAAGTGATACAAAAATCGAATTTCGTTTGCGTAGGATTTCTGGCATGCTGCAAGAGATGAAAAGTCACCTCAGGATGGCGGTCACGAAACTCTTTCAACAAATCAGGCATCAATTGGGAGGCTACGTCAAAAATTATGTTCAGTGTCCCATCCATTCGTCCACTGACATCATCCAGTTCTTTCCGTCCATCCTCCAAAGCTCCCAGAGCAATTTCCACGTATTTCAAAAAAACAGCCCCATGGTGGTTTAACTTGATGTGTTTTCCTTCCCGGTTAAACAGCTTTACACCTAGGTCTTTTTCCAAGGTAACGATCATTTTACTTAGAGCCGGTTGTGAAATATGCAGTTCAGCAGCTGATCTGGTGATATTCTCTGTTCGCGCTGTATGTCTAAAATATTTTAGCTGAGATAACTCCATAGTCCTCCTGTATATATTCATTAAGTTATATAAGATATATATATTTATATATTTTACACTATATATGATTCGGTAATAAAATGAAACAGCAAGGAAGTGTATGTCTACGTTGAAGAAGGGACGTGTCCAATTGGTAGTTTCAATTAGTGATGGACAACTTGAAGGTATTCAAGAGAATGGATTGCATATATTCAAAGGCATTCCGTATGCATGCCCGCCTGTCAAGGAACTAAGATTTAAGCCTCCTGAACCGGTAAAACCATGGGAAGGTATTTTGGATGCGTCAAAGTTTGGCAAAATAGCTCCACAAGTTAGACAGCCTGTGTTCCCAATCATGGAAGAGCAGTCAGAAGATTGCTTGTATTTGAATATATGGACACCTGCCTGTGATGATCGAAAGCGTCCTGTTGTTGTTTGGATTCATGGCGGAGCCTTTGTTATGGGGGCAGGATCACTACATGACAGTTCGGTATTCGCTGAGAGTGGAATCGTTAGTGTAACGATCAATTATAGAATGGGTGCGTTAGGTTTTTTGGAATTAGGTGATATATTGGGTGAGGCATACAGAGGTTCTGGTAATTGCGGATTGTTAGATATCGTCGCAGCCTTACGCTGGGTTCAACAACATATTTCGAGCTTTGGGGGAGATCCTACTCGAGTTACTGTTATGGGGCACTCAGCTGGAGCGAAATTGGCTTCCTCGCTACTCTGCGTTCTAGATGCAAAGGGATTATTCCAAAGGGCCATTATTCAGAGCGGAGGCGTTCAATCGATACGAGATTTTAATACGGCTTCTGAAATTACCGGTCAATTTCTTAAAGCTTTGAATATCTCCAAAGAACAAGGGGATATTCTCTTGGAGCTGCCGGTTTCCCAGCTGTTAGAGGCACAATCGATTTTCTCTGGAGGAATGACTGGACTTCATAAGTTTGGCCCTGTGATTGACGGCAAAACGATTGTACGACCTCCGTTAGAATCGATTCAAATGGGTGAAGCGAATTTAGTACCTATTTTAATCGGTTCCAATAGGGAAGAGGCTTTAGTTCAGGTTCAATTGGAAGGTTTAAGCATTTTTGAGAAATCTAAAATTCAAGCTTTATTTGGGAGAAATAGTGTGGGGGTTCTACAAGCGTATGAAGTTTCCAGCACTCAAGCGACGAGGGAACAAGCTGCAATTGAAACATTAACTAACTATCTATATGGATACGCAGTTGTTCAACTTGCAGAGGCTCTTGCAGTGAACGATGTTCCTGTTTGGCTGTACCGATTTGATTGCAGCAAGGGACCGATGGGTGCTGCCCATGGGGCGGAAATGTCATTGATCTGGAAACTCCCGACGAGACCGCAAGAGATCGAGGGGTTAGTTGACCGCATGCACCAAGCATGGGTTTCATTCATGAACTTCGCAAATCCGGAAGTGGACGATGTGCATTGGTGTAAGTTTGATCTTATGGAGCGTAAGACCATGATTTTTGATGAGGAGTGCCAGATTATTTCTAGTCAGCCTATAAAAGACGTTCCTTCGCAGGTTTTCGTCCTGTAATAGGCTATGGAGGTTATGAATGTGGTGGAACAATTACAAGAAGTGCGCAAATGGACGAAGAGGCGAGATGAAAAAAATCGCCGAATGAGCTTGGTGAAATCGTGGTTACGAGGTGCCATCCTTCCGACGGATCGTATCGTGGATGCCATGGAGGCATTGATGTTCCCGGGTGATAAGGTAGCTCTTGAAGGTAACAATCAAAAGCAAGCGACTTTCCTTTCTGCAGCACTCTCTAAACTGGATACCCTTAAAGTCAACAACCTGCATATGCTTATCAGCAGCATCTCGCGACCTGAACATCTTGACATTTTCGAAAAAGGGATAGCTCGTAAGTTGGATTTTGCCTATGCAGGACCTCAAAGCTTACGAATTGCACAAATGATCGAAGACGGTCTGATTGAAGTGGGTGCCATACATACCTATCTCGAATTGTATGCCCGGATGTTTATTGATTTAATTCCTAACATCGCCTTGGTTGCTGCAGATAAAGCGGATCTTGCTGGTAATCTATTTACGGGACCGAATACGGAGGAGACACCGACACTTGTTGAGGCGACAGCTTTTTCCAATGGGATCGTCATTGTACAGGTGAACGAAATCGTAGATGAGTTACCCCGAGTGGACATTCCAGCGTCTTGGGTAGATGTCATCGTTGTAGCGGATAAGCCTTATCAGCTTGAAGCTTTGTTTACGCGAGATCCGCGACAAATTACGGAGATGCAGATTCTTATGGCTATGATGGCCATTCGAGGCGTTTATGAGCGGCATGAAGTGATGTCGTTAAATCATGGGATCGGATTTAATACTGCAGCTATTGAGTTATTGCTGCCTACTTATGGTGCAAGTCTTGGCCTTCGCGGAAAAATTTGCAAGCATTGGGCGCTGAATCCGCATCCAACACTTATCCCAGCTATTGAGAGCGGTTGGGTGGAGAGTATTCACTGTTTTGGTGGAGAGGTGGGAATGGAAGCGTACATTGCGGCAAGACCGGATATCTTCTTCACAGGAAAAGACGGAAGTCTCCGTTCGAATCGCGCTTATTGTCAAATGGCTGGGATGTACGGTGTCGATCTGTTTATCGGGTCAACGCTCCAGATGGATGAGGAAGGCAACTCGTCGACAGTTACATCAGGCAGACTAGCGGGATTCGGCGGAGCACCGAATATGGGCAGTGATCCTCATGGGCGCAGGCATTCGTCCCCAGCCTGGCTGGATATGGTTTCTAATGAGGGGACGATCGTTCGTGGGAAAAAACTGGTTGTCCAAATGTTTGAAACATTTCAAAAAGGAGACCAGCCGACATTTGTCGAGTCCTTGGATGCCGTCGCAGTTGGGCAGGATGCCAATTTGCCGATAGCTCCGGTTATGATTTATGGCGATGACGTGACTCACGTGATTACGGAGGAAGGGATCGCCTATTTATACAAGGCGCAAAATCTGGAAGAACGCAAGCTAGCCTTGGCTGCCATCGCTGGTGTTACACCTCTAGGCCTTAATCATAACCTTTCCCTTAACGAACAATTAAGGAAAGATGGTTTGATCGCCTTTCCGGAAGATTTGGGAATTCGCCGGACAGACGCCAAGCGCTCCTTGCTTGCGGCCAAAAGTGTTGAAGAACTTGTGGAATGGTCAGATGGACTTTATAAACCTCCCGGTAAATTTCGCAGTTGGTAGGTGAAGCCATGATATGGAGGAATGCCGAACAATGCGGTCAATGCTTGGGAGACCTGGCAGTGGCAGCGCTAATTGACGAAGTGGAGTTGACTCCTAAGCCCGGATTGGTGGATTTACAGTCCTCCGGCAGCCATAAGGATATGAACGGCGCACTTATGATTGCTTCGGCTAGGTCCTTGTACGATAGCTTTGAGGCAATGGGTTATGCGGCTTATGGCGGAGAGCCGAATCAAGAGCTGCGGGAGACCCTTGCATGCATTGGACGTGACGGGGAACAGAACATGCTGCATACTACTGGAGGCATTAATACGCACCGCGGCGCCATTTGGGCATTAGGTTTACTTATCGCGGGGGCTGCCATTTGCGGAAATGGAGATGCTCCGGAGCAAATCGCAGAAGCTGCGGGGACGTTAGCTCGATTTCCTGATCGCCACGCATTAGTACCAACCTCCAACGGCACAAAGGCTATGCAAACCCATGGAGTTAAAGGTGCTCGTGGAGAAGCAATGGATGGCTTTCCGCACGTAGTGAAGGTCGGACTCCCCGTGCTGCGAGACTCTCGCAGGCGCAAGATATCTGAAAAACATGCACGGTTAAACGCATTGCTTGCCATCATGGCCAACCTAGATGATACCTGTTTGATTCATCGTGGTGGCATGGAAACGTTACTAGTTGTACAGCAGGCCGCTCAAAAAGTTCTTGATTTCGGTGGGGTATCTTCCGTCACCGGATGGGAGGCGTTGCAGCGATTGGACCAAGACCTCGTAACGAGACATGTATCACCTGGGGGAAGTGCGGATTTACTGGCAGCAACGCTGTTTGTGGATCGTTTGTCGAACATATCGTTACATCACAAGGAAACGGGGGGAGGCGTTTACTATGGAAAAGCTTACACTTCACTATGATGCGAATAAGTCTATTTCCCGACGTGCCCATGTAGGTGTAGCCGGCTCGGGTGATTTGGAAATATTAATCGAACCTCTAACAGAACAGACCGCACAGGTTCATATCCGCACGCAGTCTGATGGATTTGAGGATACGTGGAAAGCCATTATGGACCGATTCTTTCTGAAACATCATGTGGCTGCTCGTATTGAAATTAACGATTTTGGAGCCACACCCGGAGTTGTTTCCTTGCGATTAGCCCAAGCCATTGAGGTGTTGGAGTTATGACGATTCCTATTAGGGAAAGAAACAGTTTTATCGAGCTGAATGCGAGAGAACGTGCCCAATCCGTTATCGATCAAGGAACATTCAGGGAACTTCTAGGTCCATTCGAAAAGATGGAATCCCCCCATCTGGAGGCTCTAGGCATCGTTCCGCAGAGCGATGATGGCGTTATCATAGGAAGAGGGACGATAGAGGGGGATTCCGCCGTTGTTGTCTCCATCGAKGGTGCTTTTCTGGGGGGAGGCATTGGTGAAGTATCGGGTGCCAAAATCGCAGGAGCATTGGAACTGGCTATTCAAGATAATCGGAATGGAATACCCACTCGTGCCGTATTACTGCTCGAAACAGGAGGAGTCAGGCTGCAAGAAGGGAACTACGGTCTCCTTGCAATCGCGGAAATGCACACGGCTATCGTAGCTTTGCGTCGTTACCAGCCAGTTGTCTGTGTGATCGCTGGAATGATCGGTTGCTTCGGCGGTATGTCCATTACGGCAGGCCTCTGCAGTACGGTTATGATGACTCGGCAAGGTCGACTTCAATTGAATGGCCCAGAAGTGATCGAACAAGAAGCCGGGATCTTAGAGTGGGATTCGAGAGACAGATCTTTGATTTGGCAAACCGTCGGCGGTGAGCAGCGCTATGAAACAGGAATGGCGGATTTCCTTATTGAGGATGATGTTGAGGACATCTTTCTGTCGATACGCAGCGTCTATCGGAGCGGTATCCATGACAATCTCCGAAGTGCACAAGTAGAATCGTTTCTTGCAAGACTTGCCTTGATCGATACCGAGCAAACCATTCAACCAAAATCGCTTCGGACATTGTGGAGTAGATCCCCTCTCCATACCGACAATAGTGACATTCAAACATTAAAAGCGCTTTGGCAGCAATCGAATCCAGAAACATTAATTAGCAGGGGAAGAACTTGGTTTCAAGCCTTGACGGGAAATCAGGAACCGCTGCAAAACGGAGCTCCTACTGTACTGTGCGCAGACTCTATCATTGGAGACGAGCGGGTACGATACATCGCGGTTGTTCCGAATAGGAACAACCGTTTCCATCGCGCCCGCAGCGGGGAAGTCGGTCTGGATGAAGGATGGACGATTGCACACTATGTTCGGCAGGCCATGGAAGAAGATAAGGATGGACAGCGCAGGGCGATTGTAGCGATCGTCGACGTTCCGAGTCAAGCATACGGGTATCGCGAGGAAATGCTTGGGATTTATTTAGCTTGTGCAGCAGCGGCGGATGCTTATGCGAGTGCACGACTCGCAGGGCACACAGTGATTGCTTTTATGGTTGGGAATGCGATATCCGGTGCATTTCTGGCCCATGGACTGCAAGCCAACCGATTAGTTGCGCTGAATGATCCGGGAGTCTCGGTGCAGGTCATGTCCAAGAAGTCGGCTGCAAGAGTGACTCGACGGAGTATAGAAGAGTTAGAGGCAACGGCGCAAAAGATCCCAGCTGCGGCATACGACATCGAATCTTTTGCGACCTTAGGAGCATTACACAGTTTGACAGGCGGCATTAATGCTGACCAGCCAACTTCAACGGATATTGTGAAAGTCAAACTGCATCTTCTGATGGATGCCATCTCGGCTTCGCGTAAATCTTCACCGGACCTGAGCAGCCGCCTTCTTTCCGGAGAGGCGAAAATAAATCGAGCCGCTTCTATTGCAGTTCGTCTCAAGCTGGCGGAACAATGGATATAAGGGTACATGATTTGCTGAGGATACCATCGGTAGGCTCCCTAATCGTCGATACCCCGATTCCGGATTGGGTTGGTGGTTCCATAGATCATGCGAACTGGGTTGTAGTTCGCCGCGATACTGCCAAATATGGCAGGATACCTGTTGGTATTCGCGGGAATTCACGCTGTCAGCGGTTTTCCGCTTTTTTGCCGATGGATGCCATCATAGAGAAGGTTGAGCCAGAGGACTTGATTGAGCAGCGGTTATGGAAAAGAAGTCCGCGGCGCTCACAGATTGAAGCCTTTAATTTCCTTGATAAATTGATTGAGATTTATTCCGCTTATAGCTTATCGTGGGGACCAACTGGCAGTATCGGATTTGAACTGGCCAGCGGGGTACCTACAGCACACGCAGGAAGTGATCTGGATGTGGTTATTCGTACTCCGCAACGTTTGGGGCAAAGTGTTGCCCAGGAATTAATCAAGTTTCATAAGTCATTTCCTGTCCGAATCGATGTTCAGCTTGAAACGCCATTAGGAGCTGTTTCATTAATGGAATATGCGAGAGGAAGTGGTTCCATGCTTTTGAGAGCGGACTTAGGACCTCGTTTGGTCAAGGATCCTTGGGTCAACGTATAAGGAGGTCAAAGAAGATGAGCGTGGCTTTTTTGTTTTCAGGTCAAGGATCGCAATTTCCAGGTATGCTGCATCAATTGCCTTCTCATCCTGTGATCGAGACAACCCTCGATGAAGCGACTTCGTTCATGGACAAAGATGCGCTTGCAATAGATACTTCTGAAGCACTATCCTCTACGGTTTCCGTACAGTTGGCACTTCTCTACTCAGGAGTTGCCAGTGGTCGTGCGCTCATACAGGAAGGTGCAAAGCCAGACTTCGTAGCAGGGCATTCGGTTGGAACCTTCGCAGCAGCAGTGATTTCGGAAGTCCTGTCATTTAGAGATGCATGTGAGCTAGTGAAATTGCGTGCCGAATGGATGGAGAATTCGTTTCGTTTCGGTTACGGAATGGGGGTCATTGTAGGCATCGCAGAGCAGAAATTGCGTTCCATGGTTGAAAAAGCCTTCAAGTGCGGTCAAGAGGTATGCATTGCTAACCTCAACGGCCCTCATCAAATCACGATAGCTGGTAAGCTGGAGCATATCCAAAACCTGTTTGTGGAGGCTCGAAGGAACGGAGCACGAAAAGCTGAGCTTCTCCAAGTCTCAGTTCCGTCCCACTGTAAACTCCTCAGTCAGGTTTCACATGATTTGGAGCTGGCAATGAAGAAAGTGATTTTCAAAGAGCCCTGTTTTCCGTATGTAGCGAATACGAACGCACGATTATTACGATCAGCGGATGCGATTCGCAATGATCTTGCTTGCGGTGTGGCGAATCCGGTCCAATGGCACCAAGCTACAACTCTTTTGAGTGAGCTTGGTGTTCGTTTGTTTGTCGAAATGCTTCCTGGTCAAGTTCTTACCAATCTTGCTCGTCAAGCGCTGCCTTCCGTTCAATCCATAGCAATGGGGGAAACAAGGCTTGATTCGGTTGTCTACTTAATAAACCGGGAGCATAAATGGAACGAAACATGAATAAGGGCGCGTTTTCGCAATAGTGTATCTGCGCTCCATAAAACTGGCCTTACGAGAAATCGTAGGGCTTTTTAATTTTACTTCAATAGCATTGATGGATGCGGGGTGAGTTTAATACATAAAGAGTGTTTTATTACTTAAAAAATAATTTCTTATATAATAAGTGGACAAGAGATGGGATTATTCGATAATATATTGTAATAAACGTTTACAAGTTCGAGAATTTAGTTTGGTAATGGGGGATTATGTATGTTGGAATTATCAATTAATGAACCAAATCAATTAGTCGCTGTTGCTCATGCACTTTCTTCTCACACCAGAATTAATATAATCAAACTCCTCTTACAACATCATAATCTGAATATCATTGAAATTGCCGAGATGCTTAAAATTCCAGTTTCGACTACTGCGATTAATGTCAAGGTATTGGAGGAATCAGGGCTTATCTTAACGGAATTACAGCCTGCATCTCGAGGGGCAATGAAGGTTTGCAGCCGTAACTTTGATGACGTGCACATGTGTTTGAATCCAATTGCCATGTATAAAAATCCTAACAATTTGTATGAGATCGAGATGCCTATCGGTCATTTTATAAACTTCGAAGTATCTCCGACTTGTGGTATGGCCAATCTAAACGGCATGGTGATTCCGGAGGATGATCCGGTTAGCTTTTATCACCCAGAGAGTAAAACAGCTGAAATCATATGGTTGCGGCAGGGATGGATTGAATACCGTTTTCCTAAAGTGATTCCACAGCATGCAACGATTACATCCATCGAGTTTTCGTTGGAAATTTGTTCTGAAGCGCCTAACTATAACAATGAGTGGCCTTCAGACATTACAGTATGGGTCAATGGTATAGAGATAGGAACCTGGACATCACCAGGCGATTTCGGCGACCATAGAGGCAAGCTTAATCCTTTGTGGTGGAATGACAGCAGTACGCAATACGGTATTCTGAAAACATGGAGGGTGGATGAAAAGCGGAGTTCCGTCGATAATGAGAAAACGTCCTCTGTCTCGATTGCGGATCTTCATCTTGAGAAATATCCTTTCATTGGATTCAAAATTGGGGTTAAACCTGATGCTTTGCACCATGGAGGAATCAACTTATTTGGTCGCGGCTTCGGCGATTATGCCCAAGCAATTGTGATGAAAATTCAATATGTATAAAAATATAGAATAGGAAATACCATAAAGCCCAACTGTTACGTATTATATGTAACGGTTGGGCTTTATCAGTATATTTCGTTAAAACAAACATAATAATTGAATGAAAGCGTTGACAATTACGTAAAAATTAAGTATTGTATGAATATAAACATTTTATTTGTAATAAAACGAATTAAATGTTTTTTTTGAAAATAAGGGAAGGAAGGAAATATTGTTTGTGTAACCGCTTCACAATTCATAATTCTTGCTTATTAATTTTATGCCTTATTAAACCAAAATCTGATTTGGGGGAGTTTAAATGAACGTATTGAAAAGTAAAATGGCTAAGCTTTCAGTGCCTCTAATGCTAAGTTTTGCTATGGTTGTAACGGGATGCTCAAAAAGCACAACGGAATCGACAGACAAATCCACCACGCAACCTTCTGCCCAGGCAACACCTGCAGCTGCAACAGCCAAACCAGCAGAGAATTCCGAGATTTCCTTTATGGGTTGGGGCGGCGATACGGAAAAAGCGGTATTTCAAAAGCTAACTGATTCCTATATGCAGAAGTATCCTACAAAGAAAGTGAAATATACCATAGTACCTCCTGCTGAATATGCCCAAAAGTTGGAAACACTAGTTGCTTCAGGTAAAGCGCCGGATGTTTTCTATGCAGGTGAGCCTCTGTTTCAAAAGCTTGCCGGTAGCGGAACTCTACTAAAAATGGATGATCTCATCAAGTCATCAAAATCTTTTGAAGAGAGTAATGTTTGGAAAAAAGGGCTAGACCGTTATCGCTTCGATGGTAAAGTTTTAGGGAAAGGAAGTCTGTACGGTTTACCTAAAGATGTCGGCCCATGGGCATTCGCTTATAACAAAGATCTGTTTGATAAAGCGGGGGTAAAATATCCAAGCGCAAAAGCTGGCGAATGGACTTGGAATGATATGATTGAAGCTGCCAAAAAAATCACAACACAAGGCGCTAATGGAAAAACCGATGTTTTTGGAGTAGCGGGCTACTCATTAGAGTCAGCTGTATGGGCTAATGGTGGGGACTACATTGATTACAATACAGGAACCATCAAAATTGATGAGCCTGCTTTCATAGAAGCCTTACAATTCGTAGCTGATTTAAAATTGAAATATAAAGTTAGTCCTTCGCCAACCGATGAGAAAGCGCAAGGTGGTTATGCCCGCTTTGTTGCAGGCAAGATAGGTATGTTCCCAATGGGACCGTGGGATCAGCCTGGTTTCTGGAAGCTGCCTTTCGGATGGGACATTGCGGCGTGGCCTGCAAGTCCGAAAACAGGTAAAACGGCAACTTGGTTAGGCTCAGCAGGTTTCGTAATTTCCAGCAAAACCAAATTTCCTGAAGATGCATTTAACTTGGCTGCTTATTTAAGTCTAGATCGTGACTCACAGAAAGAAAACTACCAGTTGGGTCAAGCGGTTCCGAACCTGGTCGATATGGCGAAAGGTGAGTTCATGAAAATGGATAAGGCTCCGGCAAATCGCCAAGTATTCCTAGACATCATTGAAGATTACGGACATTCGCCGATTGCTGCAGGATCCGTAGATACGAAATGGCTCGACACCTTTAACCAAGAAGTAAGCCGCGTATGGGAAGGGAAACAAACAGCTGAGGAATGGGCTAAAGAAATGAAACCTAAGCTTCAAGAGCTCTACGATAAAGGAAACAAGAAATAATAAATAAGGATATGGAAGGACGAAAATAGAAGCCGATGGCTTCCAGTTTCGTCCTTCGTCCTAAAAACAGGTGGGATGAGTATGATAACGGCAAGAAAAATACCAGGTTTTAGACGGCGTGAAATCGTATGGTCGTACTTATTTGTTGCTATTCCGGTTCTCGGATTTATGATCTTCGGGCTCGCGCCCCTCGTATCATCGTTTGTGTTAAGTTTTATGGATTGGGACATGGTCAGTCCTGCGAAATGGAATGGCATTGGAAATTATAAAGAAATGATAGTGGATGAGAAGTTTTATAAATCGTTGTACAACACCTTATATTTACTTATTGAAATACCAATAGGAATGGCCTTTTCTCTTTTTATTGCTATTCTGATGAATCGCAAACTTAAAGGGGTTTCTTTCCTGAGAACGATTTACTATATTCCTGTCATTTCCCCAATCATTGCTGTTGCTTTGCTATGGCAATGGATTTTGAATAATGATTATGGATTGATTAATGATTGGATTTATAGTTTATTTGGCGTCCAGGGACCTAACTGGCTAGGTGATCCTCATTGGGTAAAGCCTTCCTTCATACTTATGGGCTTATGGGGGGGCATAGGCAGAAACATGGTTTTATATTTGGCGGGGCTTCAGGCCATTGCTTCCGATTATTATGAGGCGGCAACCGTTGATGGTGCGAACCGTTGGAGTCTATTTCGTTATATTACATTTCCTTTACTCTCACCGATTCATTTCTTTGTAATTGTCATGGGGATTATCGGTACATTCCAATCGTTTAGCCAAATGTACATTATGGCAACAGATGGTGGACCGGAATACAGCGGGGCAACCATCGTCTTCTATATCTTTAATGAAGCTTTTAAGTATTTCAACATGGGTTACGCGAGTGCGGTCGCATGGGTATTAGGTATCTTAATCTTCATCATCACACTCATTCAATTTAAATTATCCAAACGTTGGGTATATAACGACTAGAGAAAGGAAGGTTGCGCGATGAATAGAAATGAGCGGTCTACGAATGTAATGGCCTACGCTATTTTACTTCTCGGTTCTTTTGTTATGCTGGCTCCATTTGCATGGACGGTCTCGACAGCATTTAAAACGCAAGAGCATGTTTTTGATCTCCCGCCGACATGGATACCGGCCCCATTTACATGGAATAACTTTGTGKAGGTTTGGAATAAAGCCCCGTTGTTAACCGGCTTTATGAATAGTCTTATTATTGTGATTTGTGTTTTGAGCGTGGGATTGTTTGTTTCCGCGATGGCTGCTTATTCGTTTTCCAAATTTAATTTTCCGTTTAAAGAGACTATTTTTCTTTGTTTGCTCGGCACGATGATGATTCCCTACTCCGTGGTGATGATTCCTCAATTTATCGGTTTTTCTTACTTGAACTGGGTGGATACGCTGCTTCCTCTCATTGTACCTGGCTTATTCGGAAATATCGTCACGATCTTTTTCTTCAAGCAATTTATGCAAGGGAGCATTCCTTCGGATTTAATTGATGCATCCAAAATAGACGGTGCGAGCTATTTCCGAACGTTTACTACTGTGGCGCTTCCCATCGTTAAGCCGGCCATTGCCGCGCAGGCTGCACTTGGATTCATGGGGATATGGAACGATTTTCTTGGACCGGTGATCTATTTGCATTCGACTGAAAAACAAACGATTCAAGTTATTATTGCGAGTTTGCAATCAAACTATATCTCGCAAGCCAACTATCCCAACATGATGGCTGCTTCATTGATCGCCTTAGTGCCAGTTGTCTTGGTGTTTTTTCTCTGCCAGCGGTACTTTATCGAATCCTTAAGCATTAGTGGATTAAAATGACCAAACGTAGGATACGGTCAAAACGGATAGTTATTGGTCTAGTTATATCCCTATTAGCCATAGTGATTACAATTTCATTTAGCGGGAAAGGAAGAGGTCCTATGTTGAATTCCACGCTTGGGGAATCGTATCAGAATTCATTGGCGCTTGAGCAGGAATGGCCTGATTACGGGATAGGCGATCCCTATGTGATGCGATATAACGGACTCTATTATTTGTATTGCAGTACGAAGGATTTTCGTGTGGGCATTAAAGCTTGGAGCTCAAGCGATTTGATTCATTGGAAATATGAAGGGCTAGCTACGGAAGACCCACTGACCGAAGGAGCTTACGCACCGGAAGTCGTTTACTGGAATGGGTTTTTCTATATGTACACCTCGCCTGCCGGAAAAGGCCATTATGTGCTTCGCAGCGAGAGCCCTACTGGACCGTTTACGATTCAAACTGAAAATCTGGGTTTATCCATTGATGGCTCTGTATTTATTGATGATGACGGCAAGTGGTATTTTACGCACGCGAGTGGTAAAGGTATTATTGGACACGAAATGTCGGATCCTTACACAATGACTGAGGAAAAGACGCTTAGCGCTTTTTTGGGCCATTGGACGGAAGGTTCAATGATTATTAAACGCGACGGCAAATATTTCATGACTTATACAGGAAATCACGTGTTCAGTAAAGGATATCGGATCAATTACGCAGTAGCGACGGACTCGCCAA
This sequence comes from Paenibacillus sp. 01T442, assembly GCF_056398345.1. NCBI lineage: Bacteria > Bacillati > Bacillota > Bacilli > Caryophanales > Paenibacillaceae > Paenibacillus > Paenibacillus sp. 01T442. Next base: position 166,510 of record NZ_JBFTPF010000010.1, read on the forward strand.
TCGGCACCTACAAAGTGCCAGAAAATAACCCGATCGTCATCAGCACGAAACAAGATTTTAATGGGCTGGGCCATAGTTCCAGTGTGATAGGTCCAAACCTTGATGCTTATTATATTTTTTATCATAATTTAATTGGCCATTCGAAGGAAGGGCCTCCGGTTCGGATGCTAAATATGGACCGAATCGTTTTTAATGGCGAGAAAATGGTTGTTCTTGGCGATGGCACTCATTTTCCTCAACCAGTTCCACGAATGCCGGATTTTTATGATGGCGTCAATAAGCCGTTGGATCAGAAGCTTTGGGATGTTCGTGACAATGTAAATGAAACGAAATGGTTGAGCAGTAAAGCTGCCGATAAGAATCGGTTTACAGCAGAATTTAATTTTCGCATGAACATGGAGAATACACGAGTGGCGGAGGCTTCTTTCGAGACCGTCTTTTCCTATACGGATGACAATAATTATTACTCTGTTGGTATTGATCCCGCATTGCGAAGTATAGCCTTGTTCGAGATGAAGAGTGGGAATAGGAAGCAGCTTGCAACTTCTCAGCTTCCCCAAGCAATGGACTTTACTAAGCTGCATACCATTCGAGTTGAGAGTAATGCGCGAGGTACTAACATCTATTTCGATCAAATGAACAAGCTTACTCTTACAGATATCCATGCGAAACCTGGGAAAATCGGGTATGCATATCGCCACATCAAGCCGACGTTGGAATACACAGCTTTTTCTAACGAAGCGGATGGCAGCAGTGACTATGAGACAGCCAAACCGGTTCCCGGAAGTATTGAAGCAGTTCATTATTTGGGAGAAAAAGATCAAGGATTTCATGTCGGGCATCCCATTAAAGGGTCTGTTATGCGCGAAGAAGACGGTGTTCCGATCCAAACGAGTGAAGACGGCAGTAATGACGTTACGATGGCGGGAAAAGGAGACTGGCTCGCATATAGAATTAATGTGGAGTCAGACGGAACCTAYGGTTTTGATGCCATGATGAAGGAAGACGGGAATGAAAATGTGGTGGAACTGCAGGTTGATGGGAAACCTCAACGTTTTGAATTAGGCCATATGAGTCAGAGCGAAGGAAACCCGTGGGTTAAAAAGCACATAGGAAATATGAAGCTAACACAAGGCGAGCATATTTTGACAGTAAAACTGGTTAAAGGAAATTTGAATTACCGCTATTTAGATATATACAGAATCTCTGAACTGCCGACTGAAAAGAACTCAAATATGTTTAGTCAAATTTTGCCTGAAGATATGTATGGCAAATGGATGAAACGTGAAGAAGGGTATGCCGTACAGACTGAGGGCTCCGATGCCAAAATGTATGCAGGCAGCGATGAATGGACGGATTATAGGGTGGAAGTTGATTTGAAATCCACTGCAGATTCTATTGAAGAGGCAGGGCTCTTGTTTCGTGTCACGAACGAATCTGAATTTCCCGAACAAGTAAGGGATTCGTTCATGGGTTATCAACTGACCTTCCGCAACGGACGTATGATCCTGAAGAAAATGAATTATGACCAGAATGAAGTAGATTCAGCTCCGATCAGTTTTGCCACTGGATCAATCGTACACATCGCTGTAGACGTAAGTGGAGCAACAATGAAGGTATATGTAAACGATTCGAAGCAACCTGCCTTGGAATGGACGGATGCGAATGCATGGATGCACGGAAAAATCGGTATTCGTTCAGCGTCGCCATCGTGGCTCTTTACCAATTTATCCTTAGTAAGGAGGTGATTCATAGTTTAATTACTTTATATTGCCTCTAGATACGACACAAGCTCGAAATGAATCAAGCTGTTAGATTAACATTTTTTCAAAGGAGGAAATGTAAAGATGAAAGCTAAAAGTCGTTTGCGCTTGGGTAAATTCATGATGGTTTTGATGATGGTGGCTTCGCTTATTATTCCTTTCAATATGGCTCAAGCGGCAACGAGCGGGATGGCTTGGCCAACATCAAACACGACAGTTTACACTACCGGTACAGGTGGAGTCTGGTATCCGAGGATGCTTCAGCTGAGTAGCAACAACATGTTGGCTTCCTTTGATTCAAATGCGGACGGAGGTTTTACGAAAGTTAAGGTAGCGAAAAGCACGGATGGTGGCCTTACATGGGGAGCGCCTATTACAGCCGCTTCTGATGCGAATGGGGATGTCGGCAACGGTCAGATGCTCCTATTAACCAATGGAGATATTTGGTTGGCTTATCGCGTGGTCATACATTCTGGCAGCACGTATACCACTTATTTGAAAGTTCGAAAGAGCAGCGATGGAGGCAGCACCTGGTCGGATCTGGCAAATGGACAAATAGCGACCGAATCGGAAACCTCTTTCACTGGGGTATGGGAGCCATTCCTCGGTTATGTGGGAAGCACGATTTCCGTCATGTATGCGGATGATAGCTCGGCCGTTGTCGGTACCTCGGGAAAGCAGAAATTATTGATGAAAACCTGGAACGGAAGCGGTTGGAGCAGCGCGACAGTTGTCAGCGACGGGGTGGCTAATAGCTCCAGAGACGGCATGCCGGTTTTCACAAAAATGGCAGACGGCAGGTATATTGTAGTGTTTGAGGCCACGGACGTAAGTGGGCATCCATTTGTGATCAAGTACAAAATTTCCAATGATGGTATAAACTGGTCAAGTTCCCGTCAAACCATGTTTATTCCAACGAATACAGGGAAAAAAGCCGGAGCACCATTTGTCGTCAAACTGGGCGATGGCAGATTAATGGCCAGCTTCCAAACGGATGATGACAGCGCCAACACGGGAGACAGTTATTCATCGATGCGAACGATGATCAGCTCCGATAACGGCGCGACTTGGGGTTATTTATATAATGTATTCCCTGTATCGGACACGAAGTTTTCCAACTGGAATTCATTAATGGCTGTTGATACGACTCGCGTTATGGCAGTCACATCCGCCAACTTTCCTAGTACTGGCATTTACTTGCGGACGGGAAATGCAGGTACTCCCTCGAACGTGAATCTTGCCGATAATTGGGGTTTTGAAACGGCGAATGTGAACGGATGGGCACCTTCGGGAGCCGATTATCCAAACAGGATTCACATTCATGGACTAAATGATGGTATTGCACGTGCACCGGGTGGCGGAAACTACTTCATCGGTCTTGCAGGAACTAGTTCTCCTGGTACTGCTTATATCGGTCAGACGATCACAGGTCTGGATAGAGGTACCTACACAATGCGAGCCTATATGAGGAGCAGTGGCGGCCAAACCAGTAACTACATGGAAGTGAAAGACTATGGTGGACCTACGATGACAACTAATTTTCCMGTTACAGGAACTTGGACGCAGGTAACCATCACTGGTATTAGTGTAATAAATACACAGGCGACTATCGGTTTTTACGCTGCGAATACAAGCGACAGCCAATGGGCGGATATTGACAACGTTGAATTTATCAAAACCGCTTCGACCACGCCGCTGAATGTCAATCTAACGAATAACTGGGGATATGAAACGGCAAATGTGAACGGATGGACGACATATGGGTCCGATTATCCAGATCGGATTCACATTCATGGCATTAACGACGGCATCGCGCGTGCACCTGGAGGAGGGAACTACTTCATCGGTCTTGCAGGCATTAGTTCACCAGGTACAGCTTATGTTGGTCAGACAATTACAGGTCTGCAAAACGGAACGTATACGATGCGAGCTTATTTGAGGAGCAGTGGCGGCCAAACCAGTAATTATATGGAAGTGAAAGACTATGGTGGGACTGCTCGACAAACCAATTTCCCGGTTACTTCGACTTGGACGCAGGTGACGATCTCCGGCATTAGCGTGACTAATGGTCAAGCGGCCGTCGGATTTTTCGCCTCAAATAGCAGCAGCAGCCAATGGGCAGATATCGATAATGTTGAATTTTTCCGGACCAATTAACTGAATGTATTTCCCGCGTACAAGATGGTTTGTGCGCGGTCAACTTATACACAATCATAAGAAGTAGGAGTGATCATCACAAGATGTCGACAAAAATGTATATAAAGGACTATCCAAGGCCTCAGTTTGTGCGAGAATCATGGAATAGTTTAAACGGTGAGTGGGAATTCCGGTTTGATGACGGGAACGTTGGAGAGAAAGAAAAGTGGTACGAGGAGTTTAATGGGGACCTCAAGATCATGGTACCGTTCACTTATGAAACGAAGGCCAGCGGTATTGGGGAAGAGGCATTTCACCCTCAAATATGGTATCACCGATTGCTCGAAGTTCCGAAGGAACAAGAAAGCAAACGGATCATCCTGCATTTCCAAGCGGTGGACTATCTCGCTAAATTGTGGGTGAACGGAACGTGTGTAGGTCAACATCAAGGTGGATACGCTGCGTTTTCATTTGATATTACGCCCTATATTCAATTTGGTCAGTCAAATAGCCTCGTCATGAAGGTAGAGGACAGCCAGAGCTGCACGCAACCACGCGGTAAGCAGCGTTGGGTAAAAGACAATTTCGAATGCTTTTATGTTCAAACAACTGGAATTTGGCAAAGTGTATGGTTGGAATATGTGGCGGAATCTTATATCAAATCCGTGAAAATGACACCTGATCTAGACCGTCAATCGGTACGCTTCGAATACCAAACGCATGGTGATTTAAAGCAGGGGCAGCTTCGCTTAGAGACTCGAATTAGTTTTAAGGGGAAGATCCTCAAACAAACCGCTTTGATCGTGGATCGGGCTTGGCTGCAATTGGAGGTAGATTTGCTGCATGAGGCTAATGGTCCATGGAAGGTAAGCAGATGGTCTCCGCAAAGTCCGAACTTATATGATGTGGAATTTGTTTTATTTAAAGATGATGTGGTGATCGACCACGTGTATTCTTACTTCGGCATGAGGAAGATTTCGATCGAAAAAGGTAAAGTTCTCCTCAATAATACGCCTATTTATCAGCGGTTAATTTTAGACCAAGGGTACTGGTCCGACAGTCATTTGACGCCGCCTTCGGAGCAAGCATTAATAGAGGATATTGATGCTATTCTCGCCATGGGATACAACGGTGTGAGGAAGCACATGAAAATTGAAGATGCGCGGTTCCTATATTGGTGCGATGTCAAAGGGCTTTTGGTATGGTCTGAGATGGCAGCCACCTTTGAATTTAATGATGAGGCAGTTGAGACCTTCACCAAGGAATGGATCGAGATTGTAAGGCAGCAGTATAATCATCATAGCATCATAACGTGGGTGCCCTTTAATGAGTCTTGGGGCGTCATGCAAATTTTGAATGACCGTAAGCAGCAGAAGTTCACTGAGGGCATCTATCATTTGACTAAATCGATGGACCCGAATCGTCCTGTCATCACAAATGACGGATGGGAACATACCATATCAGACATTTTGACTTTACATGATTATGTGGAAGCCGGTTCGGAATTCCTCCAGCGTTACGCGGATAAATCCCCTATCGTAAACAACGAATGGGCATTCAACAAAGGGAAATATGCCCTAGCCCAAGGATACACGTATCGTGGCCAGCCCATCATCATTAGTGAATTTGGCGGGATCGCTTTCCAAACTGATAAAGGCTGGGGGTACGGCAATCAGGTGGTGACGGAAGAGGCATTTATTGAGCGATTCCGAAGCATTACCCAAGCGATTAAGGATATCGACTACATTTGCGGGTATTGCTATACGCAAGTGACTGATGTCCAGCAGGAAATGAACGGACTTCTCACTGAAGCACGGAGACCGAAGATTCCACTAGAGCTTATCAAAGAAATTAACCTCGCATAAAAGTTAAGAGGCGGTGTTGAGAATGGAATATAGAAGACTTGGACGTACGAATTTAAACGTTTCTTGTGTTGGATTCGGTGGCGCACCGATGGGGCTGGATAACTATTTGGAACCTTATGAAGCTCAGAAAAGCMGTGACGTGGTTATCGATTCTCTTCATATGGCTTTGGACAAGGGACTTAATTATATTGATACGGCACAGGGTTATGGAAATGGGTTAGGCGAAAGTATAATCGGAGCCGTGTTAAAAGAACGTCGTCATGAGGCGTATATTGCTACAAAGGTTCCCTCAAATCTTGGCTATGACGATGTGATTCGATCCGTCGATGCAAGCTTGAAGAATCTCCAAACCGATTACATCGATGTTATGCAATTCCATGGAGGGTATTTAACAGAAGAGGATTATCACCGAATTGTGAATGACGGACCGCTGGATGCACTAAAAGTATGTCAAGAACAAGGTAAAATACGTTTCATCGGAATCACGAACGAGGTTCCTGATCACGTATTGCTTTGGTCCATTCGATCAGGATATTTCGATGTCATTCAAGTTCGGTATAATCTCTTTTATCAGGGTGCTGCAGATCCAATCATTCCAGAAGCCGCTAAGCATGACGTTGGAGTCGTCGTCATGAGGCCGCTGACGAGCCAATCTCTATATCGCTTTATGAAGCGCGTTGCGCCAGAGTCACTTGAGACGATCAATCCTCATAGGATCGCCTTAGATTTTGTTCTCTCTAATCCCGATGTTTCCGTTGCCATATGCGGTATGCGGACCATTAGAGAAGTATTGGATAATGTCAGTACTGTGGATGCAAAAGAATGGCGTTGGGATTTCAAGCTTGATCGCGGTCAAGGTGGAGTCCAATTTTGATTCACAAGCCAGAAGCGTTCGTGCTGACGCAGGCCAACCTGCTTCAAGGATTCATGAACACGTTAATATCGTCATGGAGTGGAAGGAGTCGTTATATGAGCACGATGCAGATGAAAACATTTCGAAACCCAATATTGGAAAAGGGTGCTGATCCTTGGATATATCGGCATACGGACGGTCATTATTATTTTATGGTGACGCGGGGCGACCGGTTGGATTTATGGAAATCCGAATCGATGAGCGGAATTGCGAACGGCGCGATGAAGACCGTCTGGACTCCTCCGGCGGAAGGGTTGGACAGCAGGAAACTGTGGGCACCGGAAATCCATCATCTCGGAGGCAAATGGTACATTTATTTCACGGACAACGACGGAGGCGGAGACGAAAGCCGCAAAATCTACGTGCTTGAAAATGAGCATGCCGATCCTCTCGATGGAACATGGCAGATGAAGGGGGCCGTGAATACGGCCTTGCCCGGATTGGACGGAACGGTGCTGGAGCACAACGGGAAGCTCTTTTTCATGTACGCGGGCTACGGCCATTTTCCGAAATACGGCTCGGCGGTCTACGCCGCCGAAATGGAAAACCCGTGGACGATCAAGGGGGAGGAATCGCTGCTCACCAAGCCGGAATACGATTGGGAGCATAAAGGCGGGATGGCGATAAATGAGGGGCCTTGCTTCCTTAAGCGTTTCGGCAAAGTATTCCTGATTTATTCCGCAAGCACATGCTGGTCCGATGACTACGCACTAGGGATGCTGACCGCAAAGGAAGACAGCGATCTACTGAATCCGGCTTCATGGACCAAGAGCGAGAAACCCGTTTTCTGTAAATCAGTTGAAAACTCCGTCTTCGGCCCTGGCCATAACAGCTTTACCGTATCCCCGGACGGAACGGAAGACTGGATCGTCTATCATGCCATACCGGTATCTGAAGGCGGTAGTAACCGAAGAAGCGCCAGAATGCAGAAATTCGGTTGGACGGCGGACGGAAACCCGGACTTCGGCGATCCGATACCGGCTGAGGTCGAATTTGACGTGCCTTCAGGCGAAAAGTGAAAATCGATCCGGCAGCTTGATAAACCTTGGCTCTGAAAGAAATTGGGGTATAACAATGGATTACATAAAACATGTAAGGTCTATGGTTGGACATGAGAAAGTCATCATGGTGGTTTCTGGAGCTTTTATATTTGATAAAGAAAATCGGTTACTATTACAACAACGTTTGGATAACGAAAAGTGGGGTCTTCCAGGAGGGTTTATGGAGTTAGGGGAAACCGTTCAAGATACAGCGAGGAGAGAAGTCTTCGAGGAAACCGGTTTACATTTAGGGAAACTTGAGTTGCTTGGAGTTTATTCAGGTTCAAAATATGATAAAACCTTTTCTAATGGAGACCAAGTTTCAATGGTTCAATTCATTTTCACTTGTAAAGAATATGAAGGTGAATTAATCAAACAAAACGCCGAATCTATGCATAATGCATTTTTTGCACTCGATGAGTTACCTGACAACTTATTCCCTGACCATAAAGTCTTTTTTGATGATTTAATATTCAATAAAGAACGGCCGATATTGAACTAACGGATAAAAGGGGATCGGCTCATGCAAGGGTATAATGTTTTAATGATATCTGTTTCGGCTTGAAGACGGGAACGAGTTATACGATCACCGTAGTATTCGGTTCCAGCCATTTTTTTTGGAAAGTGCCTTTGAGCTCTATAAGCGAGCGGATAAACGCATGTATCGGATGAAGAAATATGCTATGTCGAATACGAAAAAAGAAGTCGACCATCTCGTGGTCGACTTCTTTTTATTTTATTGCGCGGTCAGGATTTGTGGACCTTCAGCTGTGATGGCGATCGTATGTTCGTATTGGGCGGCGAGCTTGCGGTCCAGCGTCCGCGCGGTCCAGCCGTCCGGATCGATTGTCATGTAGTAGGTGCCTTCGGTGATCATTGGCTCGATCGTGAACACCATGCCTTCCTTGATGCGGTAGCCTTTGCCGGGCTTGCCGACATGCATATAGTTCGGCGCCTCGTGCAGATCCCGGCCGATGCCATGAGCGAGTAGGTCACGCACGACGCCGAATCCGTTCGATTCGGCATGCCGCTGGATAGCGCTTGTCACATCGCCGAGCCGATTGCCGGGCTGMGCTTGCGCGATACCGAGGTCAAGGCATTCCTTCGTGACACGCATCAGCTTCTCGGCTATCGGCGAGATCTTCCMGACAGCATAGCTCCAGGCTGAATCACCGAGCCAGCCGTCGAGCTCTGCGACTGTGTCGATCGTCACGATATCCCCCTCCTCAAGTGGCTTATCTCTAGGAAAGCCATGCGCGATCACGTCGTTAACGGAGGCACAGGTCGCATATTGATAGCCCTTGTAGCCCTTCGTATAGGGCTTGGCGCCGTGCTTCAAGATAATGTCCTCGAAGATGCGCTCAATCTCGTTCGTCGTGATTCCMGGTTTGATGAGCGGGGCGATCGTGCGATGGCATTCGGCAACCACTTGGCATGCCTTGCGGATAGCCTCGATTTCATGCTTGCTTTTTAAGATCACCATGTTCGTATCAGGACTCCTTCGTAATAGCTTGCATCGCGAGCTTGGCGATTCGATCGACGTCCAGCTCCGAAGCGCCCGCATAGTAGTACAGTCCGCAGCAGCCAACCAGCACGGCAAGCATAAGGTCTACGCTGTCGTCTTCGCGCTGGGCGATCGATTGGAGCGGAACATACAGCCGTTCCATGAATCGTCTGTTGGTAGAGTGCCGATCCCTCTCAGGCAAGCCTGCATAATGTTCCGCCGCCATTTTGTAGACGAGATATGCGCGGGCGTCCGACTGCCACAGCCGGAGCAGCGCCTTACAATACGTCAACATCTGTCTCTCATCCTGGCCGCCGCCGTAGATGTTTGCCCATTCTGCAAGGGCTTGCTCGCATCGCTCGAAGCCGCTGCCCAGCACATCTTCTATTAATAAATGTCGGTTGGGGTAATAATGGTATACCGTGCCGTAACCGATCTTCGCCTCGCGGGCGACGTCGCGAATATCAAAGCTGCCGCTCGTGTGGAAGTAGGTACGCGCGGCAGCGTCAAGGATCTGTTCACTGCGCTGCATGCGGATGAGCTCATTTTGTTCTTTGGTACGGGGGCACATGGACGCGTAATCCTCCTTATTTAGACCTGCAAATTTGTCGATATAAACATAGTAACGCATGCGGCGGGGATATGCAAATTATCTGTTAGAGAAATAAAGTTATTTATTTGAAATAAAGTTCTATAGTGAACTGAACGAAGACAGAACTCCATGCAGGAGAGAAAGTGGGTTTTCTTAACGCAAGAGGAATAAATAACCAGCTAGTCGAATGCTAATGGTATGCTATGGAAAGGAGGATTCAATTATGTACTTTCACAGTTATAGAAAGCCGATAAGAATCCGCCAACTTCCTCAAAATTGGTAATTTGAGGAGGGTAAATATGAAAGTTAATGATAATTATCTGAAAGAACAATTAAAGCATGTTTATTGGTTAAATGGTGGTTGTTGCGCGGGCAAGACCACAATGACAAAGAAATTTGTTGAGGAGTTAGGATTTCAAACGCTAGAGGATAATGTCTTAAAATATAGACCATTCACTAGCCCTGTTGAATACCCCGCCATTCAATATCCTCATCCTGGTTTGGACTGGGACAAATGGTTTAATAAACCCAATGATGAACATTGTGAATGGCTTTTTCAAATTGTCGAAGAAATGATGGAGTTTTATGTTATTGATTTGTTGAAAATGCCTACCGATACACCAATCATAATAGATTTAGGAATAATGCCTGAATTAATATTACCCTTTATTCCTAAAGAAAGAATGATATGTCTCTACACGTCTGATAAAGAAATAGAAAGGCTATATTTCTTCAGGGAAGACCATAAGATGATTTTGGATGTTATTAACCAAACAGCTAGTCCATCAGAAGCAATCAAAAACGGCAACAAAAACATGGTGAAGTTTTCTCATGATATTAGAAATGCCTGTATTGATAATGGTATCAAAACCATTGAAAGAACAAAAAGCTTAAGTGTTAAAGAACAATTTAGACTAGTTCGTGAACATTTCGGAATTTAAGTTKAACCTCCAGTAGCGTAGGTATCATGTGCAGGCTGCCAAATAGACAGGCTGTTGCACGAACGCAGAACTATAGCACCACAACATTAAGCTTAAAAAAGGAGCAATTTAGCGATGTACGAACATCTCGTTGTATTCAAGTTCAATACTAATGTCACGCCAATCAAGCAACAGGAATTGCTGGATCAATTGTTATCGTTTCGGGATCGTATCCCCGGGATATTTGATATAAGTGCAGGCATCAACGTAACTGAAGAAACGGAAAATATTAAGGGCTATACTCTCGGATTACGGGTAACGTTTGAAGACCTTGCGTCGCTGCGTTCATATGGTCCGCATCCCG